>CALMBF010000155.1 GCA_937860145.1 uncultured Geobacter sp.
GGGTGGGTCAAAAAACACGCCTATGGTGGGTCAAAATTCAATGCCGATTGACACTTTCATCCCAATGCCCGAAGAAACGCAGTGCGTGAGCAATATCGAACACGAGTATATTGGACTAAAGAGCGAGGCTCCTGCAACAGGTTCGGTTCGACATGCGATTGACTCTGATGCAGTATTTCAATCATTTGTAGATGCAGCATACAAGTGCGGGCAGGGGGTTCGGCGTGCCCGCTGGAGGCAAGCGCTGGAGTCACTGGGGGCTGATCCCATGTTCTCGGAGAATGGAATTGCAAACATTGCGTTACCTAATAACGATCCAGCCAAATTTCGAAAATGGTTTGAGCGACTCAGTTCTGGGCATATGTTGATTCTGTTGACAGTAACTAGGCTTGTGGCAGCAACTGAAGAACGCACACTTATACTTCTCGATGAGCCGGAAGCCCACCTTCATCCACCTCTACTTAGTGCATTTGTGCGTTGTTTGAGTGAATTGCTCATCAACAGGAATGCTGTTGCAGTAGTTGCAACACATTCACCGGTAGTACTACAGGAGGTTCCTTCGAGATGCGCCCACATTATGACTCGAATCGGAGGATCAACATCGGCGCATCGTCCAGAAATGGAAACATTTGGTGAGAGTGTTGGGAGGCTAACAGCAGAAGTATTTGGACTTGAAGTTGTTCAATCAGGGTTTCATCGCTTCATCGCCGATTTGTCATCAAAGCATTCCACCTACGAAGAAGCTCTGCAGTGCTTTGGCGGTCATCTTGGTAGTGTGGGCCGAGCTCTGCTGCGCATGCATTTCCTTAAGAAGGGATAAATCGTGGACGCAATATCAAAACCATCAAAGGATGAATATCGGCAACTAATTGTTGCGTGTGCCAACGATTACACCCAGGCACGGACAGAGCATCGCAAGCAGCGAATACTATCATCACTTGATCAGCTTGAATCTTTTGCCGCTAGGTATGATGAATTAGCAGACTCTTATTCTTTGGAGACACTTGGAACTCATACTCACTGCGGGAACGCAGCCAAGGATGATTTGGTAGACTTGTACGACACGAAATTTGTGCCGGAAGGAAGGCCTGGACGCGAAACATATATGTCGATTCGGCAAAGTGCTCCGAAAAATCGTTGCCCGCTGTGCAGCCAATTACCAGTTTCTACGGTAGATCATTATCTTCCTAAATCAAAATATCCAGCGATGGCAGTATACCCACGTAACCTTGTACCATCCTGTGTTAGGTGCAACGGCTATAAACTTGCAAAATCGGATGAACTAACGCTCCACCCATACTATGACAACATTGAAAATATCCGCTGGCTGAAGTGTGTCCTGATTGATGGAGAAGCAATTTCGGTTGAGTTTGACGTATGGGAGAACGTGGTTCCAGCTTCATTACGCCAGCGAATGGCAAGCCATCTTAAGAACGTTGGTGTTGGAGAGCTATATCAGGTTTCAGCATTATCACATCTTGCTGATACTCGACATCGTCTCTGTGAAATTGGGAATGCCGGTGGAGCTGCAGCAGTTCATGCGCATCTCCTAGAAGAGCTTAATTCGCGACGAAGTTACAGGCTAAATTCGTGGGGCACCGCACTTTATACAGCTCTATGTACAGCGGATTGGTTTATTCAAGGGGGATACGCCAGAATTGAGCACGACTGATTTGTAAGAAGAGTCAGATGCAGGGTCTGTTCTTAACTATAAGAAATGAGTGACGTCCCAAAAAGCCCCATAGACGCCGACCGCCCTAAAACCTGGGCTAGCGGGTCATGGGGGCACCCCGTTGAAAGCAAATTGATAAGGAAAGGAGCAAAGAAATGCCAGTTATAACTGTAGATATTGGAATATTGGATAAGGAGAATAAAGCAGAGCTTGTGAGAGAGCTAACGGCAAAGGCGAGCGAGGTCACGAAGATTCCCGCAGACAAATTCATCGTGCTCATTAACGAGTTAGAGCGGGACAACATCGGTGTCGGCGGAAAGTTGCTGTCGGAGATATTGAAGTGAATCGCTGTTCCTGTAAGCTGAATATGGTGTCGTTGAAGCCGCACTTTCCGATTATGAAGACCGTCTTGAGGAGTTTTTCAGAGAAGATGAGACCGAAGAGGAATAAGAAATGACTGCGAAACCTGAATGGGAAAAATTCAAAGTTGGTGAATTGAGCACTACTAGATGGGTTAATCCTGATTGCCAACAGCTTACAACAGTTTCACATGTCGCTCATATAGAAACTGCAAAGAGAATATTTAAGGATGGCAAAATCAACTCTGGTCTGATCTTTGACAAGAGCAAGCTGAATACTGAAAGAATCTTGGTCGCGTGGTTATCTCCAAATCATTGGTCCGATGGTTTTCGTTACGGTAATGTACGCTTTAATTATGACTGGAAAACGTTAATAGCTAACAAAAGGTATTATTGGGTAGAAAGCCTTGCTTATGGAGTTAAAGCATGTCGCATTCTAGTTACAGATGAAGATAGATCAGATATTTTAGAAGAATATGACCCGACACGCCGTGATGGGCCTTGGTGGTTTGATGAAATAAATGATAACCATTATTGGAATGGAAACTACTGTCTTGAAATAATGATAGAAAGAGACGTTGACATTGATGATTGTTTGACCATCGATTTTGTCAATCACCATCTACAGTTTTGTAATATTTTGCCATTGCATTGTGAAGATTGTGGAAGGTCAAATCTCAATGCTGGCAAAAGGTTGATATCGTACATTTTATCAAACAGTTATAATTTCCCCAGGAAAAAGTTTCTTGGAACCATCAATGCTGAGAAGTGTATAAAAGATGACGTCGTTTACATAGTACGTTTGATTATGGAGTCTTTACCTGATTATATAGACCAATATTCTGGAGATATTACCTCTGACTCTGACGTTGCTTTACCACTCGCAAAGTCAATATTGTCTTACTATTCGGATGAAGACAAAAAAAACTGCGAAAAACTGCTTAGCTTGTTTGATTCAGCAGATGAATTTATAAAAACCCTTGAAAAGCTTTGTGTTAAAAGATTTCGTGTAAAACATTTGTATGAAGAGGACTATTTGTCATGAAACTGGCTGAACTTGCATTTGCATGTTACGTCTACGCCAGCATGACTGATTATGACAGCTCTTATATAGACTTCCTCGGCAAGGTCGGAAAAGACTTGGACTTGACGGACGCTGATCACCGACAGGCCCTTATCACATGGCTCAACCAATGGGGATGCAGACAGTTTTCAAAAGAATGCCATGAGTTGGCCAGTAATGAAATCTTGCAGGGTGAGCCAGCGGGACGCCCTTCGTATATTCACATTCCTTGTTAGTATTGGTTGGGCCCTTTTGGGTAGTTGATTTGTGGACTTGGCCCGCATGGAAGCCAGATGCCCCTACGGCGACGGTAGTAGGCCTGCCGGGGTTGCGTGCCAAGTTCCCGCATTTCAGCGAGTGGGTGCGCGATTGGAAAGGTTAACGGTATAGGGTACCATGTAAATATATAGAGCCGGGAGTGTCCTGCATTCCCCCGGAAAGGAAGAGATATGACAAAAGCTGACATCGTTGGGATAATTTGTGACCGGCTCAAATGTTCAAAAAAGCAGGGCACCGAGGTCGTTGAATTAGTTTTCGAGACCATGAAAGATATGATAGAGGGAGGCGAAACCCTCAAAATAAGCGGATTCGGGAATTTCGATGTGAAGCAGAAGGCCGACCGGCGCGGCAGGAACCCACAGACCGGCGAGGAAATTACCATCGAGGCCAGGCGTATTCTCACGTTCAAGCCGAGCGCGTTGCTTAAAAAGGCAATTAACGAATAATCAGTAGCATCCTGATGCAATTTGATATTGTTTGGTGGGTGAATAACTGCGACAGCTAATTACCCCGACTGATCTGGTATTGGTTGACATTACCTTTGATTGTCGTGTAGATTTTGCGCATGACTCTTGCCCCTCTCACAACCGACAACCTTCTCAACATCGCAGCCCTGCTCGTCGGCCTGTGGGGGATATACCTCACAAAAAAAAATCCAGGCTCCCTGCAGGAGACATTTAAAAAAAACCTAAAATCCGACCATCAAAACTGTTTTGATGGTTTAATTCCGATTTAACGATGTTTAAAGGTTGATTAAAGACCAGTTAAAGGCTCCAGTTTCTGGGGCCTTTTCCTTTTCTGGCTCCACACCCTCCGCTCTTCCCTCCTTTCTGCTCCTGCTTGATGCCAGGGGCATTGAAGATTACTGGACAAATTTCCCTTTTTCCCAAAATAAAAGGTGGCCATTTAAGCCACCTTGAGTTACGGCTAAGCTGTGCGATTCGTCGCTCCAGTCAGGTCTGCCCAGAGTGACACCGTGCCATTCTGTTTTCTCGTTGAGCCTCATACTCCTCCTCGCGACAGCAGTAATAGTCGAGGTTACACCATACCAACAGTTTCTCTCCGGCAGCAGGGGGATTCGAGCTGTTTATCCTAAAGAGATGGTCATCGCACACCACGCTACCGTCCGGTCGTACCTTAACCAGGTACCGCCCGTACTCTACGGGCGTGATGGCGGGATGATCGACTCGTCCTTCTTCGATAAGATGAAATACCTGCATACGTTCTCTTTTGTTTCCCTTGGTACAGAGGGTTCAGTAAGGATTGTCAGCATCTAAGCCTATTCCTCTCTTTTGCCGCGACTGGCCTTCCCTTGCGAGTAAACGTACTTCTCCGTGTCGATGATCCCTTCGGTCTTCCAGATCTTGTTGCAGTATTCCCTAATGGCCCGGTCCGAGGAGAATTTTCCCATCCCGGCCAGGTTCAGGATCGACATCTCCGCCCACTTATTTCTGTCCTTGTACGCCGCGCTTACCCGGTCCTGGCAATCGATGTAGGACTGGTAATCCGCCAGCACCAGATACTCGTCGCGGCCCAGCAGGTTGTCCACCAGCGGACGGAATAGATCCCGATCACCATTGGAATAGACACCTTCGGCGATCTGGTCGATGGCTTCCCGTAGAAGGAGGTTCCCCTCGTACCAGCTTCGCGGCTGGTAGCCGCTGGACTTGAGTTCGGCAGCCTCCGCGGCATTTAGACCGAAAAGGAAGAAATTCTCCTTGCCGACCTCCTCCCGTATCTCGATGTTGGCCCCATCAAGAGTGCCGATGGTAAGAGCGCCGTTCAAGGCGAGCTTCATGTTGCCGGTTCCGGAGGCTTCTTTTCCGGCCACCGATATCTGCTCGGAAAGATCGGCCGCAGGCACGATCAACTGGCTGTTGGTAACGTTGAAATCCGGGAAGAACACGACCTTGAGCCTTCCGGCCACGTCGGGATCGGCATTTACGACGTCAGCGACGGAGGTGATCAGCTTGATGATCAGTTTCGCCAGGTAGTAGCCGGGCGCAGCCTTGCCGGCAAAGATGAAGGTCCGCGGCGTGACGTCGGCATTCGGGTCCCGCTTGATCCGGTTGTACAGGGTGATGATGTGCAGCACATTGAGGTGTTGGCGCTTGTACTCGTGGATTCGCTTCACCTGCACATCGAAAAGACTTGAGGGGTCTACCTCGATACCGGTCCGTTCCAGAATGACCTTTGCCAGCGCTTTCTTGTTCGCCAGTTTGATCTTCAGCCATTTTTGCTGAAAGGTCGTGCTCCTTGCCGAAGCCTGGAGCCATCCAAGTTCCGTTTCGAGATTGCTGAGCCACCCGTCACCCAGCTTCGAAGAAACCAGCTTCGCGAGCTCCGGGTTGCTGAGTGCAAGCCATCGGCGGGGGGTAACTCCGTTGGTGATGCTGTGAAATTTCTCGGGGAAAAGTTCGTAGAAGTCATGGAGCACGGTCTTTTTCAGAAGCTCGGTGTGCAGTGCAGCGACTCCGTTGACGGCATGGGAGCCGACACATGCGAGGTGTGCCATGCGTACATGTTTTTCGCCGGTCTCGTCGATCAACGACAGGCGTGCGATCCGCGGGTCGTCTTCCGGAAAACGGATGCGCGCATCAATCAGAAACCGCCGGTTTATTTCAAAGATGATCTCGACGATGCGGGGAAGGACACTGGAGAAGAGCGGCAAGGGCCACTTTTCCAGCGCTTCCGATAGAAGCGTATGGTTCGTATAGGCAAACGACTCCCGGGTTATGCGCCACGCCTCGTCCCATTCAAGATTGTGTTCGTCCACCAGCAGCCGCATCAGCTCGGCAATTCCCACCGAAGGGTGGGTGTCGTTGATCTGGATGGCAAAGTTTTCGGAAAAGGTTTCGATGCTTCTGCCCAACAGGAGATGGAACCTGATCATGTCCTGCAGGGAGCAGGAAACGAAGAAATATTGCTGGCAGAGGCGCAGAAGTTTCCCGATTTCCGGTTCGTCGTTGGGGTAGAGGACCTTGCTGATGGTTTCGGAGAGGACCTTGTCATCGACCGCCTTGTAGTAATCTCCGGCATTGAATGCCTGAAAATCGAGCGACGCTACCGCTTCAGATTTCCAGAGACGGAGCACGGCTACTCCACCGGAGCGATAGCCTGCAACGGGAGTGTCATAGGCGACGCCTTTGATCACCTTCTCCGGAAGCCACCGAACCGCCAGTCCCCCTGCGGGATCGGCCACAAACTCGGTATGCCCTCCGAACTTGACCTCATAGGTGATATCAGGCCGGCGTACCTCCCATGGATTGCCGTTCTTGAGCCAATTGTCGGCTTTTTCAGACTGCCAGCCGTCTCGGATTTCCTGCTCGAAGATTCCGAATTCGTAGCGGATGCCGTAACCTACCGCAGGGACCCTGAGTGTCGCCATCGATTCGAGGTAACAGGCGGCGAGACGGCCGAGACCGCCGTTGCCAAGCCCCGGCTCGATTTCCTGGAGGAGTATGTCCTCCAGATCCTGTTCCAAAGCCGACAATGCCTTACGGACCGGCTCGGTGATGCCCATGTTGACCAAGTTGTTTCCCAGGTGCGGACCCATGAGGAATTCCGACGACAGATAACTCACGATCTTCGGGGATTCTCGCGTCGAAGACAGGAAAACATCGAACGTGGCAAGCCAGTCATGCAGCATATGGTCGCGAACGGCATACGCTGTGGCCATATACCAGTCGTTACGGGTGGCAAAGGATGCCGGTTTTGCCAGGGTATGGTGGAGATGTCTGCGAATGGACTTTTGAATCTCCAGAGGGGTCATTCCGTGATGGTCGTCAGCTGTATTTGATGGTGCCATTGCTTTGCTCCTTTCTTAACCTCCATTTGTCAGGGCGTGCACATTATTATTTCTGATTCGCAAGCATATCACTGGCCTCGACCAATAAGAGTCATGATGCTATTTGATCGAGTAGCTTATCAAGCATTCTTGTTTTCTTTTCCGTATTGAACTTCTGATATTGCAAAAATTGCTGATCATAGATGAAATAAGTGATATACGCCAATAATGGACGTATAACATCTTCAGTATTTACAAGCACAAACTCTTTTCGCTTAATGCCATCAACTATGATATCCTCCAAAATAGTTACAATTACATTTGTAATGCGTGCATGAAGTTCAGATATTATGTCTCTGCGACAATCTGTAATTAGTAAAAATAGAATCTGACAGTTGACCTTGTTGACCACTATGGAATCTACAAACTCTATAACGAACAGCTTTATTCTATTGCGTGCAGTTCCATCTGAAACTGACGAAAGCATCACCGCGTTTTCAATGGTCCCGCATAATCGGCCCACCAGTTCAAGGTAGAGACCCTCTTTGCTCTTGAAATAGTAGTAAAGCGTCGGCTTGGTCACTTCAGCGGCTGATGCAATCTCACGAACACTTGTTGCCTCGAAGCCTTTCTTTGCAAACAGTTGCAGTGCTACATCCAGCAGTCGGTCCCGAACGGCAGGGCAGGGCCGTTTGCTGATTACGCTTTCTGGTGTGGTGTTTCCTGGCGACATACTATCCCCCAGCATTCTTCGATGGTTTTGTTAGTAACTTCCTGAAGTATCAATTCCAGCTTGCTCATTTCCAGCCGCAATCCAGGAAACACGGTTACGCCCAGCCTGCTTGGCCAGATACATGGCCTGGTCAGCAATCCGTTGGAGGGCTTCCATGGTCTGCCTGCCTTCGCCGCTTTCGGCAATGCCGATGCTCGCTGTGATTTTGAGTCGCTGTCCGTTCCCCACTTCCGGCATCAGGCCTTCGATCAGGGCACGCAGCCTTTCCGCTAGCTCAAGTGCCGATTGCAGCTGCGCATCGAAAAGGAAGACAGAAAACTCTTCACCACCGACACGCCCCACCAGGTCGCTACCACGTAGACCGGCCTCAAGGCTTTCGGCCACCGCTTTGAGCACCATGTCGCCCACAGCGTGGCCGTACTTGTCGTTAATCGACTTGAAGTGGTCGAGGTCGACGAACAGGACGGCAAAGGGGGTACCTTGGCGTGCTGCCAAACGGATCAGACGGTCACATTCGGTATAGTAGGCGCGGACGTTGTAAACCCCGGTAAGCGAGTCGCGCGTGGCGAGGCGCTGCAGGGCCTCGTTGTATTGCCGCATGCGGTGAAAGTGGGAGATGGACCGGTCGCTGTAGGCGTAGAAAAGAACTCCAAAATACGCGACGCCAATCAGCAACGAAGCCAAGGCGTTGGGCGAGTACGGAGCCTTCAGGAAATGGTTGGCGATAGGGAGGCCAACTACCGATGCAAGCGTAATGATAAAGCCGGGGCGTTGGCCAAGCAAAATGTATACGACTGCTACGTTGACCACGGCGAAGAGCACGCGCAACTCATCGTTTGGTACCAGGAACAACACCCAGATGTATACAGCTAAGAACAGAGTCTCATAGCTCCAGGCGGCCATGAGGTATCTTCGCGGCTCGCCACGCAGCAGCAGCCAGAGCGCGAAGGTCGACATAGCAAAAGCCACTTGCGGATACAGATGATTGCTCTCCATGGCATTGACGCCAAGGCTTGCACTGACGATAAACAGCAAACACAACAGCCAGCTGGTCATTGCAATGATGCAGAGCAGTTTGAACTGGAAGGCGCGATATTCGTCGTCCTCACTGAACGACACCTTGCCGAATGCCAGCGATGAAAGACCTGTAATGATCTCGGGTACGCATATGGTCGGTCGGTACTTCATCAAATGAATTTCCATGAAATTGGCCAGTATTCGTGATTTTAAAAGATTCTCCGAAAACGCTCACTTTCCTTCTCAGAAGACCTCGGGGATGAACTTCAACGGATAGTCGGGCGACTTGTACTTGGCCAGTTTCCGCCGCCTCGGGAGTTTCACCTTTTTGCGCGGCACCTCCTCATAGGGAATTCTGCTGAGGAGGTGGGTAATGATGTTCAGCCGCGTCCGCTGCTTATCATCGGATCGCGCCACAAACCATGGGGCCCAGGGAGTGTCCGACGCCGCAATCATCTCGTCGCGTGCCTTGGTGTAGTCGTCCCAACGGCTGTACGACTTGATGTCCATGGGGGAGAGCTTCCAGATCTTGCGCCCGTCGTCGATACGCCCTTCCAGCCGGCGGGTCTGCTCATCCGGGCTGACCTCCAGCCAGTATTTGAGGAGGATGATCCCCGAGTCACAGGCCAGCTTCTCGAAGTGCGGCACCACATCCAGGAATTCATTGACCTCGTCTTTGGTGCAAAATCCCATTACCCGTTCGACTCCGGCACGGTTGTACCAGCTCCGGTCAAAAATGACGACCTCACCGGCGGCCGGAAGGTGCGGTATGTAACGCTGGGGGTACATCTGCGACTTCTCTCTCTCCGTCGGGGCCGGGAGAGCTACGACGCGGAAGACGCGCGGGCTCACCCGCTCCGTGATCGCCTTGATCGTCCCCCCCTTTCCGGCGCCGTCGCGCCCCTCGAAGATGATGCAGACCTTCAGTCCCTTGAATTTCACCCATTCTTGGAGCTTCACCAACTCCACGTGCAACTTGGCCAGTTCTTTTTCATATTCGTTGTTCTTCAGCTTTTCGCCGGCTTTTGCGCCGTTTTCCTTCCCGTGTTCCCCTTTTTTTTCACCGTTCATCGATATTATTCCTTTCTCCTGCTTTCTTTTCTCGTGCCCGACTAAGCATTAATTACGTCGATAATCTGTAGCCTTTGAAGGAAGCGGGCAAAATCACGAAGTGTCATCAAGTCCTTTTCGGGTATTCCGTCCGGGTCAAAATGCATAACGTCATTTCTGATTCTCCTTACACTCTCAAACTTCTCCATACAGGTTTTACGATCGACAGTAAGATTCAACTTGTTCCATCTATCCTGGTTTTCAAGCAACCTTATGTACTCTCCGTAAGTAAGATCTGCAACGGAGGTGACTTTGCGCTTTGTATCTGTAGGGTCTTTTGCAGACTCTAATTCTTCAGGAGTAAACCGTTGGCTGATAACTCGTCGCACGTGATTTTCTATTTCTCCAAGCAACAGGAATGGCTCTGCCAGTTGTTGAAACTGCAGATTCAGGTCACTTGCTGTCACGATGCCGGAAATCTTCTGATCGTGGCCACGAACCAGCACGTACTGGTGTTCCGCAATTATGCCGATTGCTGAAAAAAGCGATGCATCAGAACGAATCTCATGGTGTTGTTCCATAACCTCTCGAGCTACGGAACAATTCTTACCCATAGCCAGGCGGCTACCGATAGATGACCACGTAATCACTCCCTTGACGTCTCTTCCACCAATCATCACCGGCAACTGGGAAAAGTCATTTGTGAGCATATGAGTGACGGCTTCTTCCAATTTAGTGTCAGGTGGTACCGAAAGTGGTTTACGAGTTGCAGAAGCGAGTTTGCTGATGCGATATATCGGGTCGACGTATGCTGGATGTGACGACTTTTCCTCTCCTTTCTCACATTTCATGCATAACACTCCTTTTTTCGCAATTTCACGTCCCACCTGTCCTTACAGAATAGTACTCACGAGGATGCGGCGGACTTCCTTTCCGATCCTGAGCGGTCTTCATCACTGGTAACCTCATTTCGATCCTCTCTTGGACGCTCTACCGGATACCAGAGTACCCGGCGGGGGGAGGCTACCTCCTCCCGCCGGGAAGCAACAACCTGTCAGGGTTGAACGAGGGGAATCGATGACATCACTTGAACATCTATCAACATCCCGAGACGACGGTCGATCTGGATGAACCGTGCCGTCTTCTTGGCGGGAAGGACCTTGGAAAAGATCGGTATGTACTTGAGCCGCAACTGGACTTCGGCATCATCCGCCTGGAGCCATCTCTTGGTGAGGCTCTGGGCCTGGGCGTCGGTCAGGGTGTCGTAGTTTCCGGTAAATTCCTTGATCAGGGCTACCCGGGTGTCGATGATCTTTGTCGTTTCCGCCGTGAATTCATCATACACCGGCCAGAACTTCAGCGCCTCGGCCTCGGTTAGCTGCATATTCGCGGAGACGATCTGTTTTTTCTGCGACCGCAGGTCTTCCAGCTGCGACGTGATCTCCTGGTCTTCCATCGACAGTTTCGTGGGCTTCTGTGCGAACACTTTCGTGGGGGTCTGGGCGAACAGTGCGCCGGCATGCAGCAGCAGTGCGCCGGCCATCAGTACTGCAATAACGGATTTCTTCATCATCTTCTCCTTTGTGTGGTGTGATATTCTCACGGGCAGGCCCGTGGAATCGGGTTATTTGCGTACGGCTGCATGGCAAGCCAGTGGAATGAGGTGGACCAGAGTGCCGCTCGGGGAAACTCGTCGAATTTCCGAAGTCCCAGGCAAAGCGTGGGGGGCCTGTTTTCGAGAGTCCTGAAGCACCCGGCGATGCTGAGTCCATTAAGTAACAGCGGCCTTACCTGATGGTCGTCAACTCTCGCCGCTCGCTGAAGATGTAGCGGACCATGTAGTATTCGAACGGGTAGTCGCTTTCGTAGTAGCGGAATTTCTCCCGATGGCGCAGATCCACTGCCTCAAGAGTGGTAGCCCCCATCTCGATCTCACTGCTGGCTCCGGTCTCTCCAAAAGGATCAATGCTGCTCACCACCGCCCAGCGGACTGCCCCATCGACGGCAAGTCCGCTTGCATTGCGAGCCGTGCTCGGACCCAGGACCGGCAGAACCAGATACGGCCCGGTGCCGACCCCCCAGGTTTCCAGGGTGCGATCGAAATCCTCATGCTGCTGCCGCCAGCCAAATGAGGTCGCCGGATCGAAAAGGCCGCCGATCCCAATAGTCGAGTTGGCCAGAAACCGGCCGAGGGTCACCAGTGACTCCTTTCCTTTTGCTTGCAGGATGCTGTTGTATAAGGTCCGAATCTCGCGGATGTTGGCGAAGAAGTTGCTGACGCCGGTCTGAACGAAACCGGGAGTTACTGTTTCGTATCCGTCAACGACCGGAAGGAATACAAATCTGTCGAATTGGTAGTTAAATTTGTACATGCCTTTATTGAAGCCTTCCCACGGATCGTGCGTGTGCGAGACGCTCTCGTCGTCGCTGAATTCGCTCACCGTGTGCATTGGCGGGATTTCTGCAGTGATATGCGCGTTGCTTGCAGCACAGCCGGTTAGATACAGGGCTAGACCAAGGGTGATGAATAAATGAATCAGGTAGCGAAACATGATGTCTCTCCTCCCTACCATGTAGCCGAGCGCAGCCTGTCGATCAGAAAGGCCATGTTGTCGCGGTACTCAAGGTTGCCGAGATGCCCGCCGCGGGGATAGACCTTGAGACGGGGGCCGAAAACCCGGCGCAGGTAGTCGAGCTCCCCAGGTGCCAGGATGAAATCGTCCTCGTTGGTAATAACGCCAATTTTCGCGGAGGAGGCGAGGTAGCCTTCGATGCTTTTGAGGCTCAGCGCTTCGATGAGTTCCTCCCTGGAGAGGCCGGGGCGCCTGCTCTGAAAATAGGGAACAAAATACTCGTTGAAGTAGTCCAGGAATGAGAGGTGCAGAGTGGTCCAGAAGTAGTCCTCCAGGGAGTCGCTGTTTTTCAGCACCTTGTTCCTGGGGACGACGTAGCCGCCATTGGTCATGACGTCGGAGGCAAAAATCATCCCGGCGGAGCTGATGCGAAAGGAGACCGCGATTATACCCCCTGCTTCGTCCCGGTCCAGGAGCTGGGCCTGGTAGGCAGCGAAGAGAAAGTCGTCGTCTACGCCGACGAAAGCCCCCTTGCGGTAGAAATTGGTACTTTTATCCATCACGCGGTTGAAGAATGCTCCGACCCTCCGGGGGCCTCCCGGGATGCCGTCCAGGAGCCCCTCGATTCTCGACACCGAGTTGTAGAGGCTCACCGCCGGGTTGAGCATCAGCACTTTGCTGAAATCGAACACCTTACGCTCTTCGTCCAGCTTGGCAACAAAGGCAGCCTCGGTCCCGCCGAGGCTGTATCCGGCGAGGAGGAAATGGGAGACTTCAATGCGTCCCTTGAATTGGTCCCGGATTTTCTCCATGACCCGATAGAGATCCACGGCGTCCTCCGACAGATTCCCCGGGACATGACTGGTAGAGGCATCGATAATGAAGTTGGGGAAAGTCGGGGAGGGGAGCGCGATCACGTGGAACCCCGCGTGGTAAAGGTTCTCCATGAGAGCCAGTACCTTCGGCGATTTGCTGCCGCTGCCGGTCCCCGCAATGAGGAAGATCAGGGGAGCCTTCCGGTCCTGAAACGCCACCGTGTAGCGCAGCCCGCGGTCATAAAAAAAGATCTCCGGTTTCTTCTGGTCCGTTTCCAGGATCATTGTCTTGACCGGAGCCTTCCCGCTGAGCTCCGGCCTGAGGTTCTGCGGAGTGCCCAGAATCGTCGCCCCGTAGGAGTCGTCAATCGGATAACGGTAAACGGCATCGTCGGCCCAGGCAAAAGCCGGCATTAGCAGAAGGAAGATAATGAGGATGTCTCTTGCGATTTTCATAGGTAATCCATTCTCTCAGCTGACCACGCTGTTATCATACTGAGACAGCCTCCCAGCTGGCTTCTACGGTTCGGGAAATCCGGTCATCGTCCAGGTAAAGGAACCCGGCCGCATTCGCGCGTACCACCTGGATCAGAGGCCCGCACGCGAGTGCGAGCAGCATGGCCGGCGGCATCTCCTTGAAAAGCTGCTTCTCCGTTCCCTCCCGGAAGAACTGCAGAATCCTGCTCAGTTCGGCGTCCGGCAGATAATGCGGAGATACGGCTTTCCGGTACGGCGAGCAGAGGAACTGATCCGCGAAGAGAAACTCTTCGGGGAAGAGCAGGAAGTGACGGATCACCCCTTGTGCCAGGTGGGAAAAACACTGCCGGATCGACCCCTGCGCAGGATATTCTTTCATCACCGCCACGAGACAGCGCCGCTCCAGTTCCCTGTACGTCTCCAGCATCAGGTGGTCCTTGCTCTCGAAATGGACGTAGATCGTCCCTCCCGCAACGCCTGCAAGGCCGGCAATAAGGCTCATCGAGGCGCCATGGAAGCCGCGGTTGGCGACTATCTGAACGGACGACTCGATAAGAGCAGCTCGTTTCGCGGTATTCATTGGATCATCCTCTCCTAAACCGTGCCACTACCTGGTGACCAGTTGAAATGAGGCAAAACAAAAGAGGAAATACCGCCATGCCTCCAAGAAAAAAACCACATACAAAAGCTATCCATACAGGTTTCAAAGTCCCACCTCCACATACTCCGATGCAACATGTCGGTTTTTGTCGTACCTCTTGACATCCGCACCAGCTTTAGCGGCACTTTGCTTCGGCAAGGAACTGTTTGTTGAGCACGCAGATTCTGCCCCTAGCAAAGACCTGATGACTGCCAAAAATCTTTGCACATCTATCGGCTTGGAAAACAATTTAGATATGCCTGCATTGGCAGCAGCCTCCGCAATTTCCGAGAGGTCTTCTCCGGTTGCCAGAGCAATATGCATATCAGAACGCTGCTCTTTTACCTTGGTTGCCAACTCCACACCGTTAATTCCCGGCATGTTGAAGTCCGTAATCATCATTTTGAATTTGTTGTGCTTCAATGTTTCCAATGCCTTAATCCCGTCCGACGTTGTGCTGACATCAAACCCTTCAGATTTAAGGAGCATGCTGAGAAGGTGTAGATAATAGATGTCATCATCAACGAGAAGGATGTCCTTCGTTTTCATTCTGAACTCCTCTTTCACAATCTGTCTGTCGTTTAGCAGTCCCGCTGATACCCCTACCGGTTTGACGTGAGGACTCCCCTGATCCGATCAAGCTCGGCCCCGGCCAGCCGGTATTGCAATGAAGCCTGCAGGTCTCCCATCTCCGCCTTTCTCAGTGCAGCAACCGCTTCGGCATGCTTTGCTGACGTGACAGTTCCCGCCTTGATGCCGTTTTCACTGAGCCGCGCATTCTCCTTCGATAAGGAAAGCGCCTCGCGGGCGACGTCCACCATCTGTTTCGAGCGTTCCAGCTTCCGGTACGCCTTGTCGATTTCGATGCCGATCCGCTTGTCTGTCCGTGCCAGGTTCTCTTCCGCCTGTGACTGTTGGGCAACCCGCTGGCCGATTTCGCCTTTCCGTTTTCCCCAGTCGAAGATGTTCCAGGTCAGCTCCACCCCGAAGATGCCGATGTTGTCCTTCAGAAACGGCGCTCCGTCCTGGTAGCCGTGCTTGGCAAAGAGCGTCACGTCGGGGATGTACTCGTATTTGGCCGCCTTCACCGCGTGCTGCGACTTTTCCAGCGTTTGGCGGGCGGCTATAAGCTCGCCGTTTCTCATTCTGGCCTCGTCATAGGACTGGTCTTTTGCCAGTTCCGTCTGCTCCGGCAAGCCTGCCTCGGTCACTTCCAGGATAGTGTCGCTCGGCAGACCCAACAGATCGCCCAGCTCCGAGGTTACATCCGAAATGCGGTTCTCAGCTGCTATGAGCGCCTGTTTGCCCTGGAGCAGATTTGCCCTGGCCGATATGAGAGCAACATCGAGCACGTTCCCGGCCCTCACCGCATCTTCGGCCTCGCGCAAATTTTCCTCCGTCGCTGCGAGCGAAGCCTTGGCGGCATCTTTCTCCTTACAGGCAATCAACAACGAGTAATAGAGCTGATGCACCGCGAGGACCGTTTCGTTTTCCGAATTTTTCAATTCTGCTTGTGCAATGCCGCGATCCGCCTGGGCAATCTGATTGGACTCATGAATCTTGAGAAGCTGTGTCGTCGGCTGTGCCAGGGTGGTTTCGCTGTAGAGGATGGTGGAGTCTCCCTGTTTCATCTTTACATCCTGGTTCGGGAAGGGGCTCCCTGAGACATTCCCCAGGCTGCCGGCGCCAATAGTAATCTCTTGCCTGTCCGAGAAGGCCATGAGCTTGGTGTTGTTGGAAAGCTGCGGGAAATATTGGGACCGTGTTGACACGATTTTCTGGTCTCTCTCCATCACCCTGAAACGGGCGATTTTGAGGCCTGAGTTCTGCTGCAGAGCCAGTTCGACCGCCTGCGACAGGGTAAGGGAATGCTTCACCGGTTCTGCCGAGGCATTCTTTCCCGTCGTAAGAAGAACGAATGCCATGATCGCAACGGTGACGGCAGCTGCCGACCTGGAGGACCCACCCTTGATGGAACGTGTTTTGACGACCACGAAGATGACCGGAACGACCAGAAGCGTAAAGAACATGGAGAAGATGAGTCCAAAGGCTATGACGCTCGCAAGTGGGGCCCAAAGGCTTGATCCGGAGAGAATCATCGGCGTTACCCCCACGGCGGCAGCCATGGTGGTGAGGAAGATAGGGCGCAGCCGCCGTGCTCCCGCGTCCCGCGCTGCCTGCTCCAGAGTTTCTCCCTCGGCGACCCGCTCGTTGCAGTAGTCGACCAGGATGATCCCATTTCTCACCACGATGCCGCACAGGCTGATGAGCCCCATGAACGCGGTAAAGCCGAAGGGGTTGTGGGTTATGATGAGCCCGAAGATCGCCCCGAACAGGGTGAGCGGGATGGAGGCCATAACTATCAGCGGGTCGGAAATGTTCCTGAATTGCACCAGCAGGACCAGGAAGATCGCCACCAGGCTGATGCCAAGGGCAGCGAGCATCTGCGGGAAGGTCTCTGCCTGGTTGTTCATTTCGCCGCCGTAGGAGATCCGGTACCCTGCCGGCAGTTCCAGCGCTTTGATCTTCGGCATTGCCTCCTCCAGTATTGTTGATGCGTACTGCCCGGGCTTCGCAAAGGCCCGGATTGTCAGGGTGCGTACGCCGTTGCGACGGACAATCCTGCTGGTCTGCCACTCGGGTGACAACTGGGCAATAGCGCGGAGCGGCACCCGGGCGCGGGTCAGGTCTGAATTGAGGTAGGCGTTCCCGATGTCCGAGAAACTTGAACGCGAAGGCTGGTCCAGCCGCAGCTTGATGGTGACAGGGCGGTCCCCCTCCCAGAAGGTGCTGACCGAGCCGCCGTCGAATGCACCGGAGAGGGTTTGCGATACCGATGCCTCCGTCAGCCCGAGACGGTTAGCCAGTTCGTCGTTCACATTCACGTCCACCATGTATGAATCGTTGAAGTAGTCCCGGAACACGTAGTCCCTTTGCTGTACGTTTTCCAGAATCCCCTGGACCTGCTCACCCAGCCGTTTCAGTACTTCTATGTCGTCGCCGGAGATCCGCACCTCGATGGGAGCCTCCATCTGCGCTCCCTGCTGAAGTTCCTTCACAATCACCATCGCTTCCGGCGCCACTTTAGCCAGCGCCGGGCGCAGTTCCTTCACCAGCCGCGAGGTGTCCTTTACCGATGCTGTGTTGACGATGAACTGGCCGTAGGCGCCGTCGGGCTGCTGCGGATTCACGTTGTAGTAGAATCGCGGGGCGCTTTGACCGACGAAGGTGGCGTAGTGGGCGACACCTTTGCTGGATCCCAGGGTTTTTTCGATCCGTCCCATGACCGCGTCGGTCGCTTCGATCCGCGTTCCCTGCGGCATCCAGACATCGATCACGAACTGGTCGCGCTCGGCCGAGGGGAAGAACTGTTGCGGCACCATCGTGAAGAGCGCCACCCCGAAGGCGAACGCACAACCTCCAAGTGTGAAGGCGAGCCATTTCCGGTTCATGAAGATGCCGATCCATACCCCGTACTGCTCCTGGAGCCGGTCGAGCAGGCTCTTCTTCTCCTTGCCGTGGCTTTCCACGGCGTCGTGGTCGTGCAAACCCTTTTGGATGAAGGTTCTGCAAAGCAGAGGAGTCAGCATGACCGCCACGATGAAGGAAACCGCCAGGGCGATCGCCACTGTGACCGGGAGCGCCATGATGAATTCACCCACCGAGCCGGTCAGGATGAGGAGCGGCAGGAAGGAGGCAATGATGGTGATGGTAGCGGTGAGGACCGGCACGAAGACGTCGCTGGCACATCGCCAAGCCGCCTCCGCCTTCGGCACCTTGTGGTCCAGGAGTTCCACGTATTGGTCGGCGATGACGATGGCGTCGTCCACCACGATCCCGAGGACCACGATGAGACCGGCGATGGAGACCTGATGCAGGGCGATGCCCATCGAGTTCATGACGCCGAGGGTGCCGCACAGGGTCACCGGTATGGCGAGGGCTGCAATGAGAGCGACCCGCAGGGGCAGGAGAACGATGGTGACAATAATTACGGAGATAATGGCCAGCAGAAATTCATGGGAAAGGCCTGAAATCCGCTCCTTGACGACCCCCGGCTGGTTGGCGACCAGGTCAAGTTGCACGTCAGGAGGGAGGAGCACTTTGAGACGCTTGAAGACCGTGTCCAGCTGTTCGCCGAGTTCGACGATGTTCTTCCCCTTCTGCATCTCCACGGAAAGGAGCAGGCACGGGTCGCCGTCGTAGCGCACCATGAAGGTCGGGTCCTGATAGCGGCGCTCCACGTTGGCGAAATCCTTGATGTAGGCGGGATGACCGTCCCTGGAAACGTCCACGAGCACGTTGCGGATCTCGTTCTCGGAATTGAAGATCCCCGTGGTCCTCATGGGGACCTTCGAATGGTCGGCGTCGAAATTCCCCCCGCCCTGGATGGCGTTCCGCTGCTTGAGGGCGTTCACTATCTGGCCTGGGTTGGCCAGATACTGCGCCACCCGTTCAAGGCTGCTCGTGATCCAGACCTCTTCGTTCTGGTTCCCGTAGGTTACGAGTTTTCCCACTTCACGGACGGTGCGCATCTCGTCATGGATCTTGTCCGCAAAATCTCTCAGTTCACGATATCCGTACCGTTTACCTCGAATAGAGACCAACATGGCGACGGTATCGCCGAAGTCGGAGTCGACCACCGGCCCCTTGACGCCGTCAGGAAGTTCCGTTGAGCGCACCACGTTCAATTCGTGGCGCAACTTGGCCCAGAACTGGTCGGAGTTCTTTACGTGGTCCTCCAGTTCGACGTTGATGATGGCGACGCCGGGACGGCTCGTGGAATAGGTCTTTTCCTTCCGCACCTCGGGAAACTTGAAGATATGTTTCTCCAGGGTTTTGGTGACCTGCTTTTCCACCTGTTCGGAGGTCGCGCCCGGATAGAGCGCGGCCACCAGCCCGGTCCTGATGGTGATCGCCGGATCTTCCGTCCGCTGCATCTTCAGGAAGGCATGGACACCGATGATGACAACCATTGCCGTCAAAATGAGGGTAACGGCGGGATAACGAAGCGAAAACTTTATCGGTTTCATACAATTATAGTCCTCTCGCTGTTACGGGTTATTTCTGAACCGTCTGTTCTGTTGCCGCTACGGCCTGACCGTTTTTTAGTTTCGTCTGGCCGGCCAGAACGATCAGTTCGTTACCGGAGAGACCGCTCTTGATCGCGACGTTCTTGCCGACTACCGCGCCGACTTCCACGCGCTTGGCGTACACCCGCTTCTGTTCGGGATAGTAGACGAATACCTGCGTTGCGCCCTGCGGGTCACGTACAATCGAATCCCCCGGGAGCGTCACCATGGCTATTGTCCGGTCGCCGCGGATGGTGGATTCCGCTACCATTCCGACCCGCAGCAGGTGCTCTGAATTCGGCATGGAAATCCTCGCCATGTAGGTCCGGGTGCTGGGGTCCGCGGAAACGTTGATGACGCGCACCGTCCCCTGGAACGTCTTCCCTGGGAGAGCAGGTACGGTGATGTCCGATTTCTGCCCGATCCTGACGAGGTGCACATCCGTCTCCGGCACCCCGACGTTAACCTCTACCGGGTCCATTTGTACGATCTCGAAGACGGGACGCCCCGGAGCGGCGGTGTCCCCGGGCTCTATGGACCGTTTTGCTATGTAACCGCTGATCGGGGCACACAGGGTTGCATCGGACAGCGCTTTTCTGGCGACCTCAAGTTGGGCGGCAGCCTGGTTGTAGCTCGCCTTTGCCAGGGCCTTGTCTTCCTTCTGCCCTCCGGCCTTGGCCTGCTCGTACTCCTGTTTTGCGCGCTCATAGGCGGCCTTGTATTTCTGGAAGTCGTTCGGCGCCAGGCTCTTGGAGTCGTACAGCATCTTCATACGACGATATTCATCCTCAGCCCGTTCAAAGCCGATACGGGCCTGCTCCAGCAACTCAGGTCGTGCGGAGTTCATGGCCTTTTCCAGAGCAGCTTGGGCGGTGGCCGCCTGAGCTGCGACTCCCTTTATTGAAAGATTGAAGTCGGTGGGGTCGATCCGGGCCAGGACCTGCCCCTTTTTTACGTATTCCCCTTCGCGCGGCCCTACGAACACGACTTTGCCGGAAACAAGAAACGAAACGCTTGCCGGAGAGTTTTGGGTTGAGACCGTCCCACTCACCGCTATCGTTTCTCGCTCGTTAACATGTTGGAGTCTCCCAACCGTCACGGGAACGGCCTCGCTGCTCAATTCCTTCTTGTGCGGCTCGCCGGTGCAGGCAGTCAGTGAAATTCCCAGCAGTGGCAGGACTATGGTCTTGAGAATGGATGTCAGACTACTTTTCATTGTTGATGCTCCTTTTCTTGAAATCCTAATATGCTTCGTCAACCGGCCTGCTCAATGGCCGATCTTCTATTTCTTCCGGACTCCGAACGCGATCAGTGCCGCCAGGAACCAGATTGCGGCAAAGAATGCAACGACTAGTTCCATTCCGCTCTCCTTTTCAGAAACGGCGAGCCAGTTCCAATAGTTCGTGCCGAACCGTTTCATACTCCTCTTTCGACCCGAGTTCCGGGTCGTCACCCTCAAGGAGCGCAGTTCTCTGATCTGTCACGCCAAGCAAGCTCAGCACTGAGCGTAGGTAGGGAACACTCTGGTCGTGCTCTTGCCCGAAGTCTGCGTGTAAATGCAGGGACTTCTTGCGCTGATCGGGAAACATGTTTTTCGCCGCAAGCGGCATCATACGGTTGGTCGGGTCGGGAATACCGATCGCATCGATGTACATCTTGAATTCGGCTGGGAACCACAGGTTGAGGCTGCAGGTGACGAAGACGTACTTGTCGCACCTGCGAAATTGATCGGCGAGGCGAATGAGCCGGGCAATCTTGTTCCGCTCTCCATCCGAAACAAAGCCGTAATCCTCGCCGCGTTCGATCCGCCACCAGACGTTGAGCACGTCCAGATCGACGCGCTGGATGTTGTCGCGGTACAGATCGAGAACCTGCACCTCGTCCTGCGGATTCCGGCGAAGGTATTCCTCCAGAAATTCATTGCCGAGCGAAAGGGTACAGGATCTATCCTGAGGTCTGACATTGCAGGTGACATAGAGCAGGGTGGCCATGTTGTTCTCCTTTGCATTGACGCTGTCCTTTTAATAGCGACAAGCGTGCCAATCTATTGAAATAAGTAAATTCAACTGGTTACATGACCGTCATTTGCGTATCAGCGATATTTCCTGTTTTTTATTGTGAAATGTCGAGGAAGTCGGATATGATGCGAAATATCGCGAATATTGATGGGGGGTCTAAAAACAGATGAAGGCAATATCGGAAAAAAGAGGCACGGCAGACGAGGTGAGCGATAAGGCTATGGCCGGCCGCGACGAATTTATCAGGGAAATCACCCTCAGAATCTGCGGCAGCCTGGAAATAAAAGAATCGTTGCGCAGTGCCTTCGAGTTCCTGAAAGAGCATGTCCCTCTCGATTCTTTGGTCCTCGTCATAATTGACGAGCGGCTGGGGGCGTTCCGGCGCATTGACCATGCCTCTGAAAATATCGCTCTTCCTCCCCGTATCATCCCGCTGCCGGAGGGGATGTTGCAGAAGATTGCTGCCCGGAATTTTTCTGAGCCATTTATCGTGGATATTGGAAAGGATGAGATTCTTGGTGAGCTGGAACCAATAGTGAAATTCGAAGGGAATACACACCTGATAGTTCCTTTACGCATCAGGGGGGAACTGATCGGGTGGCTTGTTTTGCGGGCATTGGGAGAGGAACGATACGACGAAGAAGTTCTTGAACTCGCCGGCTGCCTTGCGGAGCCGTTTGCGATCGCCCTAGCCAACGCCCTCGCTCACGAGGAGGTGCTTCACTACCAGGCCATCCTGCTGGACGACAAGAGCTTCCTGAACCGGGAGTTGCACGGTGACGCCTCGGACGGGATCATCGGCGGCAATACGGGGTTGCGCAATGTAATGGAGATGGTGCGCCAGGTGGCGCCGCTCAACAGCACCGTGCTCATCCTCGGCGAAACCGGGACCGGCAAGGAGTTGATCGCCAACGCGATTCACTTTTCCTCACCGCGCAGGAATGGACCTTTCATCACGGTGAATTGCGGCGCGTTGCCGGAAAACCTGATCGACAGCGAGCTCTTCGGTCATGAGAGAGGGTCTTTTACCGGGGCGGTGGCCGAGAGCCGGGGGCGCTTCGAGCGGGCCGACGGCGGGACCATCTTCCTGGATGAAATCGGCGAGCTCCCGCCGAACGCACAGGTACGGCTGCTGCGGGTGTTGCAAAACCACGAAGTGGAGAGAGTAGGCGGGAAGCGCCCGATCCCCGTCGATATACGGGTGATCGCGGCCACGCACCGCAACCTGCAAAGCATGGTTGCGGAAGGGAGCTTCCGCGAGGACCTCTGGTACCGGTTGAGCGGCTTTCCCATCATGGTGCCGCCGGTGCGGCAGCGGAAGGAGGACGTGCCGGCCCTTACCCGCCACTTCGTGACGGTCAGGAGCAGGGACCTGGGCATCGGGATGCCCCCGTCAATCGCGCCGGGGGCACTGCAGCGGCTCATGGAATACGATTGGCCCGGCAACGTCCGGGAACTGGAGAACCTGGTCGAGCGTGAGCTCATCCTGCATCGCGGCGGACCGTTGACCTTCAGCACTATTCTGTCGGGCCCGGAACAAAAAAACATGCCGCTCGTCGCCGGAAACGACCGCTCGCTTTACCCGCTCAACCTGGACGAGGCAAACGCAGTGCATATCACCGAGGTACTTAAATTGGCCAAGGGGAAGATCGATGGTCCCGGTGGTGCGGCTGAGATGTTGGGGATCAACCCAAGTACGCTCCGTTCGCGCCTGGACAAGCTAGGCATCAGCTATCGCCGCCGGCGTCGGTAGCGAAAAGTAAAGGGATGAAGCGAAGCCTTTCAAGAGTGGCTTTTCCTTGATAAGTGACCCATAATAATGTCGATGGAGTAGTGCGACCATTCCTTGAAGTTGCCCAGGCCAACTATCATCGGCAGTCTATTGATGACTAAGAAATATCAGAATATTTTGTGTCTATCGAATGGATCTGCACCAAGCCTATTGCCGAGGCAATTTCAGAAATCGGCTTCTTTGGCAACCAGAATACGGTCGCCCGGCCTAAAACACACAAATGGAATCATACCATCGAGCAGTTGAAGCAACGGTTTGGTGTGGAATAAAATTGAGGGGTGATAAATGGTAAATGAAGATCTCCTGGCAGCTCTGCAGGAGTTGCTGGAGGCATCAAGTGTGATGATATCAGGACAAGTTCCAACCAAAATTGAGATTGAGCGATATATGCGGGCACAAGATTGGGCGCGGCGTCTGATTAACCGTGAAGGGAGCCAATAGCTTTTTCAAGGGGGAGTAAGGCCATACGTGCATCTGATCTCAAGGCCGAGAGAAACATCTTCCGGCCTTGTTACTTTATTTTCTCTAACAATCATGACCAGGATAATTGATGCATTCGATTATCACCCGCCAGTCTCCCAACACAATACCATCTTGCCTCAACCCAAACAGCTCCAGTTCTAGCGCGCACTCTCCGCGGCCATGGGTAACACATGCCAAAATAGCGGCGCATTTCTCTGCCAGTTCCTTGGTCTCCTCAAAAGTTCTGTACGTAGCTGCCATAATCTACCGCCTCCTTAACTATATTTAGTTCTGCTGCTTCCCATGACCTCGGGCCAGTTCCAAGCGAGGCCGCCAATAGTTGCTCCTTTCGCCGAGCTTCGCAAACGATTGCCACTCCGGACAGTTCTCAAATGCCGACCTCTGTCTATCAAGACCGCTGCTGATGTGGTCTGCCGCTGAAATGGCCTCAGCGATAGTCAATAACGGGTGGCAGCTTTTTCGCTGACTGCGCCAGGTCCAGAGATACCTGAGCGCCATGCCGGCATCGGGGCAGATGAAGTCGAGCCGCTGCAGATGGGGCGCCAGAATTTCCAGGGTTAGGGCGTCGTGGTCAAGAACGTAACCGGAGGCAGTAGGCTTGCCGACGCACTGGATGGTCCTGATTTTACCTATGTCGTGAAGCAGTGCGGCAACCATTGCCACCTGGATTTCCGTTTCGGGGAATTCGTAGAAGCGCGAGACCATGGAGGCGCATTCAAGGCTGTGGTCAAGAAGGCCGCCGGCCGTGTTGTGGTGATGATGACGGCTTGCAGGCAGAGACACGAAGGGGAAAGATATTGTGGCATCGGTCAATACCCAGCCGGCGAAACGCTTCAGCGGATGATGGGAGATACAGTCGTAAAGGTTTTCAAGTTCAGCCAGCAGCACTGGCACGGGAGCCATGCTGCGGGGGATGAGGTGCACCGGATTTTCCGGCTCTTCCTGGAGCAGTTCAGCCGAGTCCACATCAACCAGCCAGTTACCATTAAAGGTTCTGAGTCGGCCGGTCAGCGTGATACAGTCGAACTCCTTGAAATCGATACCCGCAGCAATATTGACGTCCCAGGAAACTGCACGCAACTCTCCAGTGGAGTCTTCAATGGTAAACGACAGGTAATGAGCTCCGTTGGTTGCGACCTTCCGTGTTGGCCGGCGAACCCGGAACTGCCCGCTCACCGGTGCTCTATGGTGAAAATCAAGACTATTGATGGTCATTAGATACCTCCTGATTCTGCTTGGTCATGAGCAGTCTCTCGAACGCACTACCATCTTGACGGGTAAGGTTCGGGATAAATCTCGAATAGATAGTGAAGAGCATTTTGGTATTAGCGTGACCCAGTTGCCTTGCGACCCACTCCGGATTTTCGCCGGCTGCCAACCAAAGAGTTGCCGTGGTATGTCTGGTTTCGTAGGCCCTGCGCACTTTCAGCCCGAGCAGGAGCAGCGTAGGTATCCAGATTCTGTTGGTTATATTGCAGTAGCGCAGTGGTGAGCCGTTGGCGTTGCAGAACACGAATGGACTCAGCTTGCTAGTTACATCCCACTGGGATTTAAGAGCATCGTACACAATCTGCGACATATCGATGCTCCGTATTGAGCTGAGGGTCTTTGTGGATTCCATGCGGCCGCCGACAATTGTTTCGCGGATATGAATCTGTCGCCGGTCGAAATCGACATATTCCCACTTGAGCCCATCTATTTCCGAGGTGCGCATCCCCGTGAAAAAACGCACGGTATAGTAATTGCGAAAATCCGTGCGGACCTGGGCAAGAAAGCGATTCACCTCGTCCAACGAGAAAGGATGGACATCTGTGTGTGGCACTTTAAGCTGTTTTATTCCGAGGCATGGAGTGGTAAATTGATATCTGTCGGCTGCATCACTGAGCATCATGCGCAATGGCGTCATGATGTGATTTATCCGGTCAGGAGATAGCCCATCGGTACCGTTCGTGTCTTTGGCGAGAGTGGAACGGAACTTGAGGATTTCTCCTTTGGTGATGCTGCCGACTTTTTTGTCGCCAAACGCGGGTAACAGATATTTATCTATGATTCCCTGTACCATGTCCTGGTAACTTCTTTTCCAGCGAACAGTGTTCTCCTGATGCCACTCCTCAGCAAACTTTTTCAAAGTTGGTGTGTCGGCATTGTTGTCAGCAGTCGCTACCTGTGACACACACTCAGTAAGTTTCTTGACCATTGATGATGTCGGAAAATATTTGGAATAATCGAATTGCCCCAGGAGCATCTCCGCTTCCATTTTTTTGAGCATCTTTTCCATGTTTTTCCTGTTCTCTGTATTGTCCTTCAAGGTAGTCAGTTCCCGGCAACGGACCCCTTTGTAAATGAAATCAAAGAACAATGCTCCGCTATCTTTCCGTACCCTGATACTACCCATGGCAAACACCTCCGCTGGCAAGCGGTATGAGCGGTGCCTGCAGGGTAGAGGCGGTCATCATGTCTCGTTCGATAGCTTCCCAAATGAAAAGAATTTTCCGCCGGCCGAACGGACGGAAATAATGCACTCCCTCCATCAGTACGGAGTCGAGCAGGAACTGACGGATGTAGCGGGTGTTGTAGTGCAGTCTGTGAGCGAGTTCTTCTGTGGTGATGAAACTTGTTTGTACCATGTCTATTTCTCCTTTTCGTTGGCCCTAATACGACAGTTGGTCGTATTAGGGGTCCAAAAATTAGCAACGCGATTAACGTTGCTTCCTGAAAACGATCAGGATGAATTCAGTATACGACAATTGGTCGTATAAAGCAAGAAAAAAATATTGGTGAGGGGTTATGTATTAATCAAAGATGTCCCCAAATTCTTTTTTCAACAATTCTTTTATTTGTCGGGAATTATCTGATCTGCTGCCGTCAAGGCGACCATAAACAATATCCCTTGCCACGCTTCGGGAAACACCGACCTGGGTACACCACTCACGAAAGGAGAGTCCTTTGTCAATCAACTGGTGTTTAATAATTTTATTTCGTTCTTCAGGAGTCATGTAATGAGTATCCTATAGTTCAGCGAATAATGCAATGTTGTCAAATTACTCTATATGGAACTGACGGTAAGGCACGAAAGGTTGAAATCACTTTTAATGCGAAACAGAGCTGTAAGAACAAATGCATGGCACAGTTAAGGCACGGTCAAGGCACGAACGCTATAAATCTTCAATGTGATTGTTGGTACAAAAGCCCGTCATGCTTATTATGATGAAATGCTGATCCTGCTAATACATTGAAATATGGATACAAAAAAGGCCAGGTCGGGGACCTGGCCTTCTGAATTTTTTGGAGCGGGAAACGGGATTCGAACCCGCGACTTCAACCTTGGCAAGGTTGCACTCTACCACTGAGTTATTCCCGCTCAACAAGTCCACACTTTATAGCAAGAGTTCGTTTGCCAGTCAATAGAAAAAACAGATAAAAAAACTTAATGTCAACCTTGCGAAGGCAGTTTTCTGGGGTAGGGGAGCACCCTGCCAGATCTGGCAACTACTGAGTCCAAAACGCTCGGAAGTCGTTGTGAAGTGATTCGATGAAAACGCCCTGCATCAAACCGCCTATCTGTGAGAACCTCTGGCTACCCTGCGTCACGCACAGTTCACCGTCCCGGTTCATCACGTGAGAAGCTGGGGATGTCATACGTCAGAGTGATAATTATTTCTAAATGGTATTTAGTTCCTTTGAGTTGTTATTGTGGTGAAGTATGATAATATTCTAATGCAACCTCGGATTAGTGCCTGACCTGTTGCAGGTCTGACACATCCACAGAATCAGGATCAGGCAACCTCCTCGTGATCGTGCACTTTCATCCAAATCTGATTATGTCTCGTGCCATCTCGCTTATGGAGAATGATTTATGCGTTTTTCCCTGGGGATATTGATAGCACTCGTTGTGTTCTGTGCTGCCTGTGGTCGTAAAACAAAAGATGAACTTTATGCTGAAGGTGTCAAGCAACTCAATGCGGCCAATCCGAGTGGCGCAACGGTCCTGTTCAAAAGTGCGCTGGAGAAGGATGAAAACTATGTGGATGCACGGTTCATGCTGGCCAGGGCGTACGCGCGGAGCGGGAAAAGGGAGCAGGCGGAGAAAGAGTTTCTAAAGGTACTCAAACAGAACCCTTCCCGGGATGATGTCCTGCCCGAATTGGCTGACATTTACATCCTGTCCAACAAGGTCGATCAGGCCTTCAGTCTGGGGGAGCAGTACCTTGCCAAACATCCCGGAAGCGTTCAAGGATTCGAGATTCTCGGGGTATCCTCTGCCGCGGCAAAGAAATATCCCGATGCGGAGCAGTATCTGCTTCAGGCCATTGCGGCTGACCCTGCCAGCACAAGGACGAAACTGGAGCTGGCTAGTGTGTACGTGTCGAGCGGTAAAGAGCAAAAGGCGCTGGCACTGCTGGGAGATCTTGTCAGATCAGACCAGAAAAATACAAAAGCGCTGCACATGCTTGCCGCCATTGAGTTGAAACGCGGCAATACTGATGCAGCCCTGGATATATATCGAAAAATACAAGTGCTCGACAGAGCGGATTCGGTCGCAGTTTATAAATCAGGTCTGATCTACCTTGGCAAGGGTGAGCTGGATAAAGCGGACAAAACCTCCGACGATCTGCTCAAGGCTTTCCCGAACCGTGCCGAAGGCTCGCGCCTGAAGGGGCTTACCGCGTACAGCCGGAAAAATTACGTTGATGCCCTGATGTATCTTCAATCTTCTCTCAAAATTGGACCGACACCGGAGTCATATTATTTCATCGGGCTTTCTTACTACAACCGGGGCGAATTGGAGAGCGCTCTCAGTCAATTCCGTATCATTCTCGACCGTTATCCCTACTCCCGGCAGCCCCGAATTATGACTGCCGTCATCCTGCTTGCCCAAAAACGGATCGATGATGCCATTGCAGAGATTCAGAAGCTGCTTCAGCAGGATGAGAGAGATGCCGTAGCCCATAACCTGCTTGGCAGCGCGTATATGGCAAAAGGAATGTTTGACGATGGGATGCGCGAACTGAAAACAGCCACAAAAATTGACCCCAAAATCGTGGAAGCCTATGTGAAGAGAGGGGCTTTCTATTTCAGCAGGGGCAAGTCAGTTGAGGGTGAAATGGAGCTTGTCTCCGCAGTTCAGGCGGTCCCCGATGCACTGAACAGCAGGTTGTTGCTCGCTTCGTATCTTGCCCGTTCCGGCAATACTGCCAAAGCTCTGAATCTTCTCAGAACAGGATTGACCAACAAAAAGAGCGACGCCCTCCTCTTGAACGGGATTGCCACGCTGCTCTTTTCTCAAAACAAGCAGGATGATGCTCTCCAGACCCTGCAGAAGGCTAAAATGGCCGATATCGCGTTCCCCGCTACTTACCAGAATATTGCCAACTACTATGCCGCCGCGGGAAACTATGGCAAAGCGATAGAGGAATACAACTCACTTTTGCGCATCGACCCGCGCAATTTCAAGGTGATGCTGAATCTGGCCTCCTTGCACGAAGTGGCGGGTGATGATGCACAAGCAGTTGCCTGCTACACGAAGGCAACGGAAACCGGTCAGCCCGTTGCCTACCTGGGGCAGGCGTACTACTACCTGAAAAGGAATGATGCCGGCAAGGCGCTGAAGGTTCTTGACGAAGCTTCAAAAATCGACCCACGCAACGTTTCCATACTTGAAATGAAGGGGAAGGTGCTGGTTTCCATCAAGAAGTACAAGGACGCTCTCAAAGTTTACGAGGAGGTCGAGACACTTAATCCAGACCTTGGCATATCCCTGAAAATCAGGGCCTATATGGATAAGAAGGATACGGACAAGGCTCTGGCACAGGCGCATCGGATAGTTCAGAAATATCCCCGGTCGGCACGCGGATATATGGTGCTTGCATCCATTTACGAACATCAGAAAGATCTGCCACGGGCAATCACAGAACTTCGCAACGGCATAATACTGGAGCCTGATAACGCACAGGTTCTGACGTATCTGGGAAAGTTATATGAAGCCAGGAAAGAGCATGGCGAAGCGATGGCAGTTTATGAAACCGCCATACGCAAACAACCGGACTATTTACCCGCCTTCTTCCAACGGGCGAACCTTCTGGAAAAAACAGGCAAGAAAAAAGAGGCAATAGAAAAATACCGGGAGCTCGTTAAAACGTCGGATCAATATTTGCCCGCGCTCAATAATCTTGCGTACCTCTATGCAGAAGGTTACGGCAGCAAAGAGGATGCGCTCCGCCTGGCCATGGCGGCGTACAGACTTGAACCGGGAAATGCCGGTGTCATGGACACGCTAGGTTATGCGCTGCTCATAAACAACCGGAAGGACGAAGCGAAAAAAATCCTGGAACAGGCGGTGAACCTGCTGCCCCATAACCCAACGCTGTCATATCACCTTGCACTGGCATATAACGCGGCGGGGGACAAATCACGTGCCCTTGCACAGCTGAACAAGGCGATTTCACTCGGTGATTTTCCCGAGGCAAAGCTGGCCTCCTCTCTCATGACGGAGCTGAGGTAGCCTGCGGAAAACTGTGGTTGGTACTATGGCCATACTGGTTCTTGTCGACATCTTGCTGATAATACTGGCTTTTTTCTCCGCCGCCTTTGTGAGGCTGGGATATGCCGAAGCCAGTCATGTCTTGTTCAACGAACATAATTTTCTCATCCTTTTGACAGCATTTGTCAGTATTGTTCTGTTTTCCTCTCATCTGATGGAGGTTTACGATTTAGACAAGAATGTGAGAAAGAGGGAAATCTTCGTCAATATGTTGCTTGCCTCGGTATCATCGTTTGCCTTGCTGATGATTATCAATCACCTGGCGGCTGACCTTTATGTCGGCCGCGGGATACTTCTCATCTCTCTCCTGCTCGTCGTCGTGTATCAGTTTTGCTGGCATTCGGTCTATATGACAGGAATGCATAACTCTCGCTTTTCCAAGAGAGTTCTGGTACTTGGCACGGGCCCCCTGGCAGCCAGGATCGGAGAGATGGCATCCTCCAACAAGAGAAATTATACCCTTGCCGGTTATGCGCTGTGCGGTAACAGCGAACTCCCCACCGTTGCCACGGAACCGGCAGCTTTGGTCATTCCTCACGACATGGTTATCGGCAATAGCTGCGATCTTCTGGCCACTGCACAGCGCTCACTCGTCGATGCGATAGTCGTGGCGCTTTCGGAGAAAAGGGGAATATTCCCGATCCGGGAAGTTCTCGACTGCAAGTTGAACGGTATGTATGTCCTGGATGCGCCGACGTTTTACGAGATAGTGAACGGTAAACTCATGCTTGAGTCGATCAATCCAAGCTGGTTCATCTACTCGAGCGGTTTCCATAGGACGAGCATTTTCAATATGTGCAAACGGGTCATTGATATCCTCCTCTCCACGATGGGATTGATTCTCACTCTGCCGTTCTTCCCGTTGATAGCCCTTGCCATAAAATTCGACTCTCCCGGACCTGTGTTTTTCAGTCAGTTGCGGGTCGGTTGCAAGGAAAAGCCGTTCATGCTGTACAAGTTCAGGACCATGTGCTCGGATGCCGAGGCGCAGACCGGAGCAGTATGGGCGGCAAAAAATGATAGCCGCGTGACCCGGCTCGGAAAATTTTTGAGAAACTCCCGAATAGACGAACTCCCGCAGCTTTTCAATGTTCTTAGGGGTGACATGAGCTTCGTCGGCCCTCGCCCCGAGCGCCCCGAATTCGTGGAAAAACTGAAGGAGGTCATTCCCTATTATTCAAAACGGCACTTCATAAAACCCGGATTGACCGGGTGGGCTCAAGTTAAGTATTCCTATGGTTCAACCATTGAAGATGCCATTGAGAAGCTGCGCTACGACCTTTACTACATAAAAAACATATGCCCGTTTCTGGATACGTTGATATTTCTTGAAACCATCAAAGTTGTTCTCTTCGGCCGTGGTGCCAGATAAAGAGCCCCACGCAATCGGTCTCTTGAGAGGGAAATGTATGTATATGCATCTGATAGTTATGCTGTTCGTAATCATCGTGACCATATCGACACCTTCCCATGCCAAGGATTACGTCATAGGCGAAGGAGATACGCTCGACATCGCAGTATGGGGGGTAAAGGAGCTGACATTTCCGGTAAAGGTGCGGCCTGATGGAAAAATAACCATTCCCGGTCTTGGTGAGGTCGTTGCCAATGAAAACACCCCAAGCCAGCTGCAGACCCTTCTGTCGGACCGGCTGAAGGCACTGGTGAAAAATCCCATCGTCACCGTCACCGTCACGGGGATTGCGAACAGCAAGGTTTACATCTTTGGCGGTGGGGTGAAATCCGGCGTATCCGAACTGCTCCAACGGACTACGCTCCTGCAACTCCTCTGCACGCTGGGAGACGTGAAATCCGCTGACCTCACCAAATCGTATCTCCTCCGGGGGGGGGAACGGGTCAAGGAGGACTTTCACAAACTGTTCATCGGAGGCGTCACCGCAGAGGATGTCATCCTTGAATCCGGGGATTCTCTGTTTATTCCACCTCTGCTCGACAAGAGCGTCTATGTCCTAGGCGCCGTCACTATGCCGAAAGCCATTGAGTACCGGGAGGGGATGACGGTCATGGAGGCAATTCTCGAGTCAGGGGGCTTTACCAAATTTGCCAGTCAGAACGATACACAGATCCGCCGCAAGAGTTCCGGCGCCGACGTCTCAATCCCGGTGAAGGTAAAAGAGATCATAAAAGACGGTAACATGGAACAAAACGTCAAGCTGAAACCCGGGGATTACGTCATTGTCAAGGAGAGCATGTTCTGACGTTTCCTCAATGTGGTGCAGCTGACAACTGCATGTGGAGAATACGATGACATCCGACAATGTAGACTATTTGAAATATCTCTCTCTGCTCAAGAAACAAAAACGGCTGTATATCATCACAGCATTGACGATCATGACGGTCGTTACAGTGACTGCGTACCTGCTCCCCAGCAGGTTTGAGGCAAAAAGTGTCGTTTTCATTGAAAAAAGCGTCATAGCCGAACTTGTCAAGGGGGTGGCGGTAACCCCTTCTGTGGAGGATAAGATAAAAGTTCTAACCTATGCTCTGAATAGCAGGACCCTGATAAGCAAAGTTATCGATGAGCTTGATATGCAGAGAACGGGACAGGGTGATCAGGAAGCATTGATCAAACGCCTGCAGGAGAATACCACCATCAAGATCAAGGACAGGGAAGGACTTTTCATTATTTCATTCCAGGACCGGAACCCCAAGATCGCTCGTGATTATGTCAATGCTCTGGTCAGGCGTTATATTGACGAGAATACTTCGAGTAAGCGGGAAGAATCTTATGGAGCCACCAAGTTCCTTTCGGAACAGCTGGCTGCTTTCAAAGAGAAGCTCGAGAAATCCGAAGCAGCAGCCAATGACTTCAAACGCGGTTCCGGTTCCATTGCAAACATGGACTCCGCACTGCTTCTGAAGGACATCAACGACTCACAGCAGCGACTGGATGATCTGAGGATAAAACAGAGTCAACTGGAGACTTCTCTGGCAGGTTTGAGCAAGGCGAACACGGTTCAGTCGAATTTACCGGCAATGCAGAAGAGGCTTCAGGAGCTTCAGTTGCAATACACCGACAGCTATCCGGAAATCATTCGGTTAAAGGATGACATCCAGAATCTGGAAGAGCAGATGAAGGCAGGGCAGGGTACCGTCAAGCCGACTGATTCACCGGAATATGCAAAGGTTTCTTCGGAACTCAAGGCTGTTCGTCAGGCTGTAGCCAATCTTAACAGCAACATCGCCAGAAACCGGGGGATCTTACAGGGCATACCTGTGGCACGGGCACGGCTCGATGAACTCGAGCGCGAGAAAAACTCCCAGAAGAGCCTCTACGAAACGATGGCCGCACGACAGGGGCAGTCGGAAGTCTCCAAACAGATGGAGGTGCAGGATAAATCAACGGTGTTCAGGATAGTTGACCCGGCGGTCCTGCCAATTAAACCTGTCAGTCCAAATCGGGTCAGGATAATCCTGCTGGGCATCCTGGCGGGAGTTGGCGGTGGATTAGGTATTGTGCTCCTGAAGGATCAGGTGAGTGCCACCATCAAGGATGCTGACATTGTTAAGCAGTTGGGGTTACCGGTACTTGCCGTCATTCCAAGGATAGAAGACCCTCACCAATTACTCCTGGCGGGTAAAAGGGATCGCTTCTTGTACATAGCCTCCGGATGCTATTTCTCCCTGATACTTGCCGTTCTCATGCTGGAGGTGGTCGGGATACATGCATTTTCCAATCTGGTCAGCAGGCTCCATGGCTGATCGTCATAAACCAGATATTATCTGGCGGGACAGGTGACTATATGAGCCGAATAGAAAAAGCTTTGGAAAAGGCTATTCATCTAAGGGGAGGAAAGCCTCCTGCGGTTGAGGAACGGAAACAGTTTCGTGCAGAGCCCCAGTCTCAACAACGTGCTGCTTCCAGCATGGTTTCCATCGATACCGCCAACCGTATGTTGCCAACAGTCACCGACCCACATTCCGTTGTTTCCGAGCAGTATCGAAAGCTGAAGAGCACTCTCGTGCGTATCACCAGTGATGACGCTTTCCATAATCTGATCATGGTAACAAGCGCCGTTGCCGGAGAGGGCAAGAGTCTGACCGCAGCAAACCTGGCCATCTCGATTGCCCAGGAGTTCGACCTCACCGTGCTGCTGATCGATGCGGATTTGAGGCGGCCGACCATCCATCGTCTGTTTGGCTTCGAGCCACAACTCGGTCTTTCCGACTGTCTGCTCGCCGGTGTCGACCAGGCCGATGCGATTGTCCGCACGAGTATAGACAAACTCTCTATCATGCCGGCGGGCCACGAAGTTGAAAATCCGCTGGAACTGTTCACCTCGAAGACCATGCTGGACCTGTTTACCGATATCAAGCATCGATATTCTGACCGGTACGTCATCGTGGATACACCGCCACTTCTGCCTTTTGCCGAATCCCGGGCGCTGGCTCACCTGGTGGATGGCGTGGTGCTTGTCATCCGCGAGGGTGTTACCCTCCAGGACAGTATCATCGAAGTAAAGGACCTCCTCAAGGGATGTCCCGTCCTTGGGGTCGTCCTTAACGATTCGACGTCCATCGATGAAGAGGCTGCCCACTACAGTACGTACTATTACAAGTCAGCTGGCAGCATCGCGCAACGCTGACAACGACAGGACAGGACGGTATCCCATGTACTGCTCGTACTACAACTTTAGTTGTAAACCCTTCGAACTGGTTCCCAATCCTGAGTTCATTTTTCTCAGCAGGACCCACAAAAGGGCCATAACTTATCTGGAGTACGGTATCAAGGAGCGGGCCGGCTTCGTATTGCTTACGGGAGAGGTTGGTTCAGGCAAAACGACCATAATCCGGGAGCTTATCGAGAAACACCTCAAGCAGGAAGTGCTCGCCAAGGTCATCAACACCAATGCCAGCTCGGAACAGCTCCTGGCTATGATCAATGATGATTTCGACCTTCCGGTGATCGGCAAGGACAAAATTGCACTGCTGCGCGACTTGAACCACTTTCTGGTTGAACAGTTCAGCAGGGGGGGAAAACCGGTTCTTATTATCGATGAGGCTCAGAATCTTTCTGCCGAAGCATTGGAAGAGATACGGATGCTTTCAAACCTGGAAACGTCTGACTCCAAGCTGCTCCAGATCATACTGGTCGGCCAGCCGGAACTGAGGAACGTGCTGTCTCAGCCGCAGCTGCGCCAACTTCGCCAGCGGATTAATATCCAGTGCCACTTGCAGCCGCTCGACAGACAGGAGACAGAGGAGTACATCTACCATCGCATGCATGTTGCAGGAAACCGGGATGCCCTGCTGTTTTCACCCGAAGCATTCGATATCATCTTCGCCAGCACATGCGGCATACCGCGGCTTATCAATATCATCAATGATTTTCTCCTTCTGGCGGCCTTCGCGGAGGGGATCAGGCAGGTCGACAGGGGACTGGTTCAGGATACCATTGGTGACCTCGATTTTAAAACTCACTACTGGGCAGATGCATCGTCCTGTGCAACCGATGATTCCGATCCAGAGACAATGAGGCAGTCACGACCGGACGCACCACAACCAGACGGCCGTTTTGACGAATTGTTCGAAAAGCTGTGTAACCGTCTGGAAATATTTGAGCGCGACACCGTATCCAGCACCGTCACCACCCTGAAAGGTTTTGACGAGCGAATGGAGCAGATGAAACATGACTTCCTGAGTCGCCTCGATATGACATCTCGGGCGATTGCCGGCCTGAATGGCAAGCTTGATGCTCTCAATAGGACCGAACGAAACACCAAGGCGCCTGCCGACGATCCCGGATCATCCAGATCCAACCTTATACGGAGACTTTTCTCATGAAATCGTTGCCGTACAGAAAACGCCATGCATGTAACACTGATGACCTCGGCAGGAAACAGCACGGTTGCAGGCAGGCGGTCTGCCGCGAATTAGTTGCATACATCATCATCGTCTCTCTTTCGCTGATGACCGCAGGGCACGCTCTGGCGGCTGATTTTACCTTTGTCCCCTCCTTGACCATCAGTGAGGAATATACTGATAACGTTTTCGAAGTGGAAAGTAATAAAAAGTCCGACTATATCACCAGGACCCAACCCGGACTGACCATGAAATATATCGCTCCGTTCTGGGACTGGGACTTGGCATATAACTATGACAACCGTTACTACGCACGGGGCAGCCGAAGTGATGACACCACCCACAACATCATGCTCAAAAGCATTATGAAACCTGTCGATGAAGTGTTGTTCCTTGATGTGAGCGACTCCTACAAGCGAGTCTCTCTCGACGTAACCCGCGATACCTCAAACGAATCTCTGTTCAAGGATCAGTCGGACCAGAATATCGGTACCGTATCCCCTTATATCGTGCTCCGGCCAGCGGCCAATCTGGATCTCAAGAGCGGATACCGTTATATCAATACCTGGTACCGTTCTTCCATTGCAATCAGCAGGCAGGACCACGTCGGGTTTCTCTCTGCTTCATACGAATTCACAGCGAAAACGTTCATCACGACTGACTATACATTCACCCGGGAGGAGCCTGAAAGTGGCAGCAGTTTCTCCCGTCACGAGGTGCTGGTTGGTCCCCGTTATGAGTATGCCGACAAATCCTACCTGTTCGCCCAGGGAGGCTTCATCTCATCGCACTATGACAACGGCAGGAATGCGGATAATATCTCCTGGAAGGCGGGGATCAGCCACTCCTTAGATACGGCGACGGCCACAATTTCCGCCGGTACCAGCTATGCCGATGATCCTCTTGGCAACACGACGCTCACCACGAGCTATAACCTTGCCCTGACGAAAAACTTCCAGCGCGGAACGCTGACGCTGACAGGCGCCTATCGTGAATACGAGGACGGTATCACCGAAATCAAAAAGAATAAAAGCTACTCCGGCGGATTCTCAAGCACACTGGAACTGCTGCCGGACATAAATACATTCCTTGCGTTAACGTACGAAAACTACCATGACCTTCTGCTGGACGCCTACACTGACAAGTACTTCGTTGACAGCAACATCTCCTGGCTGGCCGGCAAATACCTGACCCTCGATCTTGCCTATAAATACATCGACTACAGTTCCGCTAAAATTGTCAATGATAACAAACGGATAAATCGCCTGATCCTGGAGGCGAAAATAACTTTTTGATCCTTGTCCGGAGCATCACCCATGCTCAACGCACTTACCATAGATGTAGAGGACTATTTCCAGGTCAACGCCTTTGCCCGGCAGGTGCGGTATGACGACTGGGACAGCTTTCCGCTGCGGGTTGATGCCAATACTATGCGAATACTGGATCTTCTGGACGAGTTTGACATCAGGGCAACATTCTTCATTCTCGGATGGGTTGCGGAACGCAGACCATGCCTTGTGAAGGAAATCCACCGCCGTGGTCACGAAGTGGCCTGTCACGGTTACGGACATCAGTTGATATTTTCTATAGGGTCGGAAGCCTTCAGGAAGGATATACGCAGAGCAAAGCAGATCGTTGAAGATCAGTGCGGCGTTGCTGTGAAGGGGTATCGCGCTCCAAGTTATTCGATTACCAGAAAGTCACTTTGGGCGCTTGATATTCTCGTAGAAGAAGGGTTTTCCTATGACTCCAGCATCTTTCCAATCGTACATGACACATATGGCATCCCGGGTGGAGAACGGTTTCCCCATGAAATCTCGACCGGTTCTGGAAAATTGACCGAATTTCCAATTTCGACCTTACCGATAACAATCGGCAACTGGCATTGGCGGTTTCCGATTGCCGGGGGAGGCTATCTTCGCCTTTTCAATGCGCTGTGGATTGTGAAAGCCATTAACTATATCAATACAAAGGAGAGTCAACCCGCAGTGGTTTATTTCCATCCTTGGGAGATCGATCCTGACCAGCCACGCATTCGTGCCGGATTGAAATCCCGTTTCAGGCATTATGTGAATCTGGAAAGGATGGAGTCAAAAGTCAAATGTCTTCTGCATAATTTGCAATTCTGTAGAGTTAGGGATGTGCTAGGACTGGTGTGCCAGTAGCCCTGGCAGAATATGGCATGCAATGCCAACGTATTCTGCTGGGATGAGGTAGGTACCATGAATGTAGTCGAAAGTATAGAGTCGAGAAAACCTACTGTACTGATTGAATCGCGCAAGGGTCTTTTCCGGCTTGATCTGCGCAGTGTATGGCAATATCGTGAACTGCTGTACTTTCTGGTATGGCGAGACGTGATGATCCGTTACAAGCAGACGGCAATTGGTGTCGCCTGGGCCATCCTGCAGCCGTTGATCACCATGATCATCTTTACGTTGATTTTTGGCAATCTGGCCAAAATTCCTTCGGATGGTATTCCCTATCCGGTTTTTGCCTTCACCGCACTGTTGCCATGGACATACTTTTCTCAAGCATTGACACGAAGTTCGAACAGCGTTGTCAACAACTCTAACCTGGTCACAAAAATATATTTCCCTCGCTTATTAATCCCGCTCGCTGCTTCCGTTGCCCCCATAGTCGATTTGTTTTTCTCATTACTGGTTCTGGTTGTTCTGCTGGCCTGGTTCCACATATCGCCCTCCTGGGGGATGTTGGCACTGCCACTATTTCTGGGGTTTGCCATAAGTACGGCTTTGGCAGTGGGGCTGTGGTCCTCGGCGTTGAATGTAAGGTATCGGGATGTGGGATACATCATCCCATTCTTGATCCAGGTTTGGATGTACGCATCACCTGTTGCCTACCCCGCAAGCATGATACCTGAGAAGTGGAGAGTGCTCTACTTTCTGAACCCGATGGCTGGAGTAATTGAAGGATTCCGTTGGGCCCTTCTTGGAAAGCAACGTCCCGACTTCATGGTGATGGCAGTGAGCTTGGCCGTTGTGCTGGCTTTACTCGGGAGTGGAATTGTGTACTTTAAAAGGACGGAGCAGACGTTTGCCGATGTAATATAGCGAGCGTTGAGTCAATACCAGTGGGGGTAATTTCAAGGCATTAGCTGGAATCAAACTGGCATCGACCATCATCTCAGAGCACTGCTGAATACATGTTGGTTTAATCGGAGAAGGACATCATGGGCGATATTGCGATTCGCGCCGGGAATCTGTCAAAACGGTACAACATTACGATGGGGAAACGTCGTCACGACACTCTGCGTGATCAGATTGCTGACGGACTGAAGTCTCTTTTCCGGCGCAACCGGCGATCCAGCCTGGGTGAAAATGCATTCTGGGCGTTGAAAGATGTATCTTTTGAGATCAAAGAGGGGGAGGTCGTCGGCATCATCGGGCAGAACGGTGCCGGGAAGAGCACCCTGCTGAAAGTCCTTTCCCAGATTGTGGTGCCGACGTACGGCCAGGCCCAGATTTATGGACGGGTTGGCTCCTTGCTTGAAGTAGGTACCGGCTTCCATCCCGAGCTGACCGGTAGGGAGAATATATTCCTTAATGGTGCCATCATAGGCATGAAGAAGGAGGAAATTCGACGACAGTTCGATGCGATTGTCGAATTTGCCGAGGTGGAGAAGTTTCTTGACGTGCCCGTAAAACGTTACTCAAGCGGCATGTATGTGCGCCTTGCCTTTGCCGTGGCCGCCCATCTCCAGCCGGAAATAATGTTTGTGGACGAAGTCTTGGCGGTGGGTGATGCCGCTTTCCAGAAGAAGTGTCTGGGTAAAATGGGTGATGTGGCAAAAGGAGGGAGGACTGTCCTCTTCGTAAGTCACAATATGACCGCGGTAAACAGCCTGTGTGACCGGGTGCTCTGGTTGGACCGCGGCACAATCGTCGAAGACGGGCCTACGACTCCCATAGTGACGAGGTATATGGAAAAATCCCTGAAGGGCATGGATTCGTCCGAGGAATCATGGGATGACATAACCACCGCACCGGGCAACGACATCGTGCGGTTCCACGGGGTGCGCGTGCGTCGTCAGGACGGCCGTCTGTCAGACCCCCTGACGATGCAGACGCCGTTTCAGGTAGAAATTGAATGCTGGAATCTGGTGGACAATACGCAATTGCATGTCACCCTGCACCTCTATACTGCGGAAGGAATAATTGCCTTTACCACAGGGGGACTGCCCGAGCGGCCCATGCCGGCGGGGTTGTTCCGGAGTGTCTGCTATGTCCCCGGCGATTTATTGAACAGCGGGCTGCACCGGATAGTGGTACTGATTGTCAAGAATACGAACTCGGTTATCTACCGCCATGAGAGCGGGGCATCAATCAACATACTGGACTTGAATCATAGGGATTTCGCCTACTTTGGCAGGGAGCCGGGCGTTGTGCAACCTGTGCTGAATTGGAAAACGGAATATCTGGGCGAAGGCCTGGAAGTCAATACGTTTACGCGCAAACTTCAGTTTGAATGATTACTGTTATCGTCATCGATCCGGCGAGGAGTCTGAGATGCATAAAGTTATTCTCTTTGGCAATAGTGTCTTTGCAGAACATATGTACTTCCTTTTGACCCATGATTCGGAATACGAGGTAGTTGCGTTCACAGTAGACAGCAAATACATAAAGAAAGATAGGTTATTTGATCTGCCAGTATTTCCTTTTGAAAATATACAATCTGTTTTACCGCCGTCTGAACATCTCATGATGGTTGCGGTCAGCTTTCAACGGGTCAACAGATTAAGAGAGGAAAAATACACTCAAGCAAAGAACAAAGGATACCATCTTATCAACTACCTTAGTTCCAAGGCTACGTCTTTTCCGGGTTTGATCGCTGGCGATAATAGCATCATTCTGGAAAATGCCATCATCGGTCCATATGTACAGATCGGTAATGATGTATTTGTCGGTTCGGGAGCGATCATCGGTCACCATACCGTAATAAAGGATCACTGTTTCGTTTCCCCCGGCGCTGTCGTTCTGGGTGGTGTTACCGTGGAGGAGTACTGTCTGATCGGAGCGAACGCGACCGTGAAAGAAGAGGTCACGGTAGCCAGGGAGTGCATTATCGGTAGTGGCGTGTCAATAAACAAGAATACTCAGGAAAAAGGAGTCTACTTCAATCCCCCTCCGGAGCTTCTTGCAAGGAGAAGTGATGAATTGAGGAGCTGGCTGACGTGGCCATTAAGGGCGCGTTAGGGACAGCGGTGCTGAAGACGAAGAAAATCGGCCACAGGGAGGTTGTGATGCTTCAGGAATTACCCGTATCGGACCGATCGGTCAAGAAAATGCAGATCGAAGTACTTTCCATCGCAGAGGGTTTTTTCCAGTCGAGTATTTTCTTTGCCTTGTTGCGGTTGAAAATATTTGAACGCATCGATGGAGGCAGTAAATCCCTCATGGAACTCGCGACGGAACTTGATGTGCGGCCGGACACCCTGGCCAGGTTGTTGAATGCAGGGGTCGTCCTTAAAGTGCTCGAGTCCAAAGATGGTTTCAACTACAGCATAGCTTCCACGTGTCGAACCGTATTGTCTCCCTCAGCCGGGGAGAATTATCTCGGAGACTGGATACGCAGTCTGGATTATTTTTGCACGCCACTGTCAAAGCTTGATCAAGCGATTCTTACTTCCGGGCCAACGATCGAACCCTCGACGCATCTTGGCGGCGATAAGGAAAGTACGCGAAGTTTCACCCTGTCAATGCACGACTATGCAACACTTCGCGGAAAGGAACTGGCCGATTTTCTGAGTACCGACGGGTGCACGTCGCTATTGGACCTTGGGTGTGGTCCGGGGACATACGCGTTTCACCTGGGCATGCGTAACCCCGCGCTTGATCTTTACCTTGCGGATCACCCGGTCGTTCTGGAGACCGCAAAGGAAATACAGGCAAGGTTCAGTTTAAAGAACAAGATTCATTATGTGCCCCTCGATGCCTTGAAGGATGATATCCCCGGTTCATACGACATCATACTCGTCTCCAATATGCTGCATGGACTAGGGGAGAGCGCGAGCCGTTCGCTTATCAAGCGGTTATATGCCTCGGTGAACCGCGGCGGATCATTGGTCATCCAGGCCCAGTATTTGCGGGACGATCGTCTCGGTGGACGATGGCCTGTCTTCCTAGACCTGATCCAGCTCTGTGTTACGGAAAACGGCAGAAACCACGCTCCGCAGGAAACGAGGGAGTGGCTCGAAGAAGCCGGGTTCACAAAGATCGAATACTTCCCGATGACCCTTCTCAACACGAACAGTTTTCTCCGTGGCTATAGGGAGTGAACGGGACCTGTTTTCATGCGAACTCAGTCTTATGACTGATTGATGTGCGGTGAGGTTGACCATGATTGCCCGCATACGGAATATGACCACAGAGGACATAGGACCACTGGGTGAGATTCTTTACGAATCGTTCAGTTCCGGTGCATCAAAGCATGGCTATGCACCGAAAATGCAACGCGTGGAGATTGGTAAAGCCTGGGCCTGGGCACTCTTTCATTATGGTTCGAATGAGCTGTTGATTGCAGAAGTGGAAAACAGTATTGCCGGAATGTGTTGCCTGAGCCCGAGAGGTGATCTGGGGGGGGTCGGGCCCGTTGTCGTGAATGCAAAATTCCAGGGATACCGGATCGGGAGCCAGATGATGGCCGCTCTTCTGGAGAGAGCCGGGAACCAGCAGAGTTTACGGTTGATACAGGAGGCGTTCAACCCCGCATCGTTTTCCTTGTTCTACTCCCACAAGTTCATGCCAGTGACACAGTTGCTGGATTTGGTCCGTGATGGAGAAACTGGGAAGCAGCTGGAACCGTGCGGTCAGGTAAACGAAGTGCAGCAACATGATCTTCCTGCCGTTTACGACTATGACCGCCCAAGAAGCACGTCTGACCGCCGGAAGGATCTTGCCTATTATGCCCGGTGGGGCAAGGTCTTTGTCTATCGCGAACAGTCGCACATCCGCGGATTCCTGGCCTGCCTGCCCGGCTCAGGATCGCTGCAACTCGGTCCCTTGCTCGCCGATGGAGAAGAGGAAGCTGTCCACCTGTTCCGGCATGCTTTAGGCGTCTACGGCAACCGCCCCATGCAGACGCGCGTCATGGCGAGGGACTATCTTCTTGCCAGGGCACTGATGGGGATGGGTTTTAAGCTGTATTGTCTCAATAACCTGATGGTACGGGGGGCATGGCACCCCGGCCGGTATATTGAAGCGTTTGGGATATTTCCCGAAGGTGTGTAACCAAATTCAAGGGGGTATTTTGACATGAGCATTCTGGAAAACATAGAGAAGATCCTGCTTACAGAAATAGCGGTCGGACTTGCCGATAAAAAAATCGATCCTGAGGCCGATCTGCTGGAGCAAGGCATTATCGATTCACTGGGGCTCATGAAGCTGATTGATTTTCTTGAGAAGACCTTCAGCATAAAGATAAGCGATGAGGAGATAGTTCCAGAAAATTTCCAATGCCTTAACAGCATGGTTAATCTCGTTCAGCAGCATTTGTGAAACTTATAGGTTGTACGACAATAGCGCATATCCGTGGTGACAGTCGATGGTCACATCGCTGTATGTTCTCGATACCTGAGAAGAGGGGCTATTTAACCTTTGAAATATTACGTTCTACGTAGTTTAGATCGAATCTTGTCGGGATATTTACACCTATTGAACGGGAAAGACGGGATAAAATCATGGATTTTTCATTTTCTCAAGATCAAATAACCTTTAAAGAGTCAGCCATCGAATTCGCGGAGAAAGTTCTCAATAAAGGGGCAAAAGACCGGGAGGGGAAATGCGAGTTTAACCGGGATGGCTGGGAAAAGTGTGCCGAATTTGGGGTGCAGGGCCTTCCAGTCCCGGAAGAGTATGGTGGCCTCGGTTTGGATATCCTGACATGCGTCGCCACCATGGAAGGACTCGGCTACGGCTGCAAAGACAGCGGGCTTTTATTTTCTCTCAATTCGCACATCTGGACATGCGAGTCTCCCCTCTTGAAATTCGGCAGCGAGTATCAAAAGTCTAAATATTTGCCAGGTCTTTGCAATGGGACGCTCATCGGCGGCCATGCCATGACGGAGCCGGATTCGGGGTCAGATGCATTCAGCATGAGGTCCAAGGCAGAAAAAAGGGGTGATCGCTACATTATCAACGGGACGAAGATGTTTATCACCAATGCCCCGATAGCGGACATCCTTTTGGTGTTTGCGGTTACGGACCCCACGAAAGGTTTTGCCGGAATCTCTGCCTTTATCGTTGAAAAAGGCTTCCCGGGTTTTTCGACAGGAAAGCCCCTCGACATGATGGGATTGAAGACCTGCCCCCTCGGAGAGGTCGTTTTACAGGATTGCGAGGTCCCGGAAGAGAACAGGCTGGGGAAAGAAGGGGCGGGGGCCGCTATCTTCAATTCAGAAATGGAATGGGAGAGAAGTTGTTTGTTTGCCACCCATGTCGGGGCCATGTCGAGAGACATCAACGACTGTATCCGCTATGTGAAAGAACGGCACCAGTTCGAAAAGCCTATCGCGAAATTCCAGGCCATATCCCACAAAATCGCAGACATGCAAGTCAAGCTCGAACTGTCGAGGCTCGTTCTCTACAAAGTCGCCTGGTTGAAGGCACAGGGTAAACGGGCTCCTCTCGAATCTGCCATGGCCAAGTTGTTCGTCAGTGAAAGTTATGTGCAGAATTGCCTGGAGGCACTGCAGATCCATGGTGCCTATGGATATTCGACGGAACTGGATTTTGAAAAAAACGTGAGGGATTCAATAGCAGGAAAGATTTATTCAGGAACGTCGGAAATTCAAAAAAATATCATTGCGAGTATCCTCGGCCTCTGACCGTTTCTTTTATCTGTCGCACCTTCTCCGGCAGATGGGTGGCGATGCATGACTGACTATTCGCAATATCTTGGCTGGTGATCGGTTTATGGAGTAAGGAGGCAGGTATGAGCTCTTTTATCTTCACCGGTACAGTTCAGATTCGGCGCAACTACAGATCCCTCTTCCTCTCACTGGTCATTTTATCCGTAACAATTGCGATAAAACCGATACAGGTCCGGGCTCAGACCCCCGAACCGGTCGTGGCCATTCATGTCTCAGAACTGACCCAGGCGTTAGAGACACTCCGTGCACAGTCACCCACGCCGACCGGGCCTGGGACGACTGGCTACGAATGGTGGACCACTGCCTGGCATTATCGCGTGATGCCGGAATCACTGAAAGAGTCGCTTCGCTCAGACGGCACGCCATTTGTCGAAGTAAGTGACGCCGACATTGTGGCCGGACGGCTCCAGTTCACCGATGGCTCTCCCCGATACCCTATTCTGATCAGTCTGGCCTCCGAAGCGATCGCAGATAACGAGATAGCTCCGCTTCGTGATTATGTTGCTGCCGGCGGAAACCTGTTTGTCGGTTCATCAGCATTTACGCGCCATCCGGACGGTACAACCCGGGGAGATTTTGCCCTGGCCAACGAACTCGGGCTGCACATGGTCACACCTTCTCTTCAGAATTGGTACCAGAATTTGTACTTCACCAAAGTCACGGACCACCCCCTGGTACGTAATATCCCCTCAACAAAAATCGCCTGGCGTATGCCTATCAGTTCCGATGAGATACCTTTGGGTACCTCGCCCAATTACTATATTCACGGCTACCACTGGGTGTTTCAGGTTTCCGCGGACAGCGGCACGACGGTCATTGCAAATGGTGATTCCGGACCACTGCTTGCGACCAGGCAGTACGGCAACGGGAACCTGGTTTATCACGGTGCGATGCAGCCGCTTGTCGGACACACGATTTATGACCCGTCACTGTATGCATACCTCATCTATCGACAAGCCATAGAGTGGGCCTTCGAGGCATACAACCTCCCGCTCATCAGGGTCAGTCCTTGGCGCTACGGATACAATGCAGCATTCATCGTCCGGCATGACTTTGAGAATAAAGCAGACTTGATTCGATCCATTGAAAGTTCCGCAGCTTACGAAAAGGGATACGGTGTAAGGGGTGATTATTACTTCTGTACCGGCACGCTTCGAGATGAGATGTGGGACGAAAGCAGCGTGGTAGCCAGCTTGCGACGGGCCGTCATAAATTACGGGGCGACAATCGGATCGCACAACGGAGGTTTGAAGAATCCGGTAAATCCGTCTCTGCACATGAGCGATTTTGACTACTGGCACTGGGGACCGGATGAGGTCCTGGACATGATCCCGTCTGGTTATACAAGCGGCAAAGCATATGCCCAGGCATCTGTCAGTGCTTCCTTCCATGATATAGAAGGGTGGTTGGCAGGGGTGGACAACGGCAGGGCAGGGTGCAACTTGACGGATACCTGCCCCCGCCTCTGGGCCGCTCCTTTTATGAACTCGACGAGGGAAGGTTCCCGGATCATTCTAAGGGACATGGGCAGCGCGCTTATAACCGCAGGTGAAGAAAAAGTCGGCCCGTACCCGCATCGTGAGTTGTCGTATGAGAATCCTGTCCAGCGTTTTCCATATATTTCGGTGCCGACTAGCGACTGGTATGTGGGTAGCGAAGTCCCCGGTGCTCTCGATATGGGGCATACTTCAGATTCGATGCGGGCAGCCGTTGATTTCTATTATAACCTGGGCGCCCAGATCAATCTTTACGGGCACCTTGTTTCGAGTGATTCGACCTTGATGGGGCAGTATGTGAAGTACTGCACCACGAAACCTCGCATGTGGTCGACAAATACGACCGGCATTGCTGACTGGTGGCAGGTGAGATCCGGTACGGTTGTCATGCCTGCTTACAGTGTGACGGACACTACGGTTACTGCCCAGGCTGCAATCAGTGGGGCCACTGATTCCGACACTGCCATTGACGTGACCTTCCCGAACAGCACAAACCAGATTGTCAACAACCTGCAGGTTTTCATTGATGGTTCACCGGCTGATCCTGCTGACTACCGCATGATCGGCAATACGGTGAAGGTTCGAGTCGGTGCTGCAGCTTCGAGTGCAAAGGTGCAGTACGCGCTCAATAATCCCCTTCCGACAACCATGGCCCTGAGCCCGTCCACTACCACCGCCGGTGGTGCGGCATTTACGCTGACCGTCACCGGCACCGGCTTCGTCACCGGCTCCGTCGTTCAATGGAACGGTGACAGCCGGGCAACGACCTACGTGTCCTCGACCCAGCTGACGGCGTCGATCCTTGCGGCGGACATAGCAGCGGCAGGTACCGTCACGGTGACGGTGGACAACCCCTCGCCGGGTGGGGGCATCTCCAACGGCCAGACCTTTACGGTTACTGTTGGCAATCCCCTTCCGACAACCACGGCCCTGAGCCCCTCCACTGCCATCGCCGGCGGCGCGGACTTCATGCTGACCGTCACCGGCAGCGGCTTTGTCAACGGCTCCGTCGTACAGTGGGACGGGGTCAGTCGGACGACGACCTACGTATCCTCGACCCGGCTGACGGCGACAATCCCCGCGACGGATATTGCCGCGGCAGGGATGGCAACTGTGACCGTGTTCAATCCAACGCCGGGTGGCGGTACCTCTAATATTCAACTCTTCACGATCAATACCAGTGATACCCTGTTTTCGGATGATTTCACGCGATCGCCCGGTATCCCCAACCCGCTCTTCCCATGGGTTACATCAATGGGGACATGGACGGTAACGGCAGGGGTAATGAAAGGCTCCGGCAACCAGAACCAGTATTCCTATGCCTATTATTCCACGACTCCCCAATGGGCAGACTATACGGTGAAAGGGAGTGTCCAGATCCCGGCCGGGTCTTTCGGAGGTGGCATCGGCGGGCGTGTTGTCCCGGCAACAGGTGCCCATTATGGTGCGTGGATCTACCCGACAGGTTCGGCAGGTGGATCGAATGTCTTGAAGTTATGGAAGTTTCGTGGATGGACGGATATCGGCACCGGTGTACCGATGCAGCAGATAAATCTGCCGGTTGTCGGCACGGGCTGGCACACACTGCAGATGACCTTTATGGGGAGCCGTATCCTCGTGTATTACGACGGGGAACTGAAGATCGACGTTACCGACAACAACTTTGACTCCCGCGCCCCCTATGTGAATGGCGGCATAAGCGTGGACTGGTGGACGTGGTCCCTGCCATACACGATGACGGTTGACGACATAACAGTGTCGGCCATTAGTTTGCCAACGACGGCAAACCTGAGTCCTTCTTCCGCCTATGCCGGCGGTGCGGATTTTACGCTGACCGTCACCGGTAGCGGCTTCGTCAACGGTTCCGTCGTGCAATGGAACGGCGCCAGCCGGCCGACGACCTATGTCTCCGCGACCCAGCTGACGGCGGCGATCCCGGCGGCGGACATAGCAGGGGCAGGCACTGCCACGGTGACGGTAGTCAATCCCGTGCCGGGGGGAGGTACCTCCAACGGTCAGACCTTCACGATCACTGCGGCCGACAACCCCGTGCCGGCTGTCACCTCCCTGAGCCCGTCCACCGCCACCGCCGGCGGTGCGGCCTTTACGCTGGCCGTCACCGGCAGCGGCTTCGTCAACGGTTCCGCCCTGCAGTGGAACGGCGCCAGCCGGCCGACGACCTATGTCTCCGCGACCCAGCTGACGGCGGAGATCCCGGCGGCGGACATAGCAGGGGCAGGCACCGCCACGGTGACGGTAGTCAATCCCGTGCCGGGGGGAGGTACCTCCAGCGGCCAGACCTTCACGATCACTGCGGCCGATAATCCCGTGCCGGCAGTCACCTCCCTGAGCCCAGCCACCGCCACCGCCGACGGCGCGGCCTTTACGCTGGCCGTCACCGGCAGCGGCTTCGTCAACGGTTCCGTCGTGCAGTGGAACGGCGCCAGTCGGCCGACGACCTATGTCTCCGCGACCCAGCTGACGGCAGCGATCCCGGCGGCGGACATAGCAGCGGCAGGCACTGCAACGGTGACGGTGGTCAATCCAGTGCCGGGGGGCGGTACCTCGAATTCCCATGTCTTTACGATCACCAATCCCGTACCGACAACGACGAGTCTGACCCCTTCGTCCAAGCCAGCTGGAAGTAAGGCGTTCAACTTGACCGTGTATGGAACTGGTTTCATCCCGGGATCGGTCGTGCGGTGGAACGGCGCGAACCGCACGACAACATATATTTCCCCAACACAGCTGAAAACAAGGATCTACGCTTCAGACGTCGCGGTGTCAGGGACAGCCCAGGTGACGGTATTCACTCCTGCGCCGGGTGGTGGCATCTCCAATGCGCGCATCTTCACGATTCAATAGGTAAGGATAATCTTTATGGGGTACTTACTGCATCAATTAGTGTCTGAAAGCGCTGCCAGATATCCTGAAAAAGAAGCAATAGCGTTTCAGGATGAAACGATGACCTATGCAGAATTGGAACGGGAAAGCAATAAATTGTCCCACTCCCTTTTACGCATAGGCGTCGTACGAGGCGAGCGGGTCGGTATTCATCTGCACAGGTCCATCTCTTCGATCGTAGGTGCCTTGGGGATATTGAAAGCAGGAGCAACCTATGTGCCCATAGATCCCCTCTGCCCCCCACACCGTCTGGGCTACATCGTCAACAAATGTGGAACCAGAGTCCTGATCACTTCCCACGAAAAGCTGCCAAATATCGAACAAGGGTTTTCAGCAGGCTCTCCCCTGAAGACCATTGTCGTGATGAATGGCCTTGATGCGGCCCCCGGTTCGTTCGTATCCACGGAAATAATCGACTGGAAAAAGCTTCGAGAAACCGCGAGAGAAGATGCTCCGCACGTCAATGCGATAGATGCGGACTTGGCGTATATCCTGTTTACCTCTGGTTCAACCGGAAATCCGAAAGGGGTGATGCTATCCCATCTGAATTCTCTGACGTTTGTAAACTCTGCCCATGACTTTTTCCAGATAACGGCAGCTGACAGATTTTCAAATATCTGTCCCTTGCATTTCGATATGTCGGTTTTCGACCTGTTCGTTGCTTTCAAGGCTGGTGCCACCGTGGTCGTTATCCCTGAGGTCTCAGCAAAGTTTCCTGTGAAGCTGGCGGAATCAATAGAAACGAACAAGATCACCGTCTGGAACTCGGTCCCCTCCGCACTCTCTCTCTTGGCAACGTATAAGAATCTGCACCATCATGATCTATCGAGCCTGAGGTTGATCCTTTTTGCCGGTGAAATGTTCCCTCTCAAATATCTCCGACGTCTACAAGAGATTATCCCCAGGTCAAGGTATTGCAACATGTATGGTCAAACGGAAGCCAATTCATCGACATCTTATTGGGTCGATCATCTTCCTCCTGAAGCCAGAGGGTCCCTACCCATCGGCCGGCCATTACCAAATTTCGATGTTTTCGCCCTTGATGAAAGCGGGAGAGAGGTTACCGAACCTGGGCGAGAAGGTGAACTCTATGTGCGGTCATTAACCGTTGCCGCAGGCTATTGGGGGGAACCGGAAAAAACGGAAAATGCCTTTGTGGGGAATCCTCTGCGGCCTGACCTGAATGAAAAGGTATACAGGACCGGCGACCTGGTGCATCTCGATGCCGAGGGCAACTATGTCTTTGTTGGTCGAAAAGACCACATGATAAAGAGCCGGGGATACAGAATAGAAATCGGTGAAATTGAAACAGTCCTGTGTGATCACCCCAAAGTAAAGAATGCCGTTGTTATCCCCGTCCCGGACGAACTCATCGGTAACAGGATCGTCGCGGTTGTAGAGTTGTCGGAATCTGGTATGATTGATAATGAAGATATTCTAAGATACTGCGCAAGCAAACTCCCGCGCTACATGATGCCTGAAGCTGTCAGGTTTTGTGAATCTCTGCCCGTCACATCGTCGGGAAAGGTCGACAGAAACAAGTTGAGTGACCTCAAGGAGGCATCGTTCAGCGCGTAGCATCTGTGGCGTTGCAACATTTTTTGTCAGGATTTGACTTGGCTCGCGTGAACCGATTTTGGCTGGTACAAAGGAGGTCGAGACCGTGCAAAAGCTTATCAAGAACAACTGGCGCCGTGAATCAGGAGAACAATTAGAAATAGCTACGATATTGAGCCACGATATTCATCCCGAAGGATTGGACGTCGATCGGCTTCGATTCACCGGTGCGGGGTGTCTTGTCCTTAAAACGGGCGTTGGCCATATAATCAGCGTTATACGCGGGAGTGGAAGACTTCACGTGGCCGGCGATGGGAGAGTGCCCTTTTTTCTTGAGGGTGGAGTACATCTGTATCTCCCGCCCGGCATCGATGGTGCGATTGAAGCAGATCCCGGAACCGAATTTGTTCGGGTATCGAGTGTGTCGGATGCGCAGGCACGAGGCAAACGGATGTTGCTGCGCAACGATGAATTCATTGCCGCATGTGCTTCCGGATCGCAAACCCTCAGGTGGGCATTTACTCCCCAGTACCTGAGTCGTCGGATCTTCTTGCATCATGACCAGGTGCTTCTGTCGAAATCCGGTAATCCTGTTTCCTGGTTCCGGACGACAATGTTCGATGTCGCCGGACTCCCGCCAAATGAAGATGGCGAGCCTGTTTTCAAAATGTCCTACAACTCCCGTACTGAATTCAACGTTTGCTACGATGTGGCTGGAATCGCGCGCGTGCGTATGTCCCGGCACCCGTACAAGGAATCAAATCAGCTTTGGGGGCCATGGTACACCCTTGATGGTGACTCGACCTATCACTTGAACGAGGCCGCCGGATGTGCCGAAGAAGAGTGTGTTGTGGATGAAAAGACCAATATCGCACAATTCTTTCGCAACAAGCATGAAGTGTACATCGCAGACGGTCATGTAACGCTCTTTTGTATGTTTGATCCGGCGTCGACGGGTATTGAGAATCACCGGCCTGGTGAGTACAGCGATTATGAACCTCTCCAGAAGTTACTCGGTACTGATTTGTATGAAGCTCACCAGAGAGAGATCGTCAAATTTGATGAAATGGTGGACACACTCTCTCTGGCCAAAGCCAGGGGAGATCTGAATGCTTATCATGGGACCCCCATCTGGGATCTTTACTTGCACGGGCGCGCGGCGCAAATGGCCATAGAATCCAAGATCACACAGGCCCTCGCATCGGAAGGGAAAGGACGCGACAGGGTTCTCGCGAGCTGGATGCAAACCGTAACCGAATGAATTTCATCCCGGTTTGTATCGCAGCATGAATGGACGAGTCCCATGAAGATCCTGGTTTGTATCAAGCAGGTTCCCGATATGGAGTCCCAATTTATCATCAATTCCCAAGGGAACTGGTTTGATGAGAACAATCTCTCCTTCCGGATGAACGAGTATGACGAGTACGCGGTGGAACAGGCTGTGCGGCTCAAGGAACAACTTGGCGGAGATCCCGACATCACCGCACTGTCCATTGGCTCCGGCAGGGTCGTTGATGTTCTCAGGAAGGCATTGGCCTTCGGATGCGACCGTGGAGTGCACATCGTGGACCCGGACTCATGCGCTAAGGACCCCTGGCAGATCGCTTCCATGATAGCAGCCTTTGCCCAGACCGAGGGGTTCGATCTGATTTTTACCGGGATGCAGTCACAGGATCGGGGCTCGGCCCAGGTGGGTGTCATCGTCGCTGAATTGCTGGGAATATCGTGCGTCACAACGTTGATTGGTTTTGCCTATGACAACGGGGTCATTACGGTAAAACGTGAGCTCGAAGGTGGTGTGAAGGGGGTGTTGAAGTTGAAAACACCGGCTCTGGTCACCTGTCAGTTAGGTCTCAATGTTCCGCGTTATCCGACGCTTCCAAACATATTGAAGGCTAAGAAAAAACAACTTGTTGCCATCCCGGTTGGCGACATGCCCCACGTTCGGGAACTGACGGCAACGTGCACCATCTATCGGCCCCGCAAGAAGGCAGGAGGCCTCATCCTGGAAGGGGACGTGGGAATTGTTGCCGACAGGCTTATGGGTATTCTCAAAGAATGCACCATGGTCATGAAATAGGACACCAGGATGAAAGCACTACTCGTTTGCGAGTATCGTGAAGGCAAACTCCTTGATTCAAGCTATGAACTGGTCGCATTTGCCGACAAGTTGGGCGCTGACAATGTGCTGCTCCTTATCGGGAGCATGGCCGAAGTACCAAGGGTAAATAGTACGGTTTACCTGGCCGATGCAGAAATCTACGGGGAGTACAATCCGGACCTGCACAAAAAAATAGTCCTTGCCGCGGTAGAGCGGGAAAATCCCGACTACATCGTTTTCGGCCACTCCTCCTGGGGGTGGGACCTGGCCCCGAGGGTAGCCACCGCTCTCAGAGCAGGACAGGTTTCCGAGGTTGTTGACATTGTCGACGGTCAGTTTGTGGCCGGAATCTGTAATGCCAAGCTGAGAAGGACAGTGACTCCGAAGACAGATACGGTAGTTCTTACTATTCAGAGTGGTGCTTTCAACTTTGACAGCACCCGGCAAGGGACCCCACTTGTGGAACGGATAGAACTTTCGGAAGTCATTCCGTCACTCGAGTTTATCGGCTATGAGCCGTCAGAAGCGAAATCCGTCGATCTCACCAGGTCTGAGGTAATTGTAAGCATCGGGAGAGGTGTAGGGAAGAAGGAAAATGTAGCGGTTATCTCTGCTCTCGCCAGGGCTCTGGGCGGGGAACTAGGGGCAAGCAGACCTGCGGTGGATGCAGGATGGGTCGAACATTGCCAGCAGATCGGGGCCACAGGCCAGACGGTGTCGCCCAGGCTGTACATTGCCTGTGGGATAAGCGGTGCGATCCAGCACCTGGTCGGCATGAGGGAATCGGATTTCGTGTTTGCAATCAACAAGGACAGGGACGCGCCCATTGCCGAGGTCGCCGATGTCCTGGTTGTAGCCGATATCATGCAAATCGTACCGGAGTTAACGGCGAAGTTTCTTAAAACAGAGAATACGTTTCGTCAGGCGGGTTAAGTCTGATCCATGTTTTATAGGGGGAGTTTCACCGTCGATGACTAGTCGATGACAGAGTTTCTCTGGTGGTCGGAGGTATGAGATGAAACCGAATATTGATGACCTGGCCATATTTGGAGGAATTCCTGCGTTCCCGGAACCACTTCATGTAGGACGTCCCAATCTGGGGGACCGGGAGAGATTGTTTGAGCGCATCAATGACATGCTGGACAGAAGGTGGCTAAGCAACAACGGCCCCTATGTGCAGGAATTCGAGCAGCGAATCTCCGATTTCATTGGTGTCAAGCACTGTATTGCCATGTGCAACGGTACCGTTGCACTTGAGATTGCTATCCGTTCGCTCGAGTTGAAAGGTGAGGTTATCCTCCCTTCCTTCACCTTTGTCGCTACCGCTCACGCCCTTCAATGGCAGGAGATCACCCCGGTTTTCTGCGATATAGACCCGAAAACGCACACGATTGACCCATGCCGCATTGCGCAGATGGTCACCCCGCGCACGACCGGGATCATAGGCGTGCATCTCTGGGGCCGTCCATGCGATATCGAGTCATTGGAAGAGATTGCTGCCAACCGTCACCTGAAACTGCTGTTTGATGCAGCCCACGGATTCGGCTGTTCCTACAAGGGCAGAATGCTCGGCAGCTTCGGAAATGCGGAGGTCTTCAGTTTCCATCCGACTAAATTCTTCAATACCTGCGAGGGAGGGGCAATCGCGACAAATGACGATGCTCTAGCCGGCAAGATACGCCTCATGAAGAACTTCGGTTTCTCGGGATATGACAACGTCATCTACATCGGGACAAATGGCAAGATGAACGAGCTGTCTGCGCTGATGGGGTTGACCAATCTCGAAAGTCTGGATGCTTTTGTGGCGGCAAATCATGAAAATTACAAGACGTACCAGCGGGAACTCGCTGGACTGAACGGTGTTAGCCTCATCAAATACGACCAGAACGAGAAGTGCAACTATCAGTATATCCTCCTCGAAATTGACGAAACCGATACACAGGTGACGAGGGATCAGATAATCGACATTCTCCGTGCTGAAAATGTACTTGCCCGGCGCTACTTCTTCCCGGGGTGTCACAGGATGGAACCGTATCGGTCCTTCTTTCCCAATGCGGGTCTGATGTTGTCAGAAACCGAAAGACTCGTGAAACGTGTCCTGTCTCTGCCTACCGGCACTGCTGTTGGGCCGGATGAGATACATAAAATCTGCAAAATCATACAGATAGTGCTCGCACATGGATCTGAGGCAAGAGAAAGGTTATCTGGGAGTGTTGTCAACAACGTTGTGAAACCTGCAACAATTGATCGGAAACCAAGAGAACAAAAACTGATGGCACCTGTCAATTGCTGATGACGTAGTGATGTCGCAACGCACGTGATGGCCACTTGCAATTGAGCCGAGGTAACAATGAAAGTAAGCATTCTGATGGTTACATACAATCACGAGGAGTTCATCGCAAAGGCGTTAGACAGTATTCTGATGCAGAGGACAAATTTTGAGTATGAAATTGTCATAGGTGAAGACTGCTCCACAGATAATACTCGCAATATTATAATTGGATATAAAGAAAGATATCCGGACAAATTCAAGCTCTTATTGAATGATACGAATATAGGTATGCATAGGAATGGTGCACAGACCTGGCAGGCTTGCACAGGAGAATATATAGCAATCCTTGAGGGCGATGACTATTGGACTTCAGCGGATAAACTACAGAAGCAGGTTGATTTTTTGGATAATAATCCTGAGTGTGTCATTTGTTTTCACAATGTTACAGAAATATATATTGACTGCAGCCGCGAATCCCATAATTTCATTTCAAAAAAATGGAAAGACTTTTATACAATCGATGATTTATTCATAGGAAATTTTATGCCTAGTCCATCGATAATGTACCGAGGTGGTCTTGTCAAAGAGATACCTGAATGGTTTTCTACATTAAAACTTGGTGACTGGCCATTGCATATATTGCATGCTCTACACGGTACAATAGGATACATAGACGAAACCATGGCGGTTCATGTTAATCATCAGGGAGGAGTCTGGTCTACAATGAATTATGCTGAACGATATAAAGCAATGTTGCCAGTTTATGATTATCTCTACGTGCGGTTGGGTCATAAATACAGAAAACAGCTTGCATTAAAATCACATGAGTTAAATACACGTATAGCAGAATGTTATGAAGACATTGATATGTTTCATGAGGCTAAATATTATGTTCATAAATCCATGCTGGATCACCATATAGTCAGCAAAAAGTCAAGTAAAATGCTGATAAGATTATATTTGCCGCGGCTATATAAAATTATAAAACAAATGAAATACGTTAACTCATAAAAAAATATATGAAAAAAGTCTACATACTAATTCTCAATTGGAACGGTTTGAATGATACTCTCGAATGTCTTGAGTCGGTCTATAGGCTTGGCTATCCACATTTCGAAGTCGTTGTTGTGGACAACAGTTCTTTAGATAATTCTGTTGAGATAATCTCCCAGAGGTTCCCGAATGTCAAATTGATTGAAAACACCACGAACATGGGATTTGCCGGAGGAAACAATATCGCGATGAAATATGCCGTAACAGCTGGAGCTGATTATGTGTGGCTATTAAATAACGATACGGTTGTTGAGCCTGATTCTCTCACCAGATTGGTAAACGAGGCAGAACAGTCTCCTGAAGTCGGAATGGTGAGCCCTGTTGTTCATTATTATGACAGCCCTGAAAAGATCGAATTTATGGGGGCTTATGTTGACTTTCATAATTTCAGTAATACTCCTGTGATGGATGCACAGGTGCTGGAAGACCCGTATGTACAACGCAATCTCATATTGTGGGGGACGGCACTTCTCATAAAGAGAGAAGTAATTGAAACCATAGGTTTTCTTTCCGAAAAGTATTTCGCCTATGTTGAAGATTGCGATTATTCATTCCGGGTATTGAGGGCCAATTACCGATCAAGAGTGAGACTTGATGCTCGAATCCTCCACAAGGGAGCACGAACTTCCGGCAAACATTCGCCAACTCATGTCTTCCTGGGAACTCGTAATTTGTACTTCCTGTGGAGGGATAATACTCAAGGTTTCAGAAGGATGGTCGTGCCCTGCTATTACATCGGTATGGTAATCAATTATGCAAAGTGCCTGTCTGACGAAGGTAATGTAAAGGGCTTTGATGCTTGCATCAACGGATTCTGGGCCGCTATCCGCGGTAAAGGAGGGGGGTATGATCCCAGGATTCTCATGCCCTCATGGCTAAAAATAGTTTTTCGTTTTTTTGTGTCCTGGCATCCTTATTTTTGGGTACGTCTATTGAGGTGTGATGTCATCGGGATTGTTCGGGCTGCTTTCGCTAAGGCCTAGATCAACTTCTCATGTTCGCCGCACCGTTTTATTGCTTCGACGTTGTAACCTGTTACCGGTGATGAGAATGAACATTCAAAGTTATAACGAAACCGGAAGCACATGGGATGCCTTCGTCGCTTCTCAAAGGTACAGCACCAACTACCATCAGTATGCTTGGCGCAGGGTCATAGAGAAAAGCTTTGGCCATATGACCCATTACCTAGTTGCCAGAAACGACACTGATGAAATCTGTGGTGTCTTGCCTCTCGTTCATATGAAAAGTGCGTTGTTCGGCAATTTTTTGACATCATTACCGTATGTTAACTATGGCGGACTGTTGTGCATAGACGAAAATGCTAGGGCTACCCTGCTGACCGGTTTAGACGGTTTGCTTATAAAACTCCGTGCTGATCATGTGGAGTTGCGCCATATCGGGTCTTTCGTGAAAGGGCTGGTGACCAAACAGCATAAGGTAACCATGATCCTTGACCTGGATAATGAAGAAGAGGTCCAGTGGCAAGCTCTTGATGCCAAGGTGCGAAACCAGGTGCGCAAAGCGGTAAAGTGTGGCTTGCGGGTTGTAACGGGGTACATGGAGCTGTTGGATGGATTTTACGGCGTTTTTTGCCGGAACATGCGGGATCTCGGTACACCCGTTTACAGCAAGGATTTCTTTCTCAATATTCTCGCAGAGCACCCTGACACGACCCGGATCATTTCGGTGATGCTCGGTGAGAAGGTTGTCGCTTCAGGCATTCTCTCCTGGTTCAGGGACATCATGGAAGTCCCCTGGGCTTCATCTATCCGGGATTACCGGGAACTGTGTCCGAATAATCTACTCTATTGGGAGGCTATCAGATTTGCCATAAGGAGCGGCAAGAGGAAATTCGATTTCGGGCGCTCCACTCCAGGAGAGGGGACCTATCAGTTCAAAAAGCAGTGGGGGGCTGAACCGGTACAGTTGTACTGGCAGTATCTCCTGAAAGACGGTAATCAGTTACCGGAACTTAACCCAAAAAACCCGCACTACGAGCTGGCGATAAAGGTTTGGCAACGAATGCCGCTTGCGATGGCCAATCTCCTCGGACCGACGATAGTCAGAAACATACCCTGACGGCATTGCCGGGGAACCACCATGACGATACGTATAGGCAAGACTCTTCCCCCTGCGGCAGCACCGCTCCGTTTCGCGGATATTCTTTTCGGGATTGGTGGCATTGTGTCGGGGGCAAAGACGGTCGGTAACTTCGAGAAGGAGCTGGAGGAATTTTACCGGGTCAGGCACTGTTTTGCCGTTTCGTCTGGTAAATCGGCACTTGTCATGATCCTTCAGGCCCTTAAACGGCTTAGGCCTGACAGGGACGAAGTCATCATTCCTGCTTATACCTGTTATTCTGTTCCCTCTGCAATTGTGAGGGCAGGGCACAGGGTCCGGTTGTGCGATACGGCGTCCGGCTCGCTCGATTTCGATTTCGAACTGCTTGCACGACAGGTTGAGAGCCCACGAGTTCTTTGCGTTATCGCAACCCATCTTTTCGGCGTTCCTTCCGATGTGGAGAGGGTCAAGCAACTTGTGTCCCCGCACGGTATATTCGTTGTAGAGGATGCGGCACAGGCCATGGGGGGGGGATATCGCGGGAGAAAACTGGGGACGCTTGGCGATGTGGGCCTGTTCAGCCTGGGGCGGGGGAAAGCGCTCTCGACGGTCGAGGGTGGTATCATTCTTACTGATGACGACCAGATTGGGGAGGTCATTGGCAATCAACTTGCGACACTACCAGGCTATGGTGCCTGCGGCTGCCTGAAACTGCTCTTGTATGCGTTAGCCCTTTCCCTTTTCATTCGCCCATGGTTTTACTGGCTGCCAAAATCATTGCCATTTCTGAAACTCGGGGAAACCCGCTTCGATCCATCATTTCCTATTATGAGGTTGTCGAGCTTTCAGGCGGGGTTGGCACGAGGGTGGCAGTCGAAGATTGCAAAATTCAGAGCGGTCCGCACGGGCAATGCCCGAAAGTTTGCCGACCAGGGTCTTGTGCCCGCCGGTGCCCCGTGCGGAACAATTCCCGATTTGATTAGGTTTCCCGTCCTGTTAGCGGATGTGGAAATCAAGAGACAGGTTCTTCGAATCAGCGAGTCCTTGGGACTGGGAATATCTGACGGTTACCCCGATACCATTGATGATATCGAAGGCCTTGTGAGCCTGTCGGATGGAAACGGGTTTCCTTGGGCACACGATTTGGTTGAAAGGTTACTCGCACTGCCCATCCATCCGCTTGTACGGGACGTCGATATCCGCAATATCGTGCGGTCGCTGGGAAGTCAGGGCTAAGACATGACACGAAAAGACAAAATCAGAATCGCGATGCTTCTCGTGCTGTGGCTGGTGGTTTTCTATCCTATATATCCTGATATGGTGCATACGTGGCTCGATCATTCCGATAACTCCCACGCATTTCTTGTCCCGTTCATTGCGTTCTACTTTGTCTGGGAAAAGAGGCATGAGCTGGCCACAGCACGCTTGGGAAGTTCGGCGTGGGGGGGGGGCATCCTTGCGGCGAGCCTTTTTGTCTTTGTTGCAAGCTATGCGGGAGGGATCGCATTTTCAGCAAGGATTGCAATGGTCGGTGCGTTGTTCGGCCTCGTCTGGTTTTGTCTCGGAAACAATTTTATTCGTATTCTTGCTTTTCCCATCAGTTTCCTATTTTTCATGGTGCCGGTGCCGGATTCTCTGATAAGCCGCGTTTCCCTGCCGCTGCAGCTTCTGGCAACCCGTCTTTCGGCAAAAATGATCGAGAGTTGCTCCATCCCTGTCTACCGCGAAGGGAACATGCTTTACTTCATTCAGACCCAACTCGAAGTAGCAGAGGCCTGTAGCGGCATCAGATCGATAGTCTCGCTGCTGATGCTCAGCATGATTTTCTGCTATTTTTCCCGAGGAGGGTGGTGGAGGAAGACCCTTCTCGTTGCGGCAACGATTCCGATCGCAATGACGGCAAATGTCTTTCGTGTGATGGGTACCGGAATCCTGGCCCACTTTTACGGGGACAGGGTCGCCAGGGGGTTTCTCCACCAATTTTCCGGGCTTGTGATCTTCGCGTTCAGTCTGGCGGTGATGTTTCTGGTGCATGTACTCATCAACAGGGGAAGGACAGAACATGTCCGGTAAAGCATTCTCCTTATCAATGATGGGGATGATCCTTACCCTGGTACTTGTCGGTTTCGTATTCGCCCGACCGAAGCCGGTTGTCGTCAAGACTAACCTCGAAAATATGCCGACCGAGATAGCCGGATATAAAGGCACGGACGACTCGTATTCCGAATCAGTCTATCGTGAACTCAATGCTGACAAGCATTTGTACCGTCATTACCTGTCGGCTGGCGGGAGACGGGTGGACCTGTACATCGGTTATTACGGCACAGCCAAGGGGGGACGGACCGGTCACAATCCCTATGCATGCCTGCCCGGTTCTGGATGGGCGATTGTCGATACGCGCAAGGTCAGTCTATGGCCGACGCCCGAACGTCCGATCGAGGTGAATTATATACGGGCGCGGAAAGATGACATCAATGCAGTCATGATTCACTGGTATCAGATCGCGGGGACGAAAGTAGTCTCGACCGGTCTCCAGCAGAACATCGAAAGATTCTGGGGTCGTTTGCTCAATAATCGCAACGACGGCGCATTTGTCCAAATCACGACAAAAATTGCCGATAATCGAGTGGTTGAGGCCGAGTCCGAAATTGCAAATTTTGCAGGGCAAATACTTCGGGTTCTCCCCAGTTACTGGCCGGTCGAGAAATAGTTACTGCTACTCGACTCATCCCCACAGCGGGATACAGATCATGAGGTTACAGGTAGATGTCCAAACCACTTTCCATCCTGATTCTGGATAACACGTATGCTTTTGGCGGGGCGATCAGGAGCCTTGGCAACCTGCTGCGCGCTTTCGACAAGGACCGGTTTGAGCCGGTGCTCGTAACGGGCCAGTCTGTAGAGTTCCTTGCCGAACACTTCGAGTGTACCTGGTACCATTATGTTCCGAGCCGTTCCTGGCAGGATAATCAGATGTACAAAAAGGTGGCCGCTCTAACTCTGTTTCGCATCTTGATCATGCGAAAGATTCTCAACCTTTTATTCTTTTTATACTGGGCCGCTTTTGTCACCATTCCCGAAGCAATAAAATTCTTTAGATTAGGACGTAAACATAACGTGGCATTGGTGCATCTAAATAATATTATGGGATGCCAGATAGCAGGTATTCTTGCAGCTAAGCTCCTACACGTACCCTGTGTAGCTCACTTGCGTGATTTTGAAACGGTTGACGCCTTTACCCGTTTCTATGCAAGACACATTGACCACCACGTGGCAATATCCGTCGCAATTCGGGATAACCTGCGACAACTCGGTGTACCCGATGAACGAATTACGGTTATACACGATGGTCTCGAACTGACCGAATTCCAGGCCACGGTTGTAACAAGTCGCTTGGCCGAGGAATTTGGCCTTATCACCGGTCAACTTGTCTTCGGGATTTTTGGACGGGTGGTCGAATGGAAGGGAATCCGGGAGTTTATTCTGGCAGCACGGGCAGTGCTTGACGCGGTGCCCGAGGCGCGCGCCTTCATAGTGGGTTCCCATTCCGATGGTGATGAGAACTTTTTCCTCACCATGCAGAAATTGGTCTCTGATTTGGGACTGGCTGGGAAGGTGGTGTTTACCGGTTATCGTGATGACGTGCCTGACCTGATGAGAATGATGGATGTCATTGTCCATGCATCTGTCAGGCCGGAACCCTTCGGAATGGTCGTCATTGAGGGGATGGCCATGAAGAAACCGGTTGTCGCAACTCACGGGGGGGGGGTTCTGGATATCATCGTTGACGGAGAAACCGGTTTGCTGGTTGAAATGGGTGATGCCGAGGCCCTGGGACGTGCGATCATATCTCTACTGAACCAAAGAGATCTGCGTTGGAAAATGGGCACAGCTGGATTGGCGAGAGTGTCGCATATGTTCACAAGTCGCCGATGTGCCTCCGAAATGGCGACCATATACCATAAACTGGCGGTGGGTGTATGAAGTGGAACATTCTGAAGCGGGTGATTCCTAAGCCATTGAGACGTGTGCTGAAGCAGAGCTTGCAGAATGTCCGTGAAACTGGTCAGTACTCCTCTGCCAAGGGAAAGTACGACTGCAAAAGCATAAGCCATATCATCTTTGTCTGTAAGGGGAATATATGCCGGAGTGCATTTGCCGAATATTATCTGAAAAGCCAGCTTCCCGAGGGCGTACTCAAGATTGAGTCCTGCGGCCTCGATGTTGACCAGGGCCTAACTTCCCCACCAGAAGCGGTATGTGTTGCCAAGGAGTTCTCTCTCGATCTCGAGTCGAATCGATCAAAAGGGGTGGAGTCCTGTGATATGCACAGTGCAGACCTGATTCTGCCGTTTGAATACCGACAATATCTTCTGTTGATTGCTTTGTTTCCCGGGGAGAAGACTAAAGTTAAGCTCCTGCGTGATTTTGCCCCATGGCCGGATCGTCTTTTGTGCAACATCAATGATCCCTATGGGTCGGATGAAAATGAGTTTCGGCGGTGTTTCAGGCAGATACAAAGGGCCGTAGAAGGATTGAAGAGTCAACTGGCCAGGCAAGAGAATGGATATGATTCATAGCAACCTGGATGGGGCTGTACATGAGAGTACTGAAAATTATACATACTCTTGGGCACGGTGGTGCTGAAAATACTTTTCGCTGGCTTGCGTGGGGGTTGAGGCGTGAGGGGGTCGATGTAATAGCAGCCATCTCAGAGCTTGGTGATTCTTCAACAGAAAACTGGATAGCTCCGGCATTGCGCAATGTGGACGTACCTTACATCACTTTTGATAACTCAGGCGGGCCGCTACAACTTCTCAGGAATATCTCCGTCCTTATCGCTCGCGTCAAACCGGACATAGTTCACTCCCACCTTCTCGATTCAAATTTTTATTCAGCAGTTGCCTGTTGTTGGCATTCGGTGCCCCTTGTTTGTACCGAACATGGAGATGTGTCTCTGAAGCAGTCTGCTATTTCAAGGTTCAAGAACCGGGTTATAGCCCATTGCAGCAATTCGGTTGTCTGTGTCTCCGACGCTGTGAGGGAGAGAGTACGCAGTATCGTCCCTGGCAAAGAGAAATTGGAAGTCATCCATAACGGCATTCATTTTATGGAAAAAAGCTGTACCTCCTTTCGTGTCGAATCGGGGATACCGGAAGACGCCATATTGATTGGAAATGTGGGCAATCTTTATCCTGTCAAGGGACAAAGGTATCTTGTCAAGGCATTCTCAGAACTTGTAAGGACATCTCCAGTTGATGTCTATCTCGTTCTGGTTGGGCGTGGGGGAGAACAAAAATCGCTCCAGAGCCTGGTCAGGGAACTCGGTGTACCTGAAGGGAGAGTGCTGTTTACAGGTTTTCGCGATGACATTCAAAATATTTTGAATGCACTTGATTTGTATGTTCAGCCGAGCCTTTCAGAGGGGCACCCGATTGCGATCCTTGAAGCCATGTCTTTGGCCATACCGGTAATTGCTACCGCGGTTGGGGGGGTTCCCGAGATAATCGGACCAGAAAGATTCGGTACATTGGTTGCGCCAGAATCCTGGGAAGACCTTCATCATGCAATATGCGATTACCTCTCTCAACGTAAATGTTTTCACGAAAGAGCATCTTCCGCACGGACTTACGTGCGTCAAGTATTTTCAATTGAAAATATGGCATGCAAATATGTTGGTGTTTACCGAAATGTTCTCTCACTCCAGGGGGCGCACAGAAGAAAAGGTGGTATGGTTAACTGATACGGTTTCGTTTCAACGGGCTCAATAGTTTAGCGTATAGATATGGTACGGTTCAGCCCATGGGGAATCATACATAATGAATATAAGCCATTACTACTGGTTATATAGCCGATTCAAGACGGGAAAGCTGGTTTGCTGGGCAGTAAATACTGCGAAGCTTTTTGGAATCAGGCATTTATTGGTAAGAATGGATACCAACTTTTTGTGTAATCTTCGATGCAGAACGTGTTACTTCTCAGCTTCTGATGCGCACAAAAGCTTTCTTCCGTCAATGTCCTTGGATAATTTCAAGTTCATAGCCAAAGAAGTGTTTCCGTTAACCAGGATACTTTATCTATCGTGCGGGGCAGAGCCATTCCTTACAAAAGGATTTGATAAGTATCTTCAGGTAGTCGGCCAATATCACGTTCCATACACAGGTTACATTACCAATGGTTTGCTCTTTAACGAGGACATTATTCTAAGTAGCGTTGAAAACCGTATCTCCGAGATAACTATTTCCATAGATGGTGCGACCAAAAAAACATATGAGTATATTCGACAAGGTGGTGATTTTGACCAGTTGCTGTCGAAACTTCAACTATACAAAGATACTGTTTCCAGGATCAGGAAGCCATTGCCGTTGCTACGATTCAACTTCACGGTGACACGCACGAACCATCAGGACATGCCGTTACTTGTTGATTTGGCGGCGAGATTTGGTGTCTCGACTGTGAAGTTCAGGATTTATGAGGATTGGGGGGGGGCATTTAATTTTCAGAATGAGTCGCTACTTGGATATGAAAGACCATTCAACCAAAGCCTAGCAGTTGCGAAACTACGAGCCCATAAGGTGGGCATCAAGATAATCTCTCCAAAAGAGTTCGAACTGGATGGACAGGTGGTATCGCAACTAGATCCGTTGCGAAAGAACATTGCAGCACCTCCCTGCATTTATCCGTGGTTTTTCAGATACATAAATCCGGAAGGACGAGTGCGAGTCTGTGCAAATTTGCCGCACAGTAGCAGTCGACTTTGTCCAGGTTGGACACTCAGGGATTTCGAGAAATCTGACCCGGAAAAACTGCGTAAGCAGTTACTGACAAATCAGCCGAGCATGAGCTGTTTTACTACAGTATGTGGGGGCGCTTATCAGGTAAGGTCAAATGAAGATGCGAATTTCTTGAGTCTCAAAAAGCCCAGTTGATAGCGCAGTTAGTGTCAGGTTATGCAGTATAATCCTTATACTGGATAGATTCCTATGATTTCGTCACGAGATTATTTTTCAATCAATGTAAAAGCTATTTGGATTCAACTCAGGCAAGAACCATATTATTTCTGGTGCCTTTGTTTTTATTTGATTTTTGAGTATGTCAGACCACAAGCAATCTATACATCCATTGATGTTATCCCTTATGCAAAAATATTTGTTTTATTGGCAATTATTGGTAGTTTGTTAGATAAAAAAACTAGTAAAGTACCGTCACCGCTGACAAAATATTTTTGGGGTCTAATGTTAGTTGTTGTCTTATCAGCTACGTTTGCTGAATTTCCAGAAATAGCATTTGCTAATATAAACACACCACTGAATTGGTTGATTATTTATTATATCTTCATAAGAATAGTGACAACAAAATTCAGATATTTCACAGTAATATTGTTGATAATGTTAGCTACCTATAAAATGTCACAACATGCAGCGATAGCATGGGTAAGAAGGGATTTTGCTTTTGATAGATGGGGAGTTTCTGGTGGATTAGGACTTTTTGGAAACGCTGCTGATCTCGGAGTACAAATGCTTGTGATACTACCGTTATCAGTATTTCTGATTTTGAGATGTTATTCGTACTGGGGCATTTTAAAAAAAATATTTTTTAGCTTATTCCCAATCTCTATTTTAATGGCAATTATTGCTACAGGAGAACGAAATACTCTTGTTGGATTGGTTGCAATTTGTATAGTGTCAGCATTGGCCACCAAAAAACGAATCAGGAATTTATTCGTGATGTCTATTTTTATGATGTGCATTTTTGCAGTAATGCCAGAGCAATTTCGTGATCGATTTGATACAATTGGGACAGATAACACTTCGCAATCTAGATTGCGGTATTGGAATCGAGGCATTGACTTTTTCATTGAACATCCTATTTTAGGAATTGGTTATAATAATTGGGTGCCTTATTATCAAAAATACTACCCTGGAGAATCTTTAAGAGGAGAACATCAAGAAGTTGCACATAGTACTCCAATAACTGTATTGGCAGAGCTTGGAATTTTGGGTGCTATCTTTTATTATTGTATTGCATTCAATACCTTAACTGTTAATTTCAGGACTATGAAAATCCCATGCTCAGATATGCAAGGATTCTGGGATGATATACCATTTGCTCTGAATGTTGGCCTTGTTGGTTTTTTAGTTGCCAGTTTATTTTTATCTATAACTTTTTATCCATTTTTATTTATTCAAGCTTCATTATCTGCAGCACTATATAATATACGATTAAATGAAAATAGATCTATCAATCATGTAATTAGCAGTATACACTGTGTCAAAACAAATTAAACTTAGATCAGTTAATAATTGTATACGCACAGCTTGTTTATAAATAACCATTGAGTAGTTATTACAATATTCATTGTTTGTTATGAGTAAAATCACAAACATGATCGTGGTGATAACATGTTACAAACTAGCATACTTATATTTTATCACTGTAGTTCAAACACTGGGTACGCTATATCTAGGCTAGAAACAGTTTTTTTTGAAATGGCTCTGAGGGTTACAGGTAATATAGACAGAATACATTTGGGTTATGTTAGTCTTGATGGTGGGACTCCAAAATATTTGCCTGACAATTTCAATAACGTGATCAAGTTTGATAGTGCTGACTCTAGTAAATCAAGTCTTAATATCATATATGAATATATCAAAGATAATAACATAGGGATTGCTTTTGGTTTTGATCAGCCCGTTCACCGCCCTGCTTATTCTGTGATGCGTCGTGCTGGAATCAAGCTGTTTGTATCCTACTGGGGAGCTCCTATGTGTAGTATCAATCATGGAGTTAAGTTACTACTCAAGAAATTAGAAGTTGGTTTGAGAAAAAACAAGCCTGATCATTTTATTTTTGAGTCGAATGCTATGGCAGATACCGCAATTTTGGGACGGGGGGTAAAGCGGCACAGTGTAACTGTTATAAATCTTGGTGTTGATACAGAAACTTTTAAACCGAACCATCAGGATGAGAATTACGCATATGAAGTCTTTGACATTCCTAGGAAACGAAGGATCATATTTTATTCTGGTCACATGGAAGAGAGAAAGGGAGTCCATGTTATTGTTAAGGCAGCGATTGAATTGATCCATGTGAGAAAGCGCAATGACGTTCACTTTCTTTTTCTTGGTAACATGAACGGGCAGGAGAAGAGATTTACCTATATGCTTCCGGATGCTGAGACGGAAAAATACATCACATTTGGAGGATATCGAGATGATATTAACCGTATCCATCGTTCTTGCTATACAGGAGTGATAGCCTCCACTGGTTGGGATTCTTTTACCATGTCTTCTCTGGAGATGGCGGCATCAGGGTTGCCATTAGTTGTATCAAATTTACAGGGACTCGTGGAGACTATTGAAAATGGTCAAACGGGACGCTTGATAGAACCGGGCGATCACGTCGGTCTAGCTGACATGATTGAATTGTTGGTTAATGATCCGGCACTTCAAGCGTACATGGCAATTGCAGCACGCAGACGGATTATCGAAAGATTCTCGCGCGAAAAGCAAATTGAGAGTCTAACTGCAAAAGTGAAGGGATTATTTCTACAATAACTGACCAAGACTATGAACGGGGCAATGAAGGCAAAGATGCTATTTAAACAGATGCTGTCGAGTCTGTTGTCAACCTCCGGAATTTACTCGCTGGTGGAGCGAGTTTGTTATTCTGATAAGGCTTTTGTATTGACGTATCATCGTATCTTAAGTTCTGTTGCCGATCAAGAGCACTTTGTGCAGCCAGGAATGTATGTTGCTACATCTTCATTTGAAAAACATATGGCTTTTCTGAGAGATCGATTCGAGATTGTCTTCTTAGACGATTTACTTGAAAAGCTCTTGAACGGAGAGAATGTCGGTGGACATTGCGCGATAACGTTCGATGATGGATGGCGGGATAACTATACAGATGCTTACCCAGTCCTAGAAAAATACCGGGTACCCGCTACCATCTTTCTGGCAACCGGCTTTATCGGTACGGACAGAATGTTCTGGCCCGAAGAATTATGTTGCTATATCACTAGGCACGTAGGTATGCGGGCGTTTAATGATGGGCCACCTTCACTGATCACATTTAATAAGGAAATGAGCGAGCATGTCCGGGAACATATGGAAATATTCCTTGATAGTGCAATAGAAATTTTGAAGAAGTTTACTCTTGAGGAAAGAGAAGAACTGTTGGGATATTTCCGTAAACAATTAGGTACGTTACCCCTTGCCCGACAAATGCTCAGTTGGGATGAAGCACGGGAAATGCTTGCTAGTAAGTTGGTTCGATTCGGCTCACATACAGTCAATCACGAGATGCTCGACAAGAACTTGCTCGAGAAGTCTCGGGACGAAATTATAAAATCGCGCGAAGATATTGAAAATAACCTTGGTGTTCAGGTCAGCACTTTTGCATATCCAAACGGAAACTTCACCGCAAATATACAAAAAATACTTATAGAAAGCGGTTTTTATGCCGCAGTGACAACGCGCAAAGGCTTTTTGACCCGTGATATCCCGCTTATGGAAATCCCGAGAATAGCGATACATGAAGATGTAAGCAATACAGTGCCTATGTTCAGATCAAGAATATTGCTGCGAAAATTTTAGGAACGCTTAAATGAACATATTAGTGACGGATGGAGAAAATAGGTCAGCTTTGGCCCTCACAAGATCTCTTGGAAGAATCGGGCATAACGTCATCGTTACTGGAAAGGAAGTTGAAAATATTTCTTCATGCTCGAAATATTGCTACAAAGCGTTCAAAACACCTGATCCCTTGAATATTGAGGGAAGCTATTCACGTGTAATCGCTGAAATTGTGGGGAATGAACATATCGAGATGATATTTCCCATGACGGAACAATCTATTTACTGTCTTAACGATGTTAGAGAACAACTTGGGAAACGGGTTATCCTTGCTTGTGCACCTCCTGAAAAAATGGAGTTAGTGTCCAATAAATATAAGCTATTTCAAATGGCAGAGAAATTGGGAGTGCCTATTCCTGAAACCATATTTGTGAAAGACGCTGACGATTTTCATGGGAAGACTATGTGTGAACTTCGGTTTCCGGTAGTCGTGAAACCGGCGTTTTCAAAAATAAAGGATGGTAATAAGCTCATTTCTACGAGAGTGATGTATGCCGCTAATCAGGGAGAGTTGAACTGGCTTTACAAAACTAAATTGGAGCTTCGGCATTCTTCCTTGATTCAGGAGTTGATCGTGGGAGAAGGAACAGGTTTGTTTACTCTTTTCGATCGAGACCGTCACCTCGCACTATTTTCACATCGTCGCCTACTGGAAAAGCCTCCATGGGGCGGAGTGAGTGTTCTTTCCGAGAGTGTCCCTCTTGATGAAGAAATGGTGGTCGCAGCTGGTAATTTGTTAACTGAAGTGCAATGGGGAGGCATTGCAATGGTTGAATTCAAGAGGGACATCCAAGACGGGAGGGCGAAGCTAATGGAGATAAACGGCCGTTTTTGGGGTTCATTACAACTTGCCATATCCGCGGGAATCAACTTTCCATCACTTTGTCTAGATTACAATCTTGGTAGAAGACCAGCTTCCCTTCTGGCCGATTATAGAGTTGGACAAAGACTGAAGTGGTTTCTGGGTATGTTAGATCATTTACTAATTCGAGTAATGCATCAGGATAGGAGCTACAATCTGCCTCCAGGATCTCTGACTTGCTGGCAAGTGGCAAGGCAGCTAATGAAGAATTGCAATGATAATATGACATTTGACGTTTATGACCCAGAAGACAGGAACCCATTGATATCGGAGGTAAAGGTATACATAAAGGAATTACTCTATGGTGGATCATAGGCAGCATGCCAATCAGTCACAATACGATAATTCCTAATATTACAGCTTGAGTATTGTGGATTGTCATATATTTGTTCTCATTGAGTCGATATAGAAGACTGTAAGGAGGCGAACAGATGACAGGAACAATTCATTTAATATCCCAGAAGAATTCTTCATCAGGCTTGCCGCACTATCTCTACAATGCGTTACTACCCTATCATAATATAACATTCATTGACTCAGGAGCATTTTTGTTGCCAAAGATTTGTAACTTGATATCTTCCTTCCACATTGACAGAAAAAAGTGGTCTCATCGGCGCTCGATGATATCAACATATTCGGTTGAGGGGTGGAATCGGAATACCATTCTAAATGGCATTCTCCTCGATCGTGTCATGAAATCAGGAGATAAAATCCTGCAAATTGGTGGACTGTACGCTCCGCATCCGAACGCTGCTCAGTTAGAGTATTATCTCTTTACCACGTATACTATGAAATTAGCCTTTCAGGACGGATATTCTAGATGGGTTCCTGACCAAGATGAACGTGAGGGATTTGTAGCACTAGAACAACACCTTTACAACAAAGCACAACATATCTTTGTTGCATCTGACTTCGTTCGCCGGCACTTAATGCTAGAATACAGTATACCCCCCGATCAGGTAACTGCTGTCAGTATGGGAGTTGACGACTTTTTTGTTAAGAACATGCGCATGAAGCTTCCTCATTCTCCCACCAAAAAGTGTCTTTTTGTTGGTTATACATTCAATCTTAAGGGCGGCCCTGACGTCCTTAAAGCATTTTATATCGCCAGAGAGCACATACCCGAACTAGAATTGGTGATCATTGGCCCTAATTATTCAAATGAAATGCATCAAGATGGTGTGATATATGTTGGCGCAGTTACAGACCGCGAAAAATTGTTGAGATATTATCGTGACGCTGACCTATTTCTTCTCCCGTCGCGATGTGATTCGTTTGGTTTTGTCTTTTTGGAGGCGATGACTCAGTCATTGGTTTGTGTGGGTTCAAATATGAACGCGATGCCTGAGATCATTGTTGACGGCGCAACTGGTTACATAGTTGAACCAGGAGATTATCAGCGTATGGCCGAGGTAATAATTGAATTTTATGAACATCCTGAGTTAAGAATCCCAATGGGACATCATGCAAGAGAGCGAGTGTTAAACAGATTTACATGGCCTCGTGTTGTCGCTGCTATGGAATCAGTGATGTTTTCATAATTGTTGCTGTAATAATAAATTATCTCATATTTGTAATGAGGTGTTTTATGCGAAAAATTAGCATAGTAATACCTGTTTATAATGGGTATAAAACCCTTGAAGGCTGTCTTGATAGTGCAATTTCACAAGATTATGAAAATACTGAAATTATAGCTGTTGATGACGGATCAACAGATAGTTCTTATGATATTCTCAAAAGTTACAGTCAAGTAATTACTATTAAACAAAAAAACACAGGAGTGTCTGCTGCAAGAAACGCAGGAATAGTAAGAGCAACAGGAGATTATATTGCATTTCTTGACCAAGATGATATGTGGTCAACTTCAAAATTATCTGAACAATCAAGTTGTTTTGATGAAGGTAAGAATATACTGTTCATTTTTTGCGATTTTACAAGATATAATTATAATAATAAAACAATGTATGATAAAAGTAATTCAGAACTAAATAATTACATATATACCTGGCGACATATTGCTTGCGAAATAAAAGATGCAATACTTTTTTCAGGTGCAGATATTATGGAACTACTATTAATGGGTTATCCAATTTACCCAAGTACAATGGTTATTAACAGGAAAACATTAGTTGATGTGGGAGGATGGGACAATTCGTTTCCACTATGCCAAGACTTTGATATAAGTTTACGTTGTTGTAAATATACAAACTTCATGTACTTAGACAAGAAATTAGTTACTATTGGCCGTCACGACTATAATGTATCTAGTAGCATGATTAATCAGTTAGAAGAAGATATTGAGGTATTAGAGCACAGTCTTAAAAAGCCAATATATACTAACACAGATTGCAATACAATGAGATATTATTACGCTAAAAGACTGTGTGACCTGGGATGGCATTACTTAAACATTGGAGATAAACAAAAATCTAGGAAATACTATAAAATGTCTATGAAGCATAGGTCATGGTTGACAAAAGCAACATTCAGTTTAGTATTTACATACTATCCATTCAGTTATATAAAGAAGGTATGGCACAATAAAATTAATAAAGACATGAACTATGAACTATATGGCAAGATATAATAATCACTTGTTCAGGTAGCTAAACTTAACAATTTAAAGATAATAAATGCAATGAATAATAATATATATTTAAAAGGAATGTCCTTTATAATCCCAACCCTAAATGAAGAAATACACATTGGCGGCGTGCTCGATTCTGTAAGGGAAAATGTCGCCGGACGCTACCAGTATGAGGTGATAATAGTTGATAACGGCTCCGTTGATCGGACAGTTGAGATCGCTGAGAAAAAAGGCGCTCTCTGCCTTCAGGCACTTGAGTGCTCAATATCGTCCTTGAGAAACTTGGGAGTATCAATAGCCAGTTACAATATTTTTGTATTTTTGGATGGAGATGTTTACCTAGGAAGGGACTGGGGGGAGCAAATCGGGCCAATACTGGAAAGGTTATCCAGCAATCCTGACATAATTACCGGTTCGTTTTATGGGATCAGCAAGGAAAACAACTGGATAGAGAGGGTATGGTTTGCACCCAGGACGACCCTGAGTGAGGTCAATTACATAAATGGCGGGCATCTGATTATTCATAGGGATCTTTTCTCGAGGGTTGGGGGATTTGCTCCCGATATGCGGACCGGTGAAGATTACGAGTTTTGTACTCGGGCAAGGAAGGTGGGAGCCCGGATTGAAAATGTTCCCGACCTAAAAGTGATTCACGCAGGCTATCCGAAGAGTATTAAACGATTTTTTACCAGAGAGAGGTGGCATGGAAGCGGAGATTATAACTCCTTTGTTACACTCTTGTCTTCAAAGCCTGCTCTAATTTGCCTTGCAAACCTTTGCTTAGCGCTTATATGTTTAGTCGGTATGTTTTTTTATGTGCGATTATGGTTCGTTTTCTTGAGTGTATATTGCTTTTTCATTTTTGGGATATCAGTTGCTGCAGCTGTTAATAAATCCCATAGTAAAATCAATACAGACCTTTTGCGCATTGCCTTTCTTTACATAATCTATTTTACTGCCCGCACTATGTCACTGGTTGATGCGGTCATCGGACCCTTGGTTAAACAAACATATAAAACTAAGAAGTTATTGTGATCTCATGATCTTTTTTCATGAAACTTATTGGTTGTTTCATTGAGAGAATAACATACAGGGCAAAATCATAAAAAGATTTTGCCCTGAATATTATTCATGTTTTGTTTTGTGGTGATATAAATTTTACGGTGTTACTCCGATCGCTTTCAATCCTGTCGGAGCAGTTGGTTTAGCAAGGTTGCTCGGCAATCCGTCATATACTTTCAATTCATCAAGCCACATTGTTTGGGTTATCGGTGATCCCGGGGAGCCTATATATGCCTGCAGATCAAATTGTGCCCATTTCTTTGTCGCGTCCGTGCCATATCCTGTACGGTAGACGATGTTGCTTTTATCGATGACTGGTGCTCCATCTATCCACATCTGCATGACCCCGTCCGCCTGACCTATCCCGCCACTGATGGAATTCATCTGGAAATATGTTTCTACATGGTGCCATGCGTTCGTTGTGACAGATGCGTTAGATGCCGACCAGTTAGTGGCCGAGTACCATACTCCACCGCCTTCATCGTAGCAATCATGTCCTACACCACTATCTGACCCGGATTTATATCCGTTGCAGGTATTGACGCTTCTGTTCTCAGTCAGCGCTGAAATGTTAACTGGTGTTCCACTCGAATTAAGAGGAGTACCGTTTACCCCATAACTTTTGTTTGTTCGTAACGTATCTTGTAATTTGAGTTGTGGCCGTATGGTATAGGGACTTCCAATGTCTGATATAAACTCAATGTATGTATTTAAATAACTATCGCTTGGAGCTGCCCAATCAGCGTCAAGGTTAGAGAGAACACTCAGGACATGAGGGTGATAAAGCATTTGTGATCCCTGCCATCCTGTTTGGAATTTTACATAGAAAGATACATACATTTTTTCAGTAGGTGTAAATTTTCTCCTAGTCATCCCCCCCACATTATTGGGAAGTGTTTTCCCCTGTGTCCATGTCCACTGGAGGCAATTACCTGATTGACCACCGCTAACGATCGTACCTTGTGTTGTACTGTCGTACCAGCCGTTACTGGTGGCAAAGGTGCTGCTTTCAAAACTCTCTGAAAGAAGCAGGTTTGCTGCGGTGCTGGAAACATTGAATGTAATTGTTGTACTTGTTGTGTCGGCATTATTGCTTCCATCCATACACCGGACGTAATAAGTATACGATCCGCCGCTAATTAGGCCGGAAAGAGTCTGAGAATGAGATGTGCCTCCCGTGGTTGAAAAAATGTTGGGCATGGATGAATAGGCAACATCTGATGTGCCATACTTGCACGTGGCATTTTCATTGGTCGTTACAGTCAGGTTGGTTGCTGTTGTTCCAAATGCCAAAGTACCAGATGGTAACACCCCAGAGATGACCGGAGGGGTTGTATCGCTCGGTGTGGTAGAACTAGGAGGGGGGGGGGAACTTGCAGCCCAGTTGATAGGTCCAATCATGGGATTACCGAGACTGTCAACATTAGACGGTGTGTCAGTGGTTACTACAAATTCATCAATATATTGCGTTTGATTTTGAGACGGTGCATTATTCCAATTAGACATTACTTGGATACTGTTAATATAATTATTTGATAGTGCTATGGTTTTATAACCGATATCTTCTGCAACCATGACACCATCCTTCCAAATTCTAATAATACCGCTGGAACTAGAAGATACTTTTACATACATTTCTAGGCATACCCATTTGCCAATATCTAATGAAGATTTTGTAATAAACTGCCTGCTAGCGGGTTCATTACTCAATACAATTGACCCGTTGGAGTCTGAAAATATGGATGGCATACCTCCTGAATCGCTAACACCCCTAAGAACTTTGATAACACTATATGTACCGGTATTACTAATCCAGCTCCATGGAGAAGCAAAATAAAAATAGCCTCTTGCCCAAAATTCGCCCCCATTAGTTACATTTGGCATACTGATATTGCCATGATCTGCGGCAAAACCTTCATTGCCTTTTTGCCAGGCCATCTTCGCTGAACCGGTTCCACTCATCGCTCTATCAGAAGAAAAAGTAGTAAGTGTTCCAGCGTAGTCAAAACCTGACGCACCTTTGGCTAGGCTTCCTACAGCACCTCCTTCAAAATCTCGTGAAGTTGTCAATGCAAACAATTGATTCGACTGACAGACAAAAAATCCTGTTATAAGCAAGATAATAAGCACTGTAAATATTCTTCTGTTAATAGCTGATTTCATCATGGCATTCTCCTTTAGGATTATCCCCATGCTATCTCTAACTGCATACCTGCTCTAGCCCAGATAAGTATCCTTCCTCAGATTTTAACGACCTGCTAAATTTACTTCGATTGTTGCACGAAACATTTTTCGACATAAACTTTGCTTCATCATGTTGAAAGTCATGCACATAACTTCCGGTGATCTCTGGGCGGGTGCAGAGGTGACTGTCTGCACGCTGCTGCACGGACTGAATAGTTACCCAGATGTGAGCCTCTCGGTGATAGTGCTGAACGAAGGTCGGCTGGCAAAAGAACTGCGTGCCAAAGGGATCACCGTATGGGTAGTTGATGAGGATCACCTCTCATTTTCACTGTTGGTTCGCAAGGCGCATGACTTAGTGAGCAGTAATTCCCCCCATATCATCCATGCCCATCGTTACAAGGAAAACTTGCTGGCATTCCTGGCATCCATGGGAACTTCACGACCTGCGTTGATTTCCACCCTGCATGGTTTGCCTGAAATTTCCGACAAACGACCATCATTGTTTGACCGGTGCAAATTTAAATTCAACTTTTTCCTGCTGAGCCGATTTTTTGCCAGAACAATCGCTGTTTCGTCTGACATCGGCAACCAGTTGCATGAGCGTTATGGGTTTATTAATAACCGTCTGAAGGTTATTCATAACGGTGTAACCTATCAAAAAAAATGCAATATATGTACCGCGGCATCTAAAGCTCATTTTACCATAGGATCTTCGGGGCGGTTGTCACCGGTGAAAGATTTCCCCCTGTTCATCGAAATCGCCCGCATTATTGCCGAGCAGGAACCGGAGGTGCGGTTTGAACTGGCCGGCGAGGGGCCGGTTCGGGCGCACCTTGAACGATTGCTTGATGCATACGGACTACGAGACCGCTTCGTACTCTGCGGTCATATTGACGAGATGGACTCCTTTTACGACGGGCTCGATCTTTATCTTAATACCTCGCGTTACGAGGGGATTCCCATGACTATTCTTGAGGCGATGGCGCGTGGCATAGCGGTTGTTGCCCCTCGTGTCGGCGGCATCAGGGAGATCATTACTACCGGGAAAGACGGTTTTCTCATAGACGGCAGGGATCCACGGAGTTTTGCGGACAAGTGTTTGCAACTTTACGGTGATCGGCGTCTTCGAAACGATATATCCATGTCTGCGCGCGCAAAGGTTATCCGTGAGTTTTCAGCTGTAAAGATGGTCGACACGTATTATCGGCTGTACTGTGAAATTGTTAGTACTGCCCATGTTGATGGTTCGAGATGTTCCCCTGTCGTTGGCAGGCCATTTCCGTAACTGTGACCGGAAGAAAGTATCCTCGGGCTCATGTTGTAAAGATTATCGACGTGTTTTGTTGTATCCTCTGAAACTTCAAGGATTCCCCATGCGGAGGGATTGAGATGATGACACTGTTTGCCATGGCGGTCGCTGCGGCTGCCTTTGCCTACTTCGGCTATCCCTGCAGCCTGATTCTCATCTCCCTGCTGCGTACCCACACGGTACGCAAGGCGTCATTCTTTCCGCGGCTGACTTTTCTGATCACTGTGTGCAACGAAGAACAACGGATAAGAAGCAAGCTCGAAAACACCCTGGCTCTTGAGTATCCAAGGGAACTGCTACAGATCATGGTGGCTTCCGACGGATCGACCGATTCGACCAATTCCATTGTGAGGGAATTCGGCGACCGAGGAGTCGAGTTGCTGGAGATCACGGAAAGGCGTGGTAAGGAAAGCGCCCAGAAGGATGCGGTGGCTGTCGCTACTGGCGAGGTCGTCGTCTTCTCTGACGTCGCAACGCGTATCGAACCGGATGCCCTTGCAAAAATGATGATGAATTTCGCCGATCCAACGGTGGGGTGCGTGAGCAGTGTGGACCGTGTTGTCGGCTCTGACGGCAAGCCCTGTGGCGAAGGAGCCTATGTGCGCTACGAGATGTGCCTGCGGGAGTTGGAGTCGCGGGTATCATCCCTGGTGGGCCTGAGTGGTTCGTTTTTTGCTGCCCGGCGGGAAGTCTGCCGCGATTTTTCCGCCGACATGCAGAGCGATTTCCGCACCGTGCTGAACAGCATGAAACTCGGTTTGCGGGGAGTTAGCGATCCAGAAGTTGTCGGCTATTATCCCGATGTCGCAACGCCGTCGCGGGAGTTTGACCGCAAGGTGCGCACCGTATTGCGAGGGATGACCGTTTTTTTCAGAAACGTGGAGTTTCTCAACCCCGTTCGCTATGGACTGTTTGCCTACCAGTATGTTTGTCATAAATTGCTACGCTGGATGGTGCCGTTTTTTCTGTTGATGGCTTTTTTATCCTGTGGGATTGCTGCGTTCCAGTCACCGCTAGCCCGCCTGTTCCTGTTATTGCAGGTGCTATTTTATGGGTTGGCGCTTGTGGGATGGATGTTCCCGCAAGTTCATCACTGTATCGTAGTCAAAATCCCCCTCTATTTCATGACGGTGAACATGGCTATTGCCGTCGCATGGTGGAGGTATATCCGAGGGGCACGGATGGTCATGTGGGTGCCATCACAGCGATGAGCGCGATACAATGGCCGTAACTCTTGGGTTTATACCCAGGTGACCAAGGTTTGACCTTTTATTCACGCCCCTTCTGATTTTTTCCTCTCATATATTTCGCTTCTATCAGTCAATTTCTTTCTGTCGGATTTTTTTACATCTTAACTGATATCCTTCAATTCATTCGTTAAAGTTATATATCTCCGCTCAAATTCAATATTCACGGCAAGGTACAAACTTTGCATCATAAATCATGGTAACTTACGATGAATTACCCCCACTACGATAAACAGAATAAGTACTCTAACCGATCAAGTTATCAAAGGTTTAAACTAAATAAAGCATAAGCACAGGTAATTAATTTATTCCTTGCACGAGCGAAAACGGAGGTCCGTCATGGCGTTACATATAAGGCGGCAAATCGGCCAGATATTAATGGACGGTGGGTTTCTTAAGAAGAATATCCTTGACCGGGCTTGTGAAGAACAACAGCATACCCATGAACTGTTAGGGCAGGTATTGGTCAGGATGGGGGTGCTGAAGGAGCATCAGATCAAGACGCCTCTTCTGATTCAGGATCACCTGTCCACTATAGATGATGCCGTAAAGATCGCTGCCGGTGAACGTCAGTTGCTGGGGGTCTTGCTGGTGCAAACCGGAAAGATCACAAACAGGCAACTGGATGCGGCAATCGCCGAACAGAAACGTTCAGGAGACAGACTGGGCGAGGTTTTCACCCGTCTTGGCATGCTGACGGAGCGACAACTGGAAGCACTCCTTGAGTTTCAACATAATCAGGGTGATCCAACAGTTGTCAGTCCACTTCGTCTCGGTGAGTTGTTGGTTGCAACGGGTTACATTTCCCGAGAACAACTGAATGAAGCTCTGAAAAAACAGGATGTTTCCCACAAGAAGATCGGTGAAGTGCTGGTTGAGGAAGGGTATATCAGCCCGCGCAATCTCGATCGCTGTTTCCGTTTGCAGAAGATGCTTGTCAAATCGGTATTGACGACCATTATGTCACTCGGTATTGCTGTCCCCGCCATGGCCGAGACGGTTTCTCTGCAATGGGATCCGAATACCGATGCCAACCTAGCGGGATACAAGGTTTATTACAGCCCCGATACATCCTCATTTACGTCAGCCATTCCGGTTGATGTGGGCTTGAAGACGTCCGCATCTTTGAGCGGGCTCGATCCCAGCCATTCATATCAATTCGCGGTCACAGCCTACGATACTGATGGGACAGAAAGCTCATTTTCCAATGTTGTGACTATAGCAGAACAGGTACAGCCGACAGTGGGGATTACATCGCCTCTCAACGCTGCTAATGTAAGTGGAACCGTTACCGTGAGTGTCAGCGCTTCTGACAACATCGGGGTAACCAAGGTGGAATTCTATGTCAATGGAGTATTGAAGGCCACAGATACCGCAACTCCCTATACCTACTCTTGGAATACTAGCACCCTGGCGGCAGGTGCATACACCCTTTCCGTGAAAGCCTATGATGCCGCCGGGAATGTCGGTCAGGCCAGCAGCACGGTCAACGTCGTCACTGATACCACGCCTCCGACCGTGGCTGTGACATCGCCGGGCAATAATGCCATCCTCAGTGGCACGGTAACCATCAGTTCCAGTGCAAGTGACAACGTCGGTGTTGCACTCGTGGAATTTTACAGCAATGGAGTTCTGCTCTCTGCCAGTAACGTGGCTCCTTACAGCTACGTTTGGGATACGACCAAGGTTGCCAACGGCAACTATTCACTCTACACGATAGCCAAGGACAATGCCGGAAATGCAGCACAATCCACTCCGGTAGCGGTGACCGTAAACAATCCCGTTGCCGATACAACCGCCCCGACTCTTTTAAGCTTCACACTACCGTCAACTTCGAGTTCTCTGACGGTACCGGTGACCGGACTGGGGGCGAGTGATAACGTGGGGGTAACCGGTTATCTGGTCAGCGAAAGTTCGACCGCTCCGCTGGCCGGTGATGCCAGGTGGAGCAGCAGCGTGCCGACGAGCATAACTTTCAGTTCCGCCGGTACCAAAACCGCCTATGCCTGGGTCAAGGATGCAGCCGGTAACGTGTCGGCAAGTCGCTCCGCAACGGTGGTGATATCCCTGGCCGACGTCACTGCTCCTACCATGCTCAGCTTTAAACTGCCAGCTACTTCCAAGACACGAACGGTACCGGTAACAAGCTTGAATGCCTCTGATGCTGTCGCGGTAACCGGGTATCTTATCAGCGAGAGTCCTACACCACCGCTAGCAACTGATGCCCGGTGGAGCAATAACGCACCGACAAGCTTCACCTTCAGCTCTTCAGGGACCAAGACTGCCTATGCCTGGGCCAAGGATGCTGCCGGCAATGTGTCGACAAGTCTCAAGGCGACCGTAAAAATCAGGTGACAGTAGTGACGGAGCAAGTTTGTAGTTCATTATCTCACCCGGCATTCTTAAGGTCGGGTTCAGCCGGGTGAGATGCCTGCCTCGTCCGTCGCTGAATTCTTCCTCTCTCGGTTTCTCCCTCGTGGTCTAGTCATGTGAGGTTCATCACTTCCTGTCTACCGTTTTGGTTTAAAATTAACAAAAAATAATATATAATCGCAAATGTATCTGGTGGGATCTTGTGAGGTGATGATGTCGGAGCCCTACACGTCATTACTGCACCACCGTGGTGAGTAGCGTCTGAGGGCAGGGGAGTGCAGAACGTTTGGTGGTCCTTACTAATGATTACTTTCTAATTGACAGGTGAGGACCGTGTTAGAAAATTGATCGCAGGGCCGGGTCGCAAGTGCGGAATTATGCTCTGTTTGTTGCTGTTGCGGCAATTTATGGTACAAAAATAATGACAACTTGCTTACTTATGTGGTTCTCAAAAATATCGATACCCATATGATCACCATGGTTGTCTCAAATACCGCTGTAATTGCGCTGCTTGCTGTTGCGGTACAGACTCTCCACCGAAACCGCTCGCGCTCAGGGTTGTGTATCTGTCTGGCCTTGACGGTCACTGCCTGCCTCGAACTCGTTGACATGCTGGCCCTGACGGCTTCAAGTCCGCTCTCCTGGAAACGTTTTTCCCTGTACGCCGAGTCCCTCCTGCCTCTGACGTGGATACTGTGCAGCCTTACGTTTGCCCGTCAAGCAAGTTCCTGGAAAATTGGCAGAATTAACTGGCTGATAATCGTATTGACCGCCTTGCTCTGCACGGTCCCGTTAGTTTTTCCCCTGAATGCCATAATATTTGCTCCTGATTTCCCACAGGAACGAATCCTCTTTTTGAACACTGTCGGGTTGATTTTTTATATCTGTTTAATGGCTGGCCTCGTGTTCTCCCTGACAAATTTCGAGGCCACCCTTGTCAACGCTTCCCCGGATGCACTCTGGAGAATTAAGCTGGAACTCATCGGTTTTTCAGCGATTGTAGCAGTTCTAACCTTCTACTATAGTCAGGCATTGCTGTTTCGCACGATCAACATGAACTTCCTGGTGGTCCGTTCCTTTCTGTATGTTGTGGCCTCAAGTCTGATAGCGTTCTCGAGACTGATACGAAGTGGACTCGGACACGTTGAGATTTCCCGTCACACGACCGGCATATCGCTCGTCCTGTTGGCATTTGGAGCCTATCTCATATCGATCGGTTTTTTAGAAGAAGGGATGGACCATTTCGGAGTCAGTTTCCATCGCACGGCAGCAATCTCATTCGTGTTCCTTGTCGGGATCGGATTACTTATTCTGCTGCTTTCCTATAAGGTCAGAAGAAGGGTCAAGGTAGCGATTCACAAAAACTTTTTCCATAACAAATATGACTACCGCAACCAGTGGCTGCAATTTACCGAACAAATTTCAACGGCCCGTACCGGAGATGAGCTTTTTCACCGGATCCTCACGGCATACTGCGATACCTTCGGTTTCAGTGCTGCTGCCCTGTTTCTCTACGATATGAACCGTCGAGGATATTCCATGGCGGCCTGTTTTGAAATGGATGCAATCGAAGACGTCATCGAACCGAGAAATTCCCTGGTGCGTTTCATGGAAGAGCGAAAATGGGTCTTCAGCGTCAAGGATAACTATCCGGAAATCACCGGACAAAACGCACGGTTCCTGTGTGACAGCCAGGTGTCGTTTGTTGTGCCTCTTTTTGACGGTAGCCATTTGGAAGGGTTCATAATATTAGGGAAGGTTCTCAATGATGAGGAAATCTATATTTACGAAGATTTCGATCTGATGAAGACAATTGCACGGCAGGCTACAATGGCCATCATGCATCAAAAGCTTTCGGAGCAGATGGCACGATCACGAGAAATCGAAGCAATCGGCAAGCTGTCGACCTTCATCGCCCATGACCTTAAGAACCTGGTCGCAAATCTTTCTCTCATTGTACAGAACGCAGCACGGCATATGCATAATCCCGATTTCCAGAGCGATATGCTCAAGTCACTGGGTAACACCGTCAGTAAAATGCAAAAGTTAATCGGAACGTTGAAGAATCTCAAAGACAAGGAGCTTAATCTGCAAACGGTCGACCTGTTGCAGTTGGCTACAAAGACATCGCAGTTGATTATGGGGCACCAGGTTGCAGTGTCAGGAAGCCCTGAAACAGCCCGGGTTGACGAAGTCGAGATGCAGAACGTAATAATGAACCTTATCATAAACGGCATTGAAGCCTCGCAGCCCGGTACACCCATCGCGATAGAAGTGGGCAGGAGAGATTCGGGCCCATTCATAAGAGTGATTGACCATGGATGTGGAATGTCGACGGATTATATCCGTTCGGAACTGTTCAAACCCTTCAGGACAACCAAAAATCATGGGCTTGGCATAGGCATGTACCAGTGTCAACAGGTTGTTCGAGCACATGGGGGAATAATCGAAGTGAACAGTACGGAAGGGGTTGGTTCCGAGTTTACGATTCTTTTGAACAACGGCTGTGATATCGGGGCAATTGCCTGTCTTAAATCAGCTTGAGAGGACATCTGTGGAAAAGTTGCTCATTATTGACGATAATGCAGATCTCCGGGATCAGTTGAAATGGGGACTGAGCGAGCACTATTCAGTTGTGCAGGCCGGAGATGCCAACGAAGGTCTTTCGCTTTTCAAGAAACATCACCCCAGGATCGTCATACTTGACCTGGGACTCCCACCGTGCGTGAACACATCCGATGAGGGATTTCGCTGCCTGTCCGAGCTTCTTATACTCGACCCCCACGTCAAGGTTATCATGCTGACTGGCAACAGTGAACGGGATAACGCCCTCAAGTCCATTCACTTAGGAGCTTATGACTTTCTTGTCAAACCACCGGTTCTCAATGAACTGATTGTTATTCTCAACCGGGCCTTGCACCTTTCGAACATAGAAGAACAAAACCTCTTGCTGCACAACGAGATCGAGCAGAGTGCCCGGAGGCAAGGGGGGATGATCGGGCAGTGCCCGGAGATGCTGTCAGTATTTTCGACGATCAAGAAAGTCGCGACATCCAACGTACCTATTTTTATTACCGGGGAAAACGGAACCGGTAAAGAGTTGGTAGCACAGGCAATCCACGAATCAAGCCTGCGCAATAAAGGACCGTTTATCCCGATAAATTGCGGTGCCATTCCGGACACGCTTCTTGAGTCGGAATTGTTCGGTCATGAGAGGGGAGCCTTTACCGGAGCTCATGCAACGGTCCATGGGAAATTTCAATACGCCAACAACGGCACATTGTTTCTTGATGAAATCGGTGAGTTGCCGGTCAACCTCCAGGTCAAATTACTTCGTTTTCTCCAGGAGGGGGTTATTCAACGGGTAGGGGGGAGGCAGGATATACCCGTCGATACCCGCACAGTATGTGCTACCAATGTGGATATTGCCCAGGCTATAAAAGCAGGCAGGTTTCGCGAAGATCTTTACTATCGGATAAGTGTCATCACCATTCACTTGCCCCCACTCAGGGAACGAGGCGATGATATCCTCGTTCTTGCCAATTATTTTCTCCGCCTCTTCAATGAAGAGCATAAAAAGAAGGTCAGACGGTTCAGTGCGGCTGCGGTCAGTTTTCTAAGGAGTTACGACTGGCCGGGTAATGTAAGGGAATTACGTAACAAGGTGCAGCGGGCTATCATCATGAGTGATTCGTCTGCTCTTGAACCGTCGGATCTGGGGTGTGAACTTCACCTGCCTGAAATGGTCGAGAATGTGCACCCCGGTACGACCCTCAAGGAGGCACGGGACAGAGTGGAAAGGGAGACGGTGACCGCGGAGATTGACCGCCAACATGGTAACATCGTAAAGGCAGCAGAGGCCCTGGGGGTGAGCAGGCCTACGATTTACGACCTGATGAAAAAGCATAATCTCATGCCACTGGCTTCATTGGACAAGGAACGGGAATAGTCGAGAGATATCTTGAGTGGAGAGGCGAAATGAGCTCGAACGACAAAGGGCGATGCTGCGAGGCATCGCCCTTTGTCGTTTCTGGTTTTACTTGAACAGGAGGTTGCCGTCATTCCTTAAGCATACGGCGTTTTCCGTACACAGCCAGGCCAAACAGCCCGACTCCCAAAAGCATTATGGTACCTGGCTCAGGGACAGGAGGAGGCGGAGGTGTCCCGTCTGAAAAGAACGCGCTGGACTCGCCGTTGAGCAGGGGGTCAAATGCTCTGATATGCGTGGCAAAATGGTACCCGGCAGTATTGGCTACATAAAAATCCAGCGGGTTGGTAATGGCTGCGTCTGTAATTGTAAAGATCAGAGGATCCAGTTGTGCACTTGCCGTTCCCTTGAATTCGAGCATGAAATTGCCGAAACTGCTCGCTGTTTTGTCGTAAGCAACGGCCCAGTTTGTGAGGTTACTGAAATCACTTGCAGTGATAGTAGTGAGACCCGTATTGAAGAAGAACTTGTCTATTCCGAAATTTGTGCTTCCACCTGAATTCAGTATTGCGTCGTTGGCATCAATCGTAAAGGTCGCCACATTTCCAGTGACGTCAATATTCACGGTTGCATACGGACCAGGCACGCCTAAATCGACATTCGACACATCAAGTGTCCAAAGGGTTGCTTGTGCCTGGCTAGCAATCATTCCCAATGCCATAGCTGCAGCAGTCAATAATGTGATTAATTTCTTTTTCATGGCTTTCCCCTTTCTACAGATTGTGCATTATTGTTAAAAAAGTGTTGTTGGTAATTATTAATGCAATGCGGGTGCCAAGCTTGATAAATATGTAATTACAGATAGTTATGAGTATGTTGTGAAAGCGCTATACCCAGTGTAAAGATAGTCGACGGCAAAATTACTTCGGGTGTGTTCTCTGCGCAGAGGCGCACATATCTCATGTCTGCGCAATGAGTTTGCCGGTTAGCAGTAACATAGTTGTGTAGTCAGTTGTCTTACCAGAACTGCCAGTTGCCGGTAGAAAGCACATATACGGAAAGAGCAAGGTTGGTGATTGTGTGGGCCAGCACACAGTGGGTCAGGCTGCGCGTCCTGTAAAGAATCAGATTGTAGGCAAGACCCGCCATCATTCCTGCGACTGCATTATCATGTTCCAGGCCGAAGAGCAGGACTGTTGTCAGAAATGAAGGCCAGGTGAACGTGCCCAGAGGTATTGTTTCGAAATGTTCATGAACAATGTAACGAATCAGAAAAGAGCGCCAGAACAACTCTTCCATAACAGGTACAACCAGCACTGCACCGAAAAACCTGAACAAGCCAGTTATTGCCCGAATTGGGCCTTCGGGCAGAAGCAGGAGGTTATAACCCCGAGGGGGCCCGGCCGCGGGGAAGGTCCAATCCATTTTTATCCAGAGCAGGAAGACCAGCAGCCCTATGACACTCACCCAGATTGTTGTCGGATAATTTAACAGGTCTTTCAATGCTAGTTCGCAGTATTCTCTCCGGTATCGAAAAAGCAGGCCGGCAACCGCTATCGCCCTGACCGGGTAAAGGTAGTAAAGATGTATGGGATCAATGCCGATAACTCCTCTGTCACGGAGAAAAAGTACAGATTGTTCCAGGGCAATGAATGCGATAAAGATGGCAAAGGGGAGATAGCGACTGCGGGCGGGGTTCATGTAAAGAAATGACCTCATCTCAGAAAGCGGGTTGGCAGATTTTTGGGGAGAATATGCAGAAGCCAGGTGACTATCGTAAATGACTTGACTGCCATTGTGGAACCTGTTCATAAGACGTAGGTCTAGGGGTAATCTATATGTACTGTCTGCCAACGATCTTATAATAAAATAACTATTGATTGATGGTAACTCAGTGAATACAATTACTCATCTTATATGTTTCCTTCATGATCATGTTGTAATTGTTGCATTTTATAATAATCAGATTCCTGAGTCGAACGAAGGAGTCAACGTCAAGTTTAAGTATCTGAATCCCTATGCCGCTTTTTTCATTGCGAACAACGAGACCTTGGACTGAAATTGATGAGTTGTTTGAGTCATAAACTTTTACAACGACTTCTGTATTCAGGGGGATGTTATGGGATGTCTGGAGAAACATTCCCTTCAAGCTGACGTTCTTCAGATCACCAAAAATGACATCATCGTCCAGCAATACTGAAGCGCATTCAGAAAATTCTACTCGTGTAAAACCTCTAGAGTTCATGGGGGGGCTCTTTGCCAGCTCAGATCTATTGCTTAGGTATATTAAGCAAACTATGTTCCAATTGGTAATAACAGTTAAATATTAAGCTGTTATGTGGTGCCGACTGTTGTGGGGTGAAGATATGGTGTTAGTGTAAGTTAACTCGACAATATCAATCGGCGTACGTCGAGATACGTATTTCAGGTAGTGTTTAACTAATTGGTGTATGAGGATTGTATCTCTGGGAGGGTATTTACAGCGATATTGGAAATCGACAGCATACGGAGGGGACACCGGACTAATATGCAATCGAGCATGTCTGACTATGTTTGAATGGAAATTAAGGAGTGCGGCAAGAAGGGTTGAAGCGTTGTGCAAATGATGTCTTGCGAATGAAGTGTTGATGAAAAAAGATTATGGTCAGGGTATTGTCTGGCCTGTGGATCTAAATGGTGGGCGATACTGGGTTCGAACCAGTGACCCCTGCCGTGTGAAGGTAAATTTAACACTGATTCTATTTGGCATTATATGTTCTAGTTTCATTTAAATCAAGCAGTTATGTGTATTAAAATTACAAATATTTAGCCGGCGACCCCCACATAAAAACAGATTAGGCCATAAAGTTGGGCACAGAAATAGGATTTACGAGTTTACAAAATATGCAAAATGTGATGTCTACCCGTTGTGCCAACAGGGCAAATTCATCTGACTCCGTCGACAGATTTGTTTGTATGTGAGCATCTGGCCGGCGGCGCGGGACGAGTTTGCCCCAACAGAATTTTCATCCAAATTTGCCCTCCCTGCTTATTCCCGAAAAGCGTTGCCACAAAAAACATTGTTAACTGATCATGTATTCCACGTTTAAAACCAATTTCTCTGCTCGAAGTATTCTGCTGATGTCATATAAAATATAAACTTGATTTATATCTTTGAGAGTATAAAATATGTACATGTCTTACAGGGTATATATTTATTAGCTGTTTTCTTTTTAAGATACATGGTTTGAGGAGTGCATATGAGCCTGAAAATTGTTTCACCGGAAAGCCTTGGTCAAGCATTACGGGCTGAGCGAAAGAAAAAAGGACTGACACAAAAATCGGTCGGTACCTCCGTTGGCATTGAGCAGCATACCATTTCCAAAATCGAGAATGGGAATCCCGGCGCGGAATTGGGTACACTATTCCGCGTGCTAGCTGCTCTTGACCTTGAGCTGGTGGTCCTGCCACGAATAAAGCCTATGGATAAGAGCAAAGGAGATGTCTGGTAGATGCCTCGCCAAAGGGTAACAAGGGACTTGTTTGTATTTATGAATGGCCAGAAAGTGGGGCAGTTGACTCGTACTGCTGCGGGACAATTACGCTTTGTGTACAGCACAGAGTGGCTTCAGTCTGATGCCAGACGCCCTTTGTCCCTATCCATGCCACTTGTCCAGCAGGCCCATACTGGAGATGTAGTCGATAATTTTTTTGAAAATCTGCTACCGGACAGCCAACCGATCCGAAATCGCATCCAGGCAAGATTTGGAGCCAAGAGCAGCCGTTGCTTCGATCTTCTCTGGCATGTTGGCAGGGACTGCGTCGGGGCTATACAACTACTCCCGGAAGATGCTGCCGGTATCGATGTCCGTCGCATTGATGACGAGTCGCTAACTGATGTAGAGATTGTGGAAATACTCCGGAACTACAGAACCATGCCGCTCGGCATGGGTGGCGACAATGATTTCCGCATCTCCATCGCAGGCGCTCAGGAGAAAACGGCTCTGCTCTGGAAGGACAACGGCTGGCGACGGCCTTTGGGGGTAACTCCGACCAGTCATATTTTCAAGCTTCCCATCGGTCAGATAGTCCACAGTGGCATGGATTTGACCGACAGCGTTGAAAACGAATGGCTCTGTCATTTGCTCTTCAAGGCTTACGGAATTCCTGTCGCTGACGCGGAAATTGCCGTTTTCGAGGATGTGAAGGCTCTTGTAGTCAAGCGCTTTGACCGGCGCTGGGCAGAAGATGGTTCCTGGCTGATCAGATTACCACAGGAGGATATGTGCCAGGCGCTCAATGTGCCGCCAGCCTTGAAGTATGAAAGTGATGGAGGACCAGGGATTGAACAGATAATGAACCTTCTCCTTGGTTCGGTCGATGCTCTGGCCGACCGGCGGACGTTCATGAAAACGCAGGTTTTGTTCTGGCTGCTGGGAGCCATCGATGGTCATGCTAAGAACTTCAGTATCTTTCTTTTGCCTGGGGGAAGTTTTCGGCTGACCCCAGCTTATGATGTTATGTCTGCCTACCCACTCGTTGCAAAACGACAAATTGAGCTGCAAAAGCTGAAAATGGCTATGGCCATCAAGGGGAAAAGTAGTCATTACCTGTGGGATAAAATCCAGTTTCGACATTGGCGGTCAATGGCCCATGCCTGTAAATTCCCCAAGAATGAGATGGAACAGATTGTCGGCGAGCTACTGGATGGCATGGATGAAATTGTCAAACGAGTCGCAGGAGAACTGCCATCATCATTCCCTGAGAATGTTGCGGAGCCGATATTTGCTGGCATGACGAAAGCCCGCGACCGCCTGGTCCGTTCACGCAACGCTGAATAACTGATTGGAGTTGCCACCGTGCGTAAGGTAGAGCCCTGTGAAGTCCTCCTGACAAGTATAAGTGACCACCAGATATTCAAGGACAACCATGAGTACCTGCTTGACGATGTATATCTCTTAAAGCTTGCCAAGCATCTGACACCGGAGGCAGTCCACTTGCTCCTGGAGTTACATCCTGTTTATGTAGTTGAAATAAAGAAGCAGCTCACCTGTATCGCCGGCGTGCGCACCCTCAATATTGCATCTCATGTCCTGCCTCTCGATGAACAGATCACGGTATCTAAATTCAAAAAACTTGATGAAGCGCAAATTGCCAGCCACTGCTACGCCGATCTTCTTCTGTCTCCACTTGCTCTTTCACTGGGGAAAGACGGACATTTTACTATTGATAAGCTAATTCTTAAAATTGGCAGTCGTGGTGAGTCATGGACTGACCTTGCGGACTGCGGCAAAGTTGAGTTGTCAAAAGCATTCGGTCTAAGTCGCGGCTGCCTCTATTCTCATGACAGAAAACAACGAAAAGCAAAGCATTGAAGATTTCATAGATGCCCTTTGTGCCAATGGGGAGTTCAGCCGCAAAGCTGTACTGGACTTTCTCACGTTCATCGAATCACCTCCTCATCTGCGTCGTTTAGTAGACGTATGTCGCACTATCCAGGAAGTCCTCCCCCGCATTGAACAAAATATCCTCCTTGATGCTGACCCAGATACCGGTCTACTGGCTGAAATTAGGTCCTGGCAGTTAATCGCACGTGCAATTGTTACCAACTATACAAATGCTCCGGGTAAAAAATCTTTACGGGGCTATTACCGCAGAGAACATGCTCTCTATGTTGCCCTCAGCAATTGCACCAGCCATCCAGCGCTTAAGGACAGATATTACCAGTTGCTAGCGCAGATTTGCTATTCCGCTCATATCCTGAGGCGAATAAAGGTAAAAGATAAAGATTATGAACATTGCCGTGAAACTGCTATGCGCTGGGTTCGACAGCTTGCTTACTCGGAAAATAACTTAGCTCTTGCCGGTTTTCCTACGTCAAGTAGATCACTTTCGGACTACTGCAATTATCTGGATAAAGACAGGAATGATTTTCAACTTGGTATCAGGATATTTCTAAAATATGCGGTTGAGAGAAAGGCTGCAATTACACGCGATAGAGAAAGTAGAGGTAGAAGCCCTAAAACAGAAACTCAAATTATTACGGGCGATACGTTCAGTCTTGTCGACGAAGACGAATCTTTTCGGTCTGCTGATGAAGTCACTCAACTAGTTGAACTTCCGGATGATGATGAGTTACTGGAGCAAATCGACAAGGCACTGGTATCACCCCTCGAATACACCAAGAGTAGAGACGCTCTCCAGTTTAATACAATTACAGACCAACTGCCAACTTCCCGCAAGGATGCTCTAAGGGCACGCAAACTTGCTAAACGGATGGCTCTCGACAATCAGATGCTGTCATTGCGCTGGCGAATGTTGACTGTCTTTGAAGTGGCTTGCTTTCTCGAAGCGGTCGAAAAGCTTGCCAAGTCATCAAAGTACTACTCAAATAGCGGAGTCTCAGCAAATGAACTGGCTGCCATCCTGACATGCATGTTCTGGACATCATCATCGCTCGATTCGCTCTCAAACTTCAAACTGTATTGCAGCCCTCCCGACGAACGTCTGGGGAATGGTTTTCTGGCGACCAAGAGGGGACAACCTCCATTGTGGGTTATTAATCCGCCAAGACCAATCGGTTATGAAAAGCCGAAAAAGCCTACATACAAGGCTGAGACTGCTGCTGATGTCTTGTTTTTGCCGGTTCCGGAACCTGCCCGGAAGATACTCGAACGGTATCTTGATAGCAGGCAGGTTGACCCAGACAATAAGGATATCCTGTTCCCCAAACTGTATCTATATCGCGATGCAGTTGGTGATTTTCTCACCAGAATAAAGCGCCCGACGCGAATGCGGCATAAATTAGTGCGAATATCTGATTACCTGTTTGAAAAGCTATACCATTGGCAGGGGTCCGATATCGTTACTTCAATGCTCGCGACTGGACGGACTCACTTCCTGGGGTGGGTGCCACTCCATTATACATCCATATCTGATCGTGAAATTGCGCTACGCTACCGGGAGGTCTGTCACGAAATTATTCGTGACACCGCTGCCGAAATTGGGCTGTATGCGCAAGAAGCCGAATTGACTGGAACAGACAGAGTTTCGCTGGAAAATCAACGAACACGTATTGGTACCCGGTATTTTCCAAAAGTTTCAACGGTCAGAATTCTGGTGGCCGAACTGAAGAAACTGCTGTCGGCAGCGAATTCAGCGACAGCTACAGTCGAAGATATTCTGCTTTTGCATAACAGAATGGTTGTTTACACCACTGTCATGGTCGGCTTCGCGACAGGCTATAGAGCAGTTACAGACCCGTTTCTCCGGCAGACATTTATTGATCCTGTAACAGGTTTCGCGGTTATCAGTGACAAAGACTCTGCTGACTGCTACCACTCAAGAATCATTTGGGTTCCACCTGTGGTTATGAAGCAGCTGGAACTTTACCACAGGCATCTCGAAGCATTTGGCCGGCGGCTTATGGTCCTCAATAGAAAACTCTTTTTCGAGACGCGCGAACGGCTCGTAGAAGCAAGCTCACGACCGATGCTGTTCATGCTCAAGCGCAACCTCAAGTCACTAACGGTCAGCAAGGGAGCTCTGGAGGAGATATTCGAACAACACCTTGATTATGACCTGCCGGCAAACGCGAACCGTCATTATCTTCGTTCCCGTCTGCTAAAGCGGGTGTGCCCAAGAGATGTTATTGCTGCCTACATGGGACATTGGGACTGCGGCACAGAAGCCTGGGGCAGATACTCATCGCTCTCACCGCAACTCTATCGAGAAAATTTGGAGCGTTATCTGTTGCCTGTAATCAAGAAAGATGGCTGGGTGGCAATGGCCGGTCTCGGGGGTGACGGTGACTGAACTGGGGCAGATCTGGCATACACTCATGGACCGTGACCGGCCTCCTTTGCACGAAGAAAAGGTAACCAGATATACGGAAGCCGGGAATGCTCTGGAACTGCTGAAATCGGCTCATCCGGAACTGTATAAAGGAGAGCGTGACGCGGAGCTGAACTTGGAGCAGGCAAAAAAACTCAACGAGAGCCTCAAGCATAAAGCGACACTCAAGGCCTACAGGTTCAGGGTAAATTTTATCAATAAAGGGCTCAGACAGGGCGCTCGCGATCTTGGCTGGACAGTAGTACTGCTTCCACGCACAGTAAGCCTCAAGCGTGATACGCCGCCGTTTACCGAGAAAACATTTTCAGCACTAAAGCAGGTCAGGCAGTTGGAAGAGGCATTTGTTCGTGACCTTGCGACGCCGCTGCATGGTGAGACAGCTGCTTCCAGGCTCTTCGGTCAGTTGTTGTTGTCGGCAATCCTCTACGGTGGACTTCTCCATCGAAAATGGATTGATGCCTGGCTCAGGGCGGTCCCCGATGGCGTACGTAGTAATGGCAGCTGTCTCTGGATTGAGATGACTCGGCAGCACGAAATGTCCGTCATGACCAGCGCCGGGAAGAAGAATGAAAAGATAAAAATTACTCTGCATCGCCGCTGGTTTGCCGACCCGTTGACGGAAGCGCTGCTCTATCGTTATTTCAAACGTACAGGATTCCAGGTTAGAAGAGGGGAGGGTGAAGATTTTCCGGGCAGTGCTCTCCCGCCACGATCCTGGGGGTACCTGCGTGGGTATCTGATTCATCTCGGCTTTGCCAAGACGGACTTTGTTAAATCTCAGGTCAAATTTCTGCAAAATGTCAAAATCCGCACGGATCTGCAACTATCCCCAGCGTTGGCAGGCTACGCGACCGGTGATCTCCCTTCGGTATCACTCTCTCCGGCAGTCTGGACAAGACTTCTGTCCGGAAAAACTGTGCCTATTACCAGAAAAGTATCAGAACTCAACAAAAATTGTGAGCTGTTAGTGCCGAATAGCTTTCCTGCTGAACAGAGCTCTACCGTGCATTCCATGTATCATCAGGAAATTATTCTTGGAGAGTTGCGCAGTGCGATCTACCAGAAAAAACGCGATTCCAAGGGCGAGAGCGGCTACCATCAAGATTCAAGAAAGGCTTTGATTGCAGTGGAACTTGTTGAAGACAGGCGCGCAGGCGAGATGTGGCCGGTACTGCGCTGCCTGGTGAGCTGGATGAAGTTTATGTTGGCTTCTAACCGGAAAAAAGATGCAAAGGGAATCCGTGGCAGAGCGCTTGCATCTTCTACTGTCGGCACGTATCTCTCGGCATTCGCGACTGTTCTGCTTGCAGAAATGGAAGATAAAAACCCACTGGAAATGTCTTCGGAAGATCTTGCCGATATTTATGAAGAAGCTGCTAACGGGAAAAAGACCATAGGTGAGCGACAGAAAGCTATTGAAGCGATGGCACGCTATCACGGATATCTTGTAGAGACTATGGGGTTGCCGCTGGTAACATTTTCCAGTACGGGGGGTAATGCTCCGGTAGAGGCGACAGTAAGGGCCAACATCATCTCGCCGGCCATGTATCGTTCTGTTCTGGATGTTCTGGGGTTTGACCGGCCAGAGATTTCCAGGGAAAGACAAGTCTCTATTCTCTTGGCAATACTGGCCTTTCGCTGCGGACTGCGTGATTCAGAAGGGCGCTTACTGCTGATGAGTGACCTGCAAGGTACAAAAAAACCGGAACTGCTTATTCGTCCGCACCTGTCCTTTCGCACAAAAACAGATGACGGTATTCGTCGGATACCGCTCCATCTTCTTCTTGACCCACAGGACGAATTGCCGCGGCTGTTAAACTGGCAGCGCATGAGACGGACGCAGGAGTTTGCTCAGCCAACTGATCTATTGTTTGCGTTGGATAAAGTTCCTTTCAGCAACAATGAGGTGATTGAACCGGTCATTGCAGCCCTACGCCAGGTAACGGGTGATCAGAATATCGTTTTTCATGACTTGCGCCACAGTTGCGCAACCTGGCTACTGTTTCGCCTCATGTGTCCCAATAACGAAGAAGCCTTAGGCAATTTCGCATTCATCGCCGAGCCGCACTTTTCTTTTTCACAAATGCAGGCACTTCGAAGAAGTCTCCTCGATTCTGAGGAAGCCTCTCGCCAGGTGCTGTATTTGCTGGCGCTTGTTATTGGTCATAGTTCGCCGGACGTGACAGTTCAAACCTACCTGCACCTTTTCGACTGGCTTCTCTGGGCTGAGTTTTCTGATCAGAAAAAGGCAGTGAAACTGAATGCAGAGGCTGTGCAGGCAATTACCCAACTTTCTCGCTCAAACATCTGGTCAACTCATAAGAAAACAGGCCTGGACCATTGGACGATTAATCCCTATCTCCGCCCGATGAGGCGGCGGTGGGCACGTGTGCTTCAAGAGCCACTGGTTGCATCGGCAACCGACATCGACTGCAGACCACTTCCAGATGAGAATGTTCGAGAAGGATCAGGTCTCTATCAAAACAGGGTGCCCGATTGGCGCATTATTCAGCGTATCATCACAACCTGCCAGCACTATCCACATCGTCACCTTGAACAGGCCGACAGCTATGGAATCAGTGTAGATGCAGTCAGCAGGTGGCTGGAAAGGGCCAATTCAATCGGTCGATACAAAACTCGATCGGGAGAATACCGTCATCTGAGCAGGTATGCCGATGATGTACAAAAAATTCTGGACCATTTCCCGATGCCGCCCAGAGAAGAGCGGGACATTGCCATGGTTGATCGTATCTTTTCCCGTTTCAGCTCAGCCGGTGATGAAAATTTGCCCAGTATGGTTGCCGGGTTGGAATATTTTTTAAATCATTATAGCGTCTCTCGCGGTGGGATTCGCGTCGTGCGCAGCTGCCAGGCCAGGCGTTACCTTGAATTTCTGGAGATCGTGGGAGTGCCTCGTGATTATGTACGTCTGCAATTGTATGCTCCAGCCGATGCTGATGAGAATGACTGCGAGAGAATGATTGTCGATTGGGGGAGGAAACTGAATATATGCAGAGCACATTGCGAGGTCCCTGATAAATTCTACGATGGACAGAGCGGTAGCGGAAGTATCGTTATCAAAGTTGTTGGCAGCCGTGATCGTTATGTGAAGAAGAAGTATTTCAAAAAGAAGCCAATATATAAGACGAAGGGTATAAATAAATTTTACCTTCCTAATGTCAGTTACGGATTCAGGTATGCCCTATATCTAATGGGGCTTTTGCTTGATGATTGTCGGGTTGAATACGGGAAGACGAGTGATATGAGGTCGATCAGGATGAAGGATTTTCGACACTATTTAAGAGATGTCTTTATCAGCAAAAAAACAGGCAAGAAGTTGGGGGAAAAGGTCATACTGGATGCAGTTTCCCGCTGTAAGCGTATTGAGAACTCTTTGGCAATAGATCTTGATGCTGCCATCAACGGGCAGGCAGTCAGTTTGCATAACCTGTTGGAAATGATCGAAGCTCACAGCAATAAATTTGCATTTGACGGTAACTTGAGAAAAGGGGTCTTAAACCTTAAAAACGCAGCATCCTTATACAACGACTTCATCGCTTGGGAGCAAACAGCTTAACAGATCGACGACCCGGCATCAGTTCGGGATTCGGTATTTCGACGCGTCGAATGCTTCCCGTTAAAACGGGTGTGCATCGAGTTGTCTAAAGACTGGATTTGTGCACGTCGGCAGCGTTCACCTGAGAACTTGGGTAGCCTGATCGATGATCAAGCAACTTCCGAAAAACCATTGTGATTATATGTGATCTTATATCTTTCAACTTGTCTTCCTATGTTGGTGCATAATTATATGCGATCATGTATATTTAGCTGTAAATCTTGTATTTATTCTGTTATATATACGAACGTATATAATAGGAGGCAAGAATGAAAATTAGTGCTACGGAAGATATCGGACGAATTATCAAGCAGAAGCGCAAGGCCGATGGACTCACTTTGGAGCAAGCCGCTGCTGTCAGTGGGGTGAGTTATGCCTTTCTCTCAGCCCTTGAGAACGGCAAGGAAACAGTGCGCTTGAACAAGGTGCTGCAGGTTATCGAATGTCTCGGCATTGAACTTGAGGCAAATATACGCACATGGGCCGACCCGGGGGTAGAATCATGAGCTCCGGTCTGTTGGTCCGGATTGATGAAGCAGTGGTTGGCCGTTTGTGGCTGAATGAAAAAAAACTCTTTTGCTTTCAGTACGACGAGAATTGGCTTCGATATTCACGCATACCGTTGTCACTTTCACTTCCGCTGCGTAAAGAAGCGTATCTTGATGATGAGTCTCATTCATTCTTTGCAAACCTTCTTCCAGAAGAGAAAATCCGCGTTGTAATTGCCCGGAACCTCGGCGTTTCCCTTAATAATGATTACGGCCTGCTGGAAAAAATTGGCGGTGATTGCGCCGGGGCGGTTTCTCTCTATCCCGAAGAGAATGAATCACGGCGCGAACCAGGATCCTACCGGCAACTAACTCTGGATGAATTGAACACTATCATCAGTGAACTCCCCAAGCGGCCTCTGCTGGCCGGTGATAAAGGGATACGGCTGTCACTTGCCGGCGCCCAAAAGAAATTGCCTGTCTACTATAATGGGCAGCATTTTCATCTTGGAATTGATGTCGCTCCTAGCAACTACATTATCAAACCGCCCATCGAAGACCTGGATGGTACCGTCGAAAATGAGGCATACTGTATGGCGCTGGCCCGTGCTGTTGGCCTGGATGTCCCCCAAACATTCATCCATCAACATGGTGAAACTCGGGTATTTGTTGTAAAACGTTATGACCGCGTTGATACCGGAAGTGGCATCAAAAGACTGCACCAGGAAGATTTCTGCCAGGCGCTCAGGATTCAACCTGAATTCAAGTACGAAACAGAAGGGGGGCCAACTCTGTCGGCCTGCTTTGATCTTGCTCGGCACAACAGCAGAACGTCAGGGAAGGATGTGCTGTCACTGGTGAACTGGGTGATCTTCAACTATTTGATCGGCAATTCTGACGCTCATGGCAAGAACATATCCCTCTTGTTGCTGCCGGAAGGTCCGGCATTGGCTCCATTTTACGACCTGATCTCGACACGGATATATGCCCATTTGGGGTTGGCATCTGCTATGGCCATGAAGATTGGCGGGGAGAATGATCCGGATGCTGTCCAGAAGAGGCACTGGCAGCAATTTGCCGAAGAGATCGGCGTCAAGCCTCGATTCGTGCTGACTCGAATTGTCGAACTGGCAAATAAAATACAGAATGTTCGATTGCAACTTTTCAAGGAAGCGTTTGCATCTTACACCTGTGATGCACTCTATCGCTTGATGCAGCTGGTAGATGAACAGACGGAGAAGGTCATCCGGAGAATGCAGTGAGTCTGATCCTGTTGTTAGGATAACTATTGACGTTATAGATCCGGACTGGAGAATAAACAATAAGGCATGGGGTCAAAGCTCTGGGCCGTAACGGTTGGCGTGCAAGTTGTCAATGATGTCGGTGGTACCCGACGAGCGTCGTATGGTTTCAGGTATGCTCTTTATATGAGTGCCCTAGCATTTGGAAAAAATGACCAAATACAAAAAAAATTACCAAACGCTCTTGATTGGTGAAAACAGATGTAGTAAATTGGCCTACATGATGACTTGAATAACCTGATTATAAACATGTTGCAGCACCTATACTAATTATATTGAAGCATGGCTTTAGTTGTAAATATGTCAGCAATTTCTGCATATTTGTGTCTAAAGCCATTTTATTTGGCCCGCCGACACAATCGGCGGGCTTTTTTATTGAGCAAATGCGGCTGTAGACTTCTGGTTTTATCGAAATTACTAAGTGTTGAAATAGACAGCTACCTCTATAAAAGGAGCTAATATGTCTGAAAATATTTTCAAAAATTTACAAACTGATTTCCTTGATATCAACACAATAACACCGAATCCATATCAACCCCGTAAAGTGTATAATGACGCTGATATTGCTTCATTAAGTGTGAGTATCAAAAAACATGGGCTGCTGCAACCTGTCATGGTCACCACCCGCGATAATGGCTTCGAACTTGTATATGGGCATCGTAGACTTCTGGCCGCCAAGATGGCAGGCATGGATAAAATACTGGCGGTTATTCAGCCGGCAGGTGGTGATTTGCTTGAACCGGCAGTAGTGGAAAATACGCAGCGCCAAGACTTGAGCCCCTTGGATGAATCCGCTGCATTTCAGATCCTCAGTATAGAGCGCAGTTACAATTTGAAGGAACTTTCGACAGTGACTGGCAAATCAGTGTCGAGCCTGTCCGAAATTCTCAAGTTGAACATTATTCCTGCAGATGTACAAGACAAGTGTCGTCACAACGATCATTTGACATTAAGATTTTTGATAGATCTATCAAAATTTGGCGATGAGATCGCCATACGTAATGCATATCAATACTATCTCGAATTCGGCAAGCTGCCAAAACGGACGCATCGTGTCTACGGGAATAAAAATAAACTTAAGAGTTTTTTAGACAAACTCTCACATGTTATCAGTGAGTTCAATGAGCTTGATATTGATGACCAGGCGGATGAACATTTTTTGCAACAGGTCAAGGATCAGCTCGAACTATTCAACAAATTGCTACGACAAAGTTTATGTTTTTTTGATAGCAGCATTTCGACGCGTCGAAATGTCCGGAGTATCCGTTCCTGAAACAATACACTTCAGGAACGAGGAATACCTTAGGTACAATGTACACCTGAAGAAATTCAGGAGATGAATGAGCGTAACCAGGAACTTGAAGGGCAGCAGAAAAGGGCTGTAGGTAGATTGGCCGATTGTTTGTGCTGCTAAGATCTCGATTCTGACTACATGCCATTTTAATGCATGCTACGGAATATGTTTTCAGGATTAAAATATAAGGATTAAAAAAGGAGTCGATATGCAAAATGCGTTATTATCGACTGTTGATATGTCATTCGTTAACAATGGCCTTGACTGGCAGATTTATTTAGGGCCGGCACGGACTGAAGATGGATTAGTGCTGAACGGTATATTCCATCGTAAATTTAAACAAACGGAACAGACTCTTGTGTATGTAAAAGGGCATCGACACTGTCGTTACTCCTATCCACTCATTGATCGCAGTTTCTCCTCTCCTATGATTAATGACTATAATCTCTGTTTTGTCGGCGGGTGGACGGCAGTCGATCAAAACGGCCTGAGGCTTGACACAAACAGCCTCGCTGTAGCACGCGTCATCGAGGGGTTAAAGCCGATGTGTTGGTGTCACGCGCGGAAAGTATTCCCAGATAGAGTTGACGAATTGAAACTTCTGGAGAAGCAGGCGAGCTCAGCTGGTCTGGCAACATTGATTACAGAAACAGAAGATCAATTTAGTTTGTCAGTCTGCCATGTTGGTAAGTTCGACGAAATGTTCGATCTGGACTTGTTGCATGGAGACTATATCGAATTCCGCAAAAAAATACGCACTGTTATGCGCGATGATATTTTCATTGAGTGGTTCAACGATGCTTTCGAAAAAATGCGCGGTAAATGTTTGGAGGAATACATCAACTGGATCAATGAGCCTGAAGTTGGAACAAGCTACTATCTTTTGACTGGATTATTTTTGGGATTTCCGCATGAAACTACTTATTCTTTGATGATGGAGTAATATTTCTGCCGGGTTAATTCTTTTCTGAGAAATGATCAGAGCGAATATTATGCTAGTGTATAACGAAGCGGGCTTTTGTGAGGGCAACAGGAGGCATACAATGTCATCGTTCATCTCAGCTCATCTGCCGCAGATCAGGGGAGTAAGTTCAATATATCATCTGATCTCAAGGCCGGGAAAAAACCTTCCGGCCTTGTTGCTTCTTTTACCCTAGCAATCATGGCCTGGATAATTGATGCATTCGATTATCACCCGCCAGTCTCCCAACACAATACCATCTTGCTTCAACCCAAACAGCTCCATTTCCAGCGCGCACTCTCCACGGCCATGGGTAATACATGCCAAAATCGCGGCGCATTTCTCTGCCAGTTCTTTAGTCTCCTCAAAAGTTCTGTACGTAGCTGCCATAATCTACCTCCCTCCTTATACTCTATTCAGTTATGCTGCTTCCCATCACCTCGGGCCAGCTCCAAGCGAGGCCGCCAATATGTGCTACTTTCGCCGAGCTTCGCAAACGATTGCCAATCCGGACAGTTCTCAAATGCTGACTTCTGCCTATCAAGACCACTGCTGATGCGGTCTGCCGCTGAAATGGCCTCAGCGATAGTTAATAACGGGTGGCAGCTTTTGCGCTGACTGCGCCAGGTCCAGAGATACCGGAGTGCCATGCCGGCATCGGGGCAGATGATGTCGAGCCGCTGCAGATGGGGTGCCAGTATTTCCAGGGTTAAGGCGTCGTGGTCAAGGACATAACCGGCGGCAGTAGGCTTGCCGACACACTGGATGGTCCTGATTTTACCTATGTCGTGAAACAGTGCGGCAATCATTGCCACCTGAATTTCCGTTTCAGGAAATTCGTAGTAGCGCGAGACCATGGATGCGCATTCAAGGCTGTGGTCAAGTAGGCCGCCGGCTGTATTGTGGTGATGATGACGGCTTGCTGGCAAAGACACGAAGGGGAAAGATATGGTGGCATCGGTCAATACCCAGCCGGCGAAACGCTTCAGCGGAGGGTGAGAGATACAGTCATAAAGGGTTTCAAGCTCGGCCAACAGCACTGGCACGGGAACCATGCTGCGGGGGATGAGATGCAACGGATTTTCCGGTTCTCCCTGGAGCAGTTCGGCCGAGTCCATATCAACCAGCCAGTTACCATTAATGGTCCTGAGTCGGCCGGTCAGCCTGATACAGTCGAACTCCTTCAAAACCAGTCCATCAATAATATTGATGTCCCAAGAGACGGCACGTAGGTCTCCTGTCGAGTCTTCAATTGTAACGGAGAGATAGTTGGCCCCGTTGGCAGCTATCTTTCGTTCTGGCCGGCGAACTCGGAACTGCCCGTTCACCGGCGCTCTATGGTGATAGTCAAGATTAGCGATGGTCATTGGACACCTCGGATTCCTGCTGGTTCTGCTGGTTCAGAAGAAGCCGTTCAAACGCAGACCCATCTCTGCGCGTCAGGTTCGGCACAAATCGCGAGTAGGTTGTGAACAACATGCGGGTCGTGGTGTGACCCATCTGCCGGGCAATCCATTCGGGATTTTCTCCAGAGGCAAGCCAGAGCGTCGCTGTGGTATGACGTGTCTGGTATGCCCGCCGACGTTTGATGCCCAGACGTTTAAGAGTTGGATACCAGACACGGTTATTGACGTTATGGTAGTAAAGAGGGTCGCCGGCGCGGTTACAGAAAACATACTTATCATAATGACCAGTTACGGCTAGCTGTTCACGCAGCGCTTCATACACCGGTTGAGACATCTGCACCGTCCTTGATGACTCTACGGTCTTGGCAGTGTCTTCTTCACCAAATACTATTGTTTCACGGACATAGATTTCCTTCCGTTCGAAGTTGACATATTTCCATTTCAGCCCATCAATCTCACCGGTTCGCAGACCCGTGTAAAAGCGAACAATATAGTAGTTACGGTAGTCCGGCCTCACGTTGCTAATAAAAGTATTGACCTCTTCAAACGAAAGCGGGTCAACATCCGTTTTCGGTACGCGGAGTTGTTTAATTCCCACAAATGGTGTGCTAAAGTTGTGCCTGTCAGCTGCCTCAGCAAGTATCATCCGCAAAGGCGTCATGATATGATTTATCCGGTCGGCAGAAAGTCCTGTCTTGGTTCCGTTCTGTACTTTGGCGAGTGACGCACGGAACTTCAGAATTTCTGCTTTGGTGATGCAGCTGACCTCTCTTTTCCCGAACTCGGCAATGAGATAGCAGTCCAGGGTAAGCCTCTGTGTGATTCTGTATGAGCGTTTCCAGCGGATAGTGTTCTCGTCATACCAGTCGTTGGCAAAATCCTTGAACAATGGAGTCTTGCCGGATATGTTCTCCTGCTTGATTTTCTTCTGGTTCTCGTCTAACTGTTTTACCAGCGGAGAGTTAGGAAAATATTTGCTGTAGTTGAACGTCCCGAGGGTGATTTCAGCCTCGATGAGTTTGAGGACTTTTTCCATCTTCCTGCGATTGTCGGCGGTATCAGGCAGCGCGGACTGCTCGCGACAGCGAACGCCCTGATACCTGAAGTCGAACATCAACAGACCGTTTTCTTTCCTCGCCCGAATACTACCCATTGCACACCCCTCCTCTGGCCAGTGGAATCATCGGCATTTCTTCCACAGATGTTTTCATCATGTCCCTCTCAATGGGCTCCCAGATAAACAGGATTTTCCTGCGGCCGAAGGGCCGGATGTAGTGGATGCCTTCGAGAAGGACCGAGTCCTTGAGAAACTCCCGGATGTACCTCGGGTCATAGTGAAGCCTGCTCGCCAGCTCATCAGTGGTCATGTACGTTGTCTCAGCCATGTGTTTCCTCCTTGTGATTTATTTAATTGCAGCATAGCACGCATAATTATGTATGTCAAGAATAATATGCATGGTTTGAATGTATTATGCTTGTCAGGATTAATATATGCGTTGTATGATATGATAGATTGATGAAATAAAGGCTGGGGGAGGGGAGATGATTCGCTTTAGATTGAAGGAGCTGATTTCAGAAGAGGAGTTTAGATCAGGTAAGAGAATAACCCTTGGCAGTATTGCGCATGTTACCGGGATCAAGCAGCCAACACTTTCGAGGATTGCTGGAACAAGAGGTTACAACACGACGACCGATAACATCGATAAACTCTGTCGGTACTTCAACTGTAAGGTGAGTGATCTTATGGAGTATGTTCCTGATGAGGATGTGGTGCGGGAAATTGTAGTGTGACAAGGTGGGTATATTGAGCGATGACCGGCGGACATGTCATGGGAATTTGCTGATCCGGATAAAAAAATAATTGACAGGATATTTTTTATCTGATAAAAAACTATAAACAATATAGAGATTATAGCAAGAAATTGGTTTCATAACTAAAACTTTTTGAGCGACGCTTCATAGCATTCGGCTCACTGGACAACCAGAGGCCAAGGAGATATCTCCTTGGCCTCTTTTTTTTATTTCGGAGGTTGTTATGGCGCAGCAATGTGTCGGTAAGAAAAGCATTCACGGTCACCCCTGTTTTGGCGGCAATCGTCATCAGAACGGACGGATTCATCTGGCGGTGGCACCGCGCTGCAATATCAAATGCGGCTACTGTACCCGTCGCCACGACTGCGTCAACGAGTCGCGGCCAGGGGTGACGAGCCGTATCCTGACGACGGAGCAGGCACTTGAACAGGTACGCGGCATCATGGCGAGCGAGGCGCTTGGCTCCATCATCAAGGTCGTCGGGATTGCCGGCCCCGGCGATCCCCTGGCCAACGAGGAGACCTTCGAGACCTTCAGCCTGATCGATGCCGAATTCCCTCAGCTGATCAAATGCCTGAGCACCAACGGCCTGCTCTTGCCGGAAAAGATCGACCTCCTGCATGATCTCGACCTGCGCAGCCTTACGATAACCATCAATGCCCTTGATCCGGAGGTCGGCGGCAGGGTGTACAACCATATTTCATACCGGGGCAAGAGGTATTCAGGTGTCGATGCAGCCCGTATCCTGATTGCCAATCAGCTTTCCGGACTGGAAAGGGCTGCGGAGTACGGCATCCATGTGAAGATCAACACGGTGCTGATTCCGGGTGTCAACGAGGATCAGGTTCCGCTCATCGCCGAAAAAGTCAGGGACCTCGGAGCATTTGTCATGAATGTCATGCCGTTGATTCCCCAGGCCGATTTTGCCGGTGTTATACCGCCGACTGCCAATGAACTTGAGCGGATCAGAAGCGCCAACGAAAAAATCATCGGCCAGTTTCGTCACTGCCAACAGTGCCGGGCCGACGCGGTCGGCCTGATCGGTGCTGACAAGGTTGGCGGCTGCACTGTCAGTAGGTAATTTTGCGCACTAATAGACTATATAATACGTAGAACATAAAGCATGTACAGGATTACGGTTGAATTTACGAAAGGAGAGGGCGCTTGGTAATGACATAAGGTCAGGTGAACTAATCAACATATGCTGGCACGCACCATAACAAATCCAACGAACAAGGAGCAGATCATGTCGCAAAAGAAAGTAAAAACAATTGCAATTTACGGTAAGGGTGGCATCGGCAAATCGACCACCACCTCGAACATTACCGCAGCACTCTCCGTACTGGGGCTCAAGGTCATGCAGATCGGTTGCGACCCGAAAAGCGACTCCACCACGACCCTGCGCGGTGGTGGCTATATCCCGACCATTCTCGACACCCTGCGTGAAAAGAAGAACGTCAAGAGCAACGAGGTTGTCTTCGAGGGGTTCAATGGCATCTATTGCGTCGAGGCAGGCGGACCCGCCCCCGGTGTCGGCTGCGCCGGTCGCGGCATAATAACCTCTGTCGAGCTTCTCAAGCAGCTGCGGGTATTTGATGAGCTGGATCTCGATGTGGTCGTCTACGACGTTCTGGGGGACGTTGTCTGCGGCGGTTTTGCGGTGCCGATTCGTGAGGGGATTGCCGAGCATGTGTTCACCGTTTCATCCTCCGACTTCATGGCGATTTATGCTGCCAACAACCTGATGAAGGGGATCAAAAAATACTCGAATAATGGCGGTGCCCTGTTCGGCGGGGTGATTGCCAACTCGATCAACACCGAATATTCCCGGGAAATCATCGATGACTTCGTTGCCCAGACCAAGACCCAGATCGTTGAGTATGTGCCGAGGTCGGTAACGGTTACCCAGGCTGAGCTGCAGGGGAAGACAACGATTGAAGCTTTTATCGATTCCGAACAGGCGAAGGTCTACAAGGGGCTGGCCGAGAAGATCTACAACCATACCGATTCAAAGGTGCCGGAACCTCTTGATGAAAAGCAGCTGCATGAATGGGCCCTGAGCTGGGCCGACACGCTGCTGGCGATGCAGACCGGTGAAGTTCGCAGTGCCGCGGCCGCAATATAAAAACAATCTCTTAAAGGAGGCAATAACCCATGGCAAAAATTTTCAACAATCTCACCGATCTCATCGGCGGCACTCCGCTGCTCCGTCTGAACCGTGTGGCCAAAGGGCTGGAGGCGGATGTTCTCGTCAAGCTCGAATCATTCAATCCCGGCGGCAGTGTCAAGGACCGGATCGGTTTCAGCATGATCAAGGATGCGGAAGAGCGGGGACTTCTGCACAAGGACTCGGTCATCATCGAACCGACCAGCGGTAACACGGGGATTGCCCTGGCGTTCGTTGCCGCCGCCCGCGGCTACCGTCTGATATTGACCATGCCGGACACCATGAGCGTCGAGCGGCGTAACCTGCTGAAGGCATACGGTGCCGAGCTGGTGCTTACCCCGGGCGGCAAGGGGATGAAAGGGGCGATCGAGGCTGCCGAGGAGCTGGCCGCCAAGACCCCAAATTCCTTTGTGCCCCATCAGTTCCAGAATCCGGCCAACCCGGAGATCCACCGGGCAACAACCGCCGAAGAGATCTGGAACGATACGGACGGCAAGGTCGACTTCGTGGTTGGGGGTGTCGGTACCGGCGGTACGATCACCGGTGTCGGAGAGGTAATCAAAAAACGCAAGACCGGTTTCAACCTGGTGGCGGTCGAACCGTTCGATTCACCCGTCCTTTCCGGCGGAACCCCGGGTCCTCACAAGATTCAGGGTATCGGCGCCGGCTTTGTGCCGCAGGTGCTGAACACGGATGTGATTGACGAAATTTACAAGGTCAAGAACGAGGAGGCATTCACCACCAGCAGACGACTGGCAAAGGAGGAGGGCCTTCTGGTCGGAATCTCGGGAGGAGCAGCGGTCTTTGCTGGCCTGCAGATAGCGTCCCGCCCCGAGAACAAGGGTAAGCAGATCGTCATCGTCCTGCCCGATACCGGCGAGCGCTATCTGTCAACAACACTGTTCGAGGAAGTCTGATCAGGGGTCAGGGGGAATAGCCATGTCTGCCACGGATTCATTGGAAACAATTTTGAACGGGTTGAAGAACAGTGATGGCGGTGTCCGCGCTGACAACCCTGTTGCGGATAGAAGTTTGCCGGCTGGAAAAAACTCCTTTGCGGCGAAAAAGGAGGTGGCAGGGGGGCGGGTCAGTTTCAGCCTTGCGGGGATCAATGATTTTCTCCTCGACTATTACGGCCTTGCTCTTCTGGTTCTTCTCTGGGAACTGGCGCCCCGTCTCGGCTGGATCGACGGGCAGTTTTTCCCGCCACTCTCCCTAGTTTTCCAGGAGGCCGGCAAGATCACCATTACCGGCGAACTTCTCAATCATGTTGTTGCCAGTTTGCAACGTACTGTCCAGGGGCTACTGGTGGCAATCGTTCTGGCCGTTCCCGCCGGATTCGTGCTTGCGGGGTGGTTCCCCCGGCTGACGTCATTTCTGTCGCCTCTGCTCAAACTCCTAGGGCAGATCAACGCCTTTTCCCTCTTTCCTCTCTTCGTCCTGTTTTTCGGCATCGGCGAACTGGCCAAGTTCTGCATCATCTTCTGGTCCTGCCTCTGGCCCATCCTCTTTACCACCATTGCCGGCGTCAAGGGTGTTGACCCGCTCCTCATTAAGGTATCACGCTCCATGGGAAGTGGCCGGTTGACGCTGTTTGCCAGGGTTTTGCTGCCGGGCTCCCTGCCGTCGATTTTCACCGGCATCCGCCTCGGGGCGACCGTCGCCTTCCTGATGCTGATTGCCGCGGAGATGATCGGCGCCAATTTCGGCCTGGGCTATCTGATCCATTATTCGAACGTGAATTCTGTCATACCGCGAATATACGTGGGGGTACTGGTGATTGCCTTCCTGGGTATGAGTATCAATTACCTGGTTCACTGGATTGAAGGGCGGGTTGTGACCTGGAAGCAGGATCTGAACGTAACCTGAACGCGGGCTAAGGGGGGTAATCATGAGTTCATCGGTTAAAAAAGTGCCGTTCTGGGCAGTGGAGCGATGGTTGTCCGTTGTGTTGTTTCTAGGCGTCTGGGAACTGGCTCCCAGGGCCGGCGGGCTTCTGGAAGTCTTTATCGCGCCGCCGTCCGTGGTCGTGAACGTACTGCTTGAAATGATCAGGGAAGATCTGCTGCCGGGTCATGTTCTCGTCAGCCTGGGGCGCGCAGCCGCGGGCTTCGTAGCAGCCGCACTGCTGGCAGTACCGCTCGGATTTCTGCTGGGGAGCGGTTTCCGTACCTTCGAACGCCTGGTAACCCCCCTCCTGCGTTTTTTTGCCCAATTGAACCCGTTTTCGCTCTTCCCCCTCTTTATCCTCATCTTCGGCATCGGCGAACTGTCGAAGGGGACGATGATCTTCTGGGTCTGCATCTGGCCGATCCTGTTCAATACCATCAACGGCGTGAAGGAGATCGATCCTCTGCTGGTCAAATCAGCCCGCTCCATGGGGACAGGCATATGCACCCTCTTTTTCAGGGTCATCCTGCCGGCGGCGCTCCCCGGCATCTTCACCGGGCTGAAAATGGGTGCGGGAACCGCATTCTTCATGCTGATTGCCGCGGAGATGATCGGCGCCAGTCGGGGCCTGGGTTGGCTCGTCTGGAATGCCCAAACCAACTTCCAGATGCCCCAGCTGTTTGCCGCAACCGTGGTCATTTCTGTTCTGGGCCTCATACTGCAGTGGCTGTTCGTCCTGATCGAAGGCAAACTTCTCGGTTGGCGTGAGAACGTGGTTCACTAGTGTTCCTCCGGACAGGCCAACAAACGGGCACGTAATGCCCATAACCAGCACAACAAAAGGAGAATGAAATGAAAGGAATAAAAAGAATTCATACGTGGCTTGCCGCTACACTTGGCCTTGCTCTCGTTGTTACCGTCGGCATCGGCATCTTCTCCAATGCCCAGGTTAGTGCCGCACCGCAAAAAGAGCTGTTTGAGATCAAGACCTGGACACGCAAGGACTGCTCCGTCACCCCGTGGTATGTGACCGACAAGCTCGGCTTCTTTGCCGAAGAAGGGATAAAGCTTAAACTCACCGGCGAAACCCAGGCTCCTCTGCAGATCCCCTCCATTCTCAAGGGGAACAACGACGTCGGCACCTTCCATCCTAATCAAGCTGCCGTGGCAAAGGCCGGTGGTGCCAAGATTACCGGGGTTGTACAGGGGGGTATCGAACCAACCGATCCGAAAATCCCGGAAAAGTTCCGCCACATGTGGTGGTACGTCAATCCGACCAAATCGCCCAACGTCAAGAGTTTCGCCGACCTGAAAAACCTTCCCGGCAAGATCAAGATCGCCACCATCACCAGGAATATCTGCGCCGACTTTGAAACCAACCTTCTGGCTGACAAGTACGGCATCCCGCGGGACAAATTCGAGTGGGTGGCCATGCCTGACATCCAGGCCATCCAGGCACTCAAGCAGGGGTTGATCCAGGTATCCATTCCCCACCCGCCGTTCTACAAGGGGATGGCCGATGCCGGGATGAAAAAGATTGCCGATACCTTTGAAACCGGTCTCGGAGCATCCGCTGGGGTCACCTTCTACTTTTTCCGCGATGAATTCATCAAGCAGCACCCGGACAAGGTGGCGGCGTTCTCCCGGGCAGTGATCAAGGGGCAGAGGTGGGCCAACGCCAACCCGGAAAAATCAGCCAAGATGACCGAGGAGGCCATCGGCGTACCGGTTACCGGCAACCATTATTATTCAACCGCCATTCAGGTCGATGAAAAACTCATCGCCCCGTGGCTGAAGGACCTGGAAGACAACAAGGTTATTCCCAAGGGGAAGGTCACTACCAGTAACCTGATTACTCACGATATTGAGAAGATTAATCTGAAGGTTGAAGCGGAGCGGAAAAAAGCGAAGGGGAGCTTGAAAAAGCAGTCATAGGACCTGGCCCGGGAAGTGCTTCCGGCAACAACCCCTGAGGGGTAAAGGAGAAACGGATGTCAATCGATCTGAACAAAGATAGCTGCCCCAACCGGGAGCAGCGTGCCGGTGCAGTCAATGCCTATTTCGGCAAGGCAAGTGACCTGGTGCAGGAGGCGCGCAACGGCACCCTGACGAACAAGGAACGTGATTTCCAGCAGAGTTCCGGCTGCGTGCTCAATTTCTATCTGACCACCAGGGTGGTTACCATCCGTGATGCGGTCATGATCGTCCATGCCCCGGTCGGCTGCTCCTCAACGGCGCTGCTCTACCGGGAGGTGTACCGGAAGATTCCCGCCAGTGAGGGACTCCCCACCTTTGACCTGCACTGGCTAACCACCAATCTGGATGAGAAGGACGTGGTCTACGGCGGTGCCGACAAGCTCAGGCATGCCATTCTGGAAGCGGAGGAGCGTTACAAGCCGAAGGCGATCTTCATCATGGCCTCCTGCACTTCCGGCATCATCGGTGATGACATCGAAGGGGTGGTATCGGAAACCCAGCAGGAGGTGAATGCCACCATAGTGCCGGTACACTGCGAGGGTATCCGTTCCCGGATTATACAGACCGCCTACGATGCCTTCTGGCATGCGGTGCTCAAATACCTGGTGAAGAAGGATATCCCGAAACAGCCCGATCTGGTCAATATCGCCAGCATGCTCTCCTACACCTGGCAGGACCGCCAGGAGATCACCCGGCTCCTGAACAGAATAGGGCTCCGTCCCAATTTCATTCCGGAATTTGCCACGGTGGAGCAGTTCGAGCAGCTCGGTGCCGCCGCCGTGACCGCGCCCATCTGCCCGACCTATACCGACTACCTCTCACGCGGCCTGGAACAGGAGTTCGGCGTGCCGTACTTCATGTATCCGTCGCCAGTGGGGATCGAACATACCGATGAGTGGCTGCGTGTCATCGCCCGCCATACCGGCAAGGAGCAGGAGGTGGAGGAGCTGATCAGGGAAGAGCGGGCAAAGTGGCTCCCCAAGCTGGAGAAGATCCAGCATGAGTTTGCCGCTATCAAACCGGACGGCGAGAAGGTGCAGATCCTCGGCTCCCTCGGCCAGGGACGGCTCCTGACCCAGGTGCCGTATTTCGAGGAGATCGGCGTCTCGTCACCGGCGGCCATTATCCAGGACTTCGACAACCTGGTGCTGGATGAAGTGCAGCAGGTCATCGACCAGGCCGGTGATTTCGACGTGCTCGTCAATACCTTCCAGGCCGCCGAGCTGGCCCACATCACCCGCAAGTACGATCCCGATGTGGCGCTGACCTGCCCGTTCCAGGGGAGCGCCTACAAGCGTGAAAAGGGGGCGACCAGGATCCACGCCGTGCGCGGCGACTCGCGGGAGTGGAGCGCCCAGGCCGGTTACAAGGGGGCCATCGCCTACGGCAACTTCCTGCTGCAGTCGGTGAAGAACAAGTCGTTTCAAAAGACCCTGCTGGACAAGACCCCCGATACCTACAAGGCGTGGTGGTACGAACAGCCGAATCCCCTCCATTACCTGAAGAAGGAGGCAGTCTGACATGGGAACAGTTTCAGCATTGCGGGTCAAGGAAGAGCCAAAATACCCGGGGATTGTCGAAGCCCCGCGCTATTCCTGCGCCCTGGGCGGAGCCTACATGGCTGCCCTGGCAACATTCAATACCGTACCGATCCTTCACTCCGGGGCTGGCTGCGGCATGTCCCAGAACTTCGGCCAGAATTTCGCCGCCGGTCTGAATGACGCCGGTCCGACCGGCAACACCAGCACCCCCTGTTCCTGCCTGGTGGAGGAACACGCGGTGTTCGGCGGCGAAGACAAGCTGCGTGCCCTGATCAGGACAACCCTGGAACTGGTGCAGGGGGAGCTGTACGTTGTCATCTCCGGCTGCGTCCCGGCCCTCATTGGCGACGACGTGCCGGCGGTGGTCAAGGAGTTCCGCAAGGACGCGCCGATCGTTTTCGTCAATACCGCCGGTTTTCTCGGCAACTCCTACAAGGGGTACGAGCAGTTCCTGGACGCCGTCATCGACCAGCTGCTGGAGCCACAACCGGTCGTGGCCAAAAGGGTGAACCTCTTGGGCATCGTTCCGTACCAGCATATCTTCTGGAAAGGGAATCTCCAGGTTATCAAGGACCTGCTGGCAAAGGTCGGTGTCTCCGCCAACATGATCTTCACCGAGAACAGTGGTCTGGAGGCACTGAAAAGCATCCCCTCGGCGGAACTGAACCTGGTGCTGTCACCCTGGTCAGGGGTGGCGGCGGCGAAAAAACTGGAGGAGAAGTTCGCTTCCCCCTATGAGGTCATTCCGACGGTTCCGGTCGGGCCAAAGGATACGACAGCCTTCCTGCGCTTCATCGCCGACCGCCTCGATCTCGACCGTGACGAGGTGGAACGGGTCATCGCCGCCGAAGAGCACCGTGCCTACCGCTTCTCCGAGTACATGGCCGCAATCACCTCCATGGCTCTCCCCAACGCCTACACGGCGATTGTCGCCGATACCTCCACGGCCATCGGCCTGACCCGCTACGGCAGTAACGAACTGGGGTGGCTGCCGGAGATCGTCATTCTCACCGATGATCCGCCGGAAGAGTACCGCGGGGAGATCGTCCGCTTCCTGACGGAAAACCTGGCCAGTGCCGTCACCCCCGAGGTGCATTTCGAGATCGATTCCCACAGGATCCGCCAGCTGCTGAACGAACATACCGTTCAGTTGGTGCTCGCCAGCTCCCTGGAGAAGCATATCGCTACGAGCGAGCTCCAGGCGATGCAGGTGAGCGTTGCGTTCCCCACCTATGACCGGCTGATCGTCGACCGGAACTATGCCGGGTATCGGGGCGGGTTGGCGCTCATGGAAGACGTGGCCTACAAATACGGCGGCCCCCTATGAAACGCGGCCTTTTCCGCCCTGACGGCGTAAGTCTTCGGTGGCACTTGTGCGGCGTAGCAGCGCTACGCCGCACAAGTGCCACCTCGACAGCCTTGCCAGGACGAAAAATCCGCATTTCAGGGGAATCGTAAAGAGGAAAAGAGGGAAACCATGGGAACAAGCAAAGACATTCCTAAACAGATTACAACCGATGCCAAGATCGTGGTGAAGGATATCAACCGCATCTTTCATCTGAAAAAGTCGAAGACCGAGCCGGCCAGGGATTTCATTGCCCTGCAGGATATCAACCTGGAGGTGAAGAAGGGGGAATTCCTTGTGCTGGTCGGACCGTCCGGGTGCGGCAAATCGACCCTGCTGGATATCCTCGCCGGCCTGGCGCACCCCACCTCCGGGGTGGTGTACATCGACGGCAAGCGAGTCACCGGACCGGCCCTGGATCGTGGCATCGTGCTCCAGGGGTACGCGCTCTTCCCCTGGCGGACGGTGCGCCAGAACGTGGAGTTTGGCCTGGAGATCAAGAAGGTACCCAAGGGGGAAAGGAAGGGGATCAGTGACCATTTCATAAAGCTGGTGGGGCTTGATGGTTTCGCCGACCGCTTCCCCCACGAGCTTTCCGGCGGGATGAAGCAGCGGGTGGCAATAGCCCGTGCCCTGGCCTATGATCCGGAAGTCCTGCTCATGGACGAACCGTTCGCCGCGGTGGACGCCCAGACACGCGAATCCCTGCAGGACGAACTGCTCCGCATCTGGGAGGAGACGAGAAAAACCATCATCTTCGTTACCCACAGCATTGAAGAGGCGGCTTTCCTCGGTGACCGGGTTGCGGTACTGACGGCAAATCCGGGGACACTGCGGGAAATAGTCAAAATCGATCTGCCCCGGCCCCGCCATAACAGTGATATCCGCTCTTCGGCACAGTTCGGCTGGATCCGGCACAAGATCTGGGAGCTGTTGCAGAACAGTCCCCACGAGCCGAAGGTCCATCCCCAGAGTCTGCCGGTGGCCGATGCCATTTCACCAACCGCCGCGTTATAGAGTGCGAAGCAAGAGGTTTAGATGGTCACAGTGAATGCACAGGCAGGTCGGTTGGTTCTTCGTTCCAGCGGAGTCATCCTCTTTCTTCTTCTCTGGGAGCTTGCTCCCCGGCTGGAATGGCTTGACCCCTATTTTGTCCCGCCGCTCTCCGTCGTTATCGGTGAGGCAGGGACCCTGCTTAGGGAAGGGTCTCTGCCGATCCATCTGTTGGTGAGCGTCTGGCGCGCGATTGTCGGCCTGCTGGTCGCCATGGCGATCGGACTCCCCCTCGGGTTTCTCCTGGCGAGCCGCTTTCAGCAGCTGGCAGAGGCGATCGACCCGATGCTGCGGGTTCTCAGCCAGGTAAACCCCTTCACCCTGTTGCCGGTGTTCATGCTGTTCTTCGGCATCGGCGAAACCGCCAAGGTGGCGGTTGTGGCTTGGGTCTCGGTCTGGCCGATCCTGTTTTACGGCATGACTGCCGCCCGGGAGGTCGATCCGGTGCAGATCAAGAGTGCCGCGTCCATGGGGATAGGCTCTACGGACATGCTCCTGAAAGTCATTTTGCCCGGGGCGCTGCCGACAACATTCGTCGGTATCCGCATTGCCGCCAGTCTCACGTTTTACATCCTCGTCGCCGCCGAGATGCTCGGCGCCGGCGCCGGTCTCGGCTGGCTCGTGCATAACGCCGCCATGAACTATCTCATCCCCCGGATCTATGCCGGAGCTGCCTGTATTGTTGTGCTGGGATTTGTCCTCAACCGCTTCCTCCTCTGGCTGGAGCGGGTTCTGTTCGTCTGGCGGGAAGAGATTTCCATCCTCCCCGGCGAGGCGGCTGTCGCTGTTTCTCCTTGGCGCCCCGGCAGGTATGCGGCTCGGGCTCTTGTCGGTGGAGTGCTGGCGGTGCTCCTGTTCGGCGGGATTGAGGTGCAGAGGATCAACCGGGAGGCGGCCGAGCCAGGAGGGGGCCATTCGCACCATTTCGGCACGCCGGTTGACAGCGGCGGGAGCAGTTTCTGATGAACAGGGCAACCGTCAACAAAATTGCGGCAACACTCCTCTTTCTGCTGTCGTGGGAAATCCTGCCGCGCACCGGACTGCTCAACCCGCTGTTCGTCCCGCCACTGTCGGCGGTGCTGGTCACGATTCATGACCAGACTGTCAACGGCGCCCTGGCGAGTCATACCCTGATCAGCCTGCAGCGAGCCTTGAGCGGCCTTCTGGTTGCCGTTCTGGTCGGACTGCCGCTGGGCCTTCTGCTGGGGGGCTGGTATTCGCGGCTGCAGCAGGGGCTCGAACCGCTGATGGAGCTGCTTGCCCAGGCAAACCCGGTCATCCTAGCCCACATCATCATCTTCTTTATCGGCATCGGCGAGTCGGCCAAAATATTCATTATTGCCTGGCTCTGTATCTGGCCCATAACCTTCAGCACCATTACCGGGATCCGTACCGTTGACCGGAGCCTGCTCAAGGCGGCCCGCTCCCTCGGGCTGGGGCGCTGGCAGCTCTTTGTCAAGGTGGTGCTGCCGGCATCTGCCCCGTCAATTTTTACCGGCCTGCGCCTTGCGGCGGGCTATGCCTTCATCATGCTGATCGCCTCGGAGATGATGGGTGCCAGCAGCGGCCTCGGCTGGCTGGTGGTGCAGAGCCAGGAGAGCTACCACGCAACCCGGATCTTTGCCGGCGCCACGGTCATAACCTTCCTGGCGGTTGCCACGGACCGACTGATCAAGCTGGTCGAGGGGAGGGTGGTCGTCTGGAGCGATTCCGCCAGTCGTGAAGACTATCTGAAACTGCAGAGGGTGACGGAGTAGATTGCTATGAAGCGTTCCAACGGTGTTGTGTCAGTAAAATATTTTATCCTGCTGCTGGTTGTTCTGCCGCTTTTCCCCATGGTTGCTGAGGCGCGGGCGCCCCGCATCGGGGAAAAAATCGCGGCCCTGAGCCTGCCTAACCTGGGGGGGAAGCAGATTACCACCGCCGCACAGGGGGGCAAGTCGCTAGTTGTCTATTTCTGGACCGATGCCTGCGGCTGCAGGGAGCAGCTCATTGAGCTCAAGTCATATGTCGCCGGGCTGAAAAACCGCCAGGTTATCTTTCTGGCCGTCAACGCCGGCCAGGAAAAGTCCAGGGTGGAGCGCTTCGTGGCGGAGACCGGGATTCCCTACGAAGTGCTACTCGACGAAAAGTCCCGGGTCGCACGGGACCTGTTCGGCGTCAAGGTTCTGCCGACCATTTTCATTATCGACAAAAATGGCATCCTGCGGGAGAAACTGATCGGCGTGGTGGATACGAAGAAGCTGCAGTCGCTCATCAATCGCTACCTGTAGGACACCACGTTATGTTTGATGAGATGAGCAAGAGGATATCCAATTCGCGGCTAGTCCGCGCTTAGTCCCTTCTCCCTGAGGGAGAAGGTGGCCGAAGGCCGGATGAGGGTGCAGCGATGCCGATATATCCAGTAGTTCCCCCTCACCCTATCCCTCTTCCTCATGGAGAGGGGACTAAAAAACATGGGAGTCGTGAATTAGAACGAATCAGGAGAGGAACCACTCTATGAATAAATTCAACATTGCATCATTTGTTGCCGTCCTTGTCCTGACCGCGTCGATTGCCCGTGCCGTAGCTCCGCAGCCGGTGAAGTCGGGAACCAGGGACAAGTGCGCCGTCTGCGGCATGTTCGTCGCCAAATATCCCGACTTTGCCGCGCAGATCCATCTGAAGAACGGGACGGTGCTGCACTTTGACGGCCCCAAGGACCTGTTTTCGTACTACCTGAATCCGGGGCAGTACCGGCCGAAGCTGGCACCGCAGGACGTGGCGGCCATCTACGTCACCGATTACTACTCCCTGACGCCGGTCGATGCTACTACCGCCAGTTATGTCATCGGCAGCGACGTCTTCGGCCCCATGGGGAAGGAGTTCATCCCCTTTGCCAAGGCGAAGGATGCCCAGGGGTTTCTCAAGGACCACAAGGGGAAGAGCATCCTCACGTTCAGACAGATCAACCAGGGCGTGCTGAAAGGGGTGCAGTAGGTGACCGTCCGCTATTCCACCATGGCCGGCATCGGCCTGTTCTCCCTGATGCTTGTCAACGGGGGGCTGGCCGTCCACGGACGGCGGGAGGTGCGCCAGGCCAAGCCGCTGCTGGCACGCACCGGGGCGCTGGTACGTGACCTCCGGCTGACCGACCTCTGCCTGTTCACCGAGGCGAGCTATACCCGGCATCCGGGCATGGCGGATCTGCAGACGCCGTTTCAGGATTCCCCCCTCTCCATGGAACACTTCCCCAGCGGCTCCCTCACCGGACCGCCCCCCCATCTGTCCGGCGGCCTCCATCGCCGGCTGACGGTCTATCGCCATGGCCGCTAACCTGGAACGGCAACGCCATATCGTCGATTTCACCGTTGCATCCCTTTTGCGCCGCAAGGGGAAAAACGGCGCCCTGCTGGCTGTCTATACCGTGATCGTCTTTCTCCTGGCATCGGTGATCTTCTTTACCCATGCCCTGAAACAGGAGGCTGCCCGGGTATTGAAGGACGGGCCGGAGATCATCGTCCAGCGCACCCTCATGGGGCGCTACAGCCCGATCCCGCGGAGCTATGCCGACGATATCCGGGAGATCGGCGGGGTCCAGTCGGTGCGTCCCCGGCTCTGGGGGTACTACTACGACGGCAGCTTCCTTGCTAACTACACCCTGATGGTGCCCGATGAAGCCCCGCCGCCCGGCGAGATCGTGCTCGGGAGCGGCATCTCGCGGCTCAGGGAGGCGTTCCCCGGCGACATCGTCGGCTTTACCGGATTTGATGGCAGGCCCCAAAGCTACCGAGTGCAGGGTCTGCTGCCGGAGGAGTCGCAACTGGTGGCGGCCGATCTGATCCTGCTGGCCGAGAGCGATTACCGGCAGCTCTCCGGCATCCCTGCCGACCAGGCCACCGACCTGGTGCTGACGGTCCGCAACCGGAAGGAGCTGGCCACCATTGCCGAGAAGATCGTCAAACTTCACCCCGATACCCGGCCGATCATCCGCAGCGAGATCCTGCGCACCTACGATGCCCTGTTCAGCTGGCGTTCCGGCGTGGTGACGGTGCTTTTCACCATCGCGGCCCTGGCATTCGTCATCTTCGCCTGGGACAAGGCCACCGGCCTCTCCGCCGAGGAGCGCAAAGAGATCGGCGTCCTCAAGGCGGTCGGCTGGGAGAGTTCGGATGTACTGCTGCTGAAGTTCTGGGAAGGGCTGCTGGTGTCGCTCACCGCCTTCCTGCTCGGGACCGCGCTGGCCTACCTGCACGTGTTTGCCGGCACCTTTTGGCTGTTCGCGCCGGTCCTGAAGGGGTGGTCGACCCTCTACCCTGAGTTCCGCCTCACCCCCTTCATCCATTTCGGCCAGCTGGAGGTGATCTTCCTGCTGACCGTGGTCCCCTACATCGTCACCACCATCGTCCCCTCGTGGCGGGTGGCGACCATCGACCCGGACATGGTGCTGCGATGATCAGGGCGCAAGGAATAAGCAAAACCTTCAACGCCGGCCGTCCCAACGAATTCAGGGCTCTCCAGGATGTCTCTGTGGAGCTCCCCTTCGGCAGGACCACCATCCTCAAAGGGCCGAGCGGCTCCGGCAAGACCACGCTCCTCGGCATCATCGGCTGCATGGCCCGGCCGACCACCGGCCGCATCTACCTGGGCGAGCGGGAGATCACCAGCCTCCCCGAGCGGTTTCTGACCGGGATCCGCCGGCAGACCTTCGGCTTCATCTTCCAGCAGTTCAACCTGATAAAGGGGCTGACCGTGCTGGAGAACGTCATGATCCCCGCCTACCCCCTGGGGGAGAAGCACGGCCTCTTGCGGCAGCGGGCCCTGGATACCCTGGAGCTGTTCGACCTGGGGCGGAAGGCAGGAGCGAAGGTCGACTGGCTCTCCGGCGGTGAGGCCCAGCGGGTAGCCATTGCCCGGGCGCTTATCAACGACCCGCTGGTGGTCATCGCCGACGAGCCGACCGCCCACCTGGACAGCAGACTCTCCACCGAGTTCATGGCGATCATGCGCCGCCTGAAAGGGGAGGGGAAGACCATCATCCTCGCCAGCCACGACCCGATCGTCTACGACTCGGACCTGGGAGACCTGCTCATCGAGATGCGAGACGGCCGGATAGTACGGGGCGGAGAGCGGCCGTGATCCTCCACCCCGGCGTCCTTTCCCTGCTGGTCTCGTCGCTGCTGACGCTGGTGATGACCTTTGCCGCCGCCGGCTTCGGCGTCCGGATCCTCCGCCACTGGGACCTAGCCAGCGGCAGTGAGCGGCAGCTTCAGCTGGAGCGCCGGACCTACCTGGTCTCCACCATCGTCAGCTACACCCTCGGCCTCCAGCTCATCTCCATATTCCTTTTCCTCCATACCGTCGATGACCTGAGTTCACTGTTCGTCGGCGCCATGTGCGCCGTCGGCTCCCTGTCGGTGGGGAGCTTCGGCTATCCGACCCTGCTACTGAAGATCGCCACCTTCCTCCTGGCCGCCCTCTGGCTGATCCTGAACCATGCCGACAGCCGGGGGTACGACTACCCCCTGATCCGGTGGAAGCAGTGGCTACTCCTCCTGCTTGCGCCGGTGATCCTGGCGGAGTTCATCAGCCAGGCGGTCTATTTCCTCGCCCTGCACCCGGATATCATCACCTCCTGCTGCGGCAGCCTCTTCAGCGTCAAAGACCGCACCATGGCCACCGAGGTGGCCAACGCGCCGCCGCTGCCGATGCTGGCCCTGTTCTACACGACTGCCGGCCTCACCATCGCCGCCGGTCTTCGCTTCCGTCGCCGGGGGAGGGGGGCTTACCTCTTCGCGCTCCTGTCGGCGGTCCAGCTGGCGGTGGCGATCGCCTCTGTGGTCTCGGTCATCTCCCTCTATATCTACCAAATGCCTTCCCACCACTGCCCGTTCTGCATCCTGCAGAAGGAATACCTTTTCATCGGCTACCCCATCTACCTCACCATCATGACCACCGCAGTCTGCGGCATCGGCGTGGGGATGCTGCACCGTTTCCGCCGGGCAGAAAGCCTGGGGGAGGAGCTGCCGCGCATCCAGCGTCGTCTCGCGACTGTCGCCCTCTGGTCTCTGGCACTGCAGTTGGTGCTGGCGACCCTGCCGATCGTCAGCACCGATTTCACCCTGCGCTGATGGCAATCAAAACGTTCTGGTAAAATCCGGCGGAAAAGATTATTAGTGGTGGGTCATGTTTGTGGGCTAAGTGTCCTGTTTGAGCGGATCACCAGTTCATGCGCGTGCGCGCGTGAACTGGTGATGACGAGTTGGTCAAACAAAATAAGGAAGTTATAAGTGGATTACCGACATGAAGCACGAAAGTATTTGAAGCGCGCAGAGAATGAGCTGGGTACTTTTGACGATGATCGTTTGAAGTATGTTGTTCTTGAACTCAGAATGGCTATGGAGGCGCTCACTTACGACCGTGCACAAGCGTTCAAAGATGAATTTCCACCATCGGAATATGAGACATGGCAACCTCGAAAGGTCATGACCATTCTTCTTGATATTGATCCAACAGCTGATTGTGATGCCACGTATTCAATCGGCAGGGAGAAGGAATACGGCGTACGGCCAGAAAAAATGGAATCACTGGGGACAGAAAAAATTCTCAACATGGAAACCATCCGAAAACACTATGATGCGTTGGGGAGTTACCTCCATGTTCCTACACTCAAGCAGGTTCGTTCTAACAAAGCACACGACTATAATAAAATCCGATTGAGGTGTGAGGAGATAGCGACTGCTGTAAAGCACGTTCTCTCATCGCCAATTTTCAATGTAACACTAGGGAGTTTTGCCAGTCTCCCGTGCATGGAGTGCGGGAAGCCCATGCGCAAGCGCATGCCACATGGAAAAAATGAAGTTCCTGCCCAGTGTTACGAGTGTGGCGCATCTTACGTAATTATCGATAAGGGGAACAGGCAAGTTGAATGGAAGCCTCTACAGCATGAGATTCCATGTGGGAATAATAGCTGCGACCACAAAATTGTCATTTGGCATCATGAGTTAGAAGCCGGTAAAAGCTGGACATGTCCAGCATGTAATGGGCGAAATACGTTTTGTCTTGGAGTTCGTCATGAGGCTGAGTTGCAGGACTGACATTATGCTATTGCACTGTCAGCGATGCCCAACTCTCGGCGGCAGATGGTCTCTGCTCTGCTTCGACGCTTGGCCTCAATACCTTTTTTTAGCAATTTAACCAACCCAAGCATGGACCGCCAAAATTATCTTCTGAGCCTCGGAGTGGATGCCGGTTTAGTTCATGAATTGCTCTTCAATCCAGAGCATCCAGAATATATTGGCACTGATTCACACCGCTTAGGGATCACTATCGGAATGCAGGCAATATTGCAAAGACCTCTTGACAAAAAGAGGGGAAGCAGCTATACGCTATATAAGCGATAGGAATTAAATTGATTCGCAACAAAAGCTTTGGACCGACCGGAAAACCGGAGGTTCCCCGACACGATGGCGGGTGAACCTCCGGTTTTTTTTATGCGTCCGGCACGTTATTGACAAAGGAGAGACAGATGAGTGTTGTAGCGTTAATCGGATCACCCCGGCGGGACGGCAACAGTGCGGGGCTGGCGGGGGTGGTGGTCGAGGCGGCCAAAAAGGCCGGGAAAACCACCCGGACGTTTTACCTGAACGACCTGACCTACCGGGGTTGCCAGGCCTGCTACGCCTGCAAGCAGGGGCTGGATCACTGCGTGCTGAGCGACAGCGCCACGGAGATCCTCGAAGCGGTGGCAGCGGCGGAAGTGGTGATCTTCTCCTCGCCGGTCTACTTCGGGGATGTCACCGGCCAGTTCAAGCTCTTCTTCGACCGGGCCTTCTCCTATTTCACCCCGGATTACCGGACTGCCGCAAACCCGAGCCGTCTCTCACCGGGCAAGAAGCTGGTCTTCGTCCAGTCCCAGGGACAGCCCGACCCGACGTTCTTCGACGATCTCTATCCGCGCTACGACCGGTTCTTCAAGCGGCTCGGCTTCAGCGAAACCCATCTGATCCGGGTCGTTGGCGTCGCGGCGCCGGGGGAAGCCCTGCAGCGCCCCGAGTTCGTCAGGGAGGCCGAGAATGTTGCGGCAGGCCTGTTCAGCCAGGGAGAGGTCGACTGGTAGCCAGCCGTAATTCCCAAACCATCACCGATAAAGGAGACTGTATGAGCGCAGTTCTGCTGGATGTCAATCAACTGAAGAAGTTCGACGATGCCAAAAGGCACAAGGAGACCATCTGGTCCGGCAACGACGGCAACATCTCCCTGCTGGGGCTGAGGCCCGGCCAGGAGATCATCACCCATACCCACCACGGCAGCCACATCTTCGTCGTGGTCGAAGGGGAGGGGGAGTATCTCTCCGGCGGAAAGACCCAGCCGCTGAAGCCCGGGGTCATTGTGGTGGTGCCTGCGCATGATCACCACGGCATCAAGAACAGCTCCCAAGGGAACCTGGTGATCGCGTCCATTACCTCGCAAGGAGACTGATATGCCGACTGTTGCCGTAGCAAGCAGTGACGGGGTCACGATTAACGAACATTTCGGGCGGAGCAGGCAGTTCCTGATCTATCGGGTGGCCGATGATGGCACCTACCAGCAGCAGGAAAAGCGGGAGATTGTTCCCTCCTGCAGCTGCGGGTCACCTGGAAAGATCCATGATGACGCCGACCACGGCCATGAAGCGACGGTTGCCCAACTGGTCGGCATCGATGCGGTCCTGGCCCTGCAGATCGGCCCCGGTGCCGTCGAGTCGCTCCAGGCCAGGGGGATCAAGGCCTTTGGCGTCAAGGGGTCCATCGACCGGGCGCTGACGTCCTATGGCAAACGGCACAAGCTGCTGGATCAGGCGCTCCCCGGCGTTTCCCACGGATGCGGTTCCGGCGGCGGCTGTGGCGGTGGCAAGGGGCGCGGTGGGTGCCGCTAGGGGGATGACCATGACAGTGACAGCGTTTAAGGAAACCATGACCTCGAAGGAGCGGACCGTTGCCGCCCTGACCGGCAAGCCCTACGACCGGATCCCGGTGAACCTGCTCATCAGTGACCATGCCGCCCGGGTCATCGGAGTGACGGTGGGGGAATACAACAATTCTGCACAGCTTCTGGCCAGGGGACAGATTGCCGCCTGGCGCCGGTATGGCGCGGACAACGTCAACACCGGACCCGGGCTGACCGGCATCGCCGAGGCCATCGGCAGCAGGATCGCTTTTCCGGACAGTACCCCCTATGTGGCGGAAAATGTGGTCAAGGAAGAGAAGGACTTGGATCTGCTCAAGGTTCCCGACCCCGAAAAGGACGGCCGTCTCCCCCTGTTCCTTGAAGCGGCATCAATCGTTCTCCGGGAAATCGGTGATGAAGTCGGTTTGTCCATGACCACGTCCGGCCCGTTTACCACCGCCGCCAGTATCCGGGGGACCGACCGCTTCCTGCGTGACCTGCACAAGAATCCGGAATTTGCACACCGGCTTCTTCGTCTGGCTACCGACAGCATTATCCGTTTCAGCGCCGCTGCCATCGGCGTGGGGGCACGCATCGGCCTGGCTGACCCGACTGCATCGGGCACCATGATCAGCCCGAAACAGTTTCGCGAGTTTGCCCTGCCGTATCTGACCGAGGTCACGGCTGCGTTGACGGCAATAGCGGGTGTTGCCCCGTCTCTTCATATCTGCGGCAATACGGCAAAGATATGGCCGGAGATGGCCGACACCGGTGTGTCGGTGCTCAGCCTTGATGACGCGGTTGATCTTGCCGCGGCCAAGGAACTGGTGGGTCACCGGGTGGCTCTGCTCGGCAACGTGCGGCCGACGGCGGCGATGTATCTCGGCACTCCTGATGATGTCAGGGCAAACGCCCTGGAGTGCCTGTTAAAGGGGTGGGATAATCCGAAAGGCTACATCCTGGGGCTTGGCTGTGGTCTTCCCATCGACACGCCGCCGGAGAATATTCACGCACTGGTGGCTGCGGCCCGGGAGTATGGCCGGTGGCCCCTTGAGCCGGGACGGTTTGCCTTGAGCCGTGCGGCGTAGGGATAAATGTTTAGTGACAAGCTTGTTGTTCTCTGCTACTAATTGTTGACTAAAATTATAGAGGTTCCGTCGTGTCGGGCCGGTGCATATGCTCCGGCTCATTTTTTGTGACATGCATGGGGCCACAGGAGAACAGCATGAGACGTAAGGCCTTGGCCCTGCTTTCCGGCGGGCTCGATTCAACACTGGCGGTGAAGGTGATGCTCGACCAGGGTATAGAGGTGGAAGCTCTCAATTTTACCTCGCCATTCTGCACCTGCACCAGCAAGAGTGCCGGCTGCAAGTCCGAGGCGGTCCGTGTTGCCGAGGAGTTCGGCATCCCGATCAAGGTCATGCACAAGGGGGTCGAGTATCTGGAAGTTGTCCGGGCAGCCCGCTTCGGTTACGGCAAAGGGATGAACCCCTGCATCGACTGCCGGATCTTCCTGCTGCGCAAGGCACGGGAGTACATGGTGGAGAGCGGGGCCGACTTCGTCATCACCGGTGAGGTGCTCGGCCAGCGCCCCATGAGCCAGCGCCGGGACACCCTGAATATCATCGAGAAGGAGAGCGGTCTGGAAGGGCTTTTGCTCCGTCCGCTGTCTGCCAAGCATTTCACCCCGACCATTCCGGAGCGGGAAGGGTGGGTGGACCGGGAGAAGCTGTTGGCCATGTCGGGACGCTCCCGCAAGGAACAGATCCATCTGGCCGATGAGCTGGATGTAAAGAACTATCCCTGTCCGGCCGGTGGCTGCCTGCTGACCGAACCTGCTTTCGTGCCAAAAGTGAAGGATATCTTCGACCACTCTGCCGGGCTCAATGTCCGCGATTTCCGCTTGCTGAAACTGGGACGCCATTTCCGCATCGGTCCGGATACCAAGGTGATTATTGCCCGTAACGAGGCTGAGAACCATCTTCTGGAGGGGGCCGTTCAGAGCGGAGAGGCGGTATTCCAGTGGCTGGAGGGGGGAAGCCCGGTCGGCGTGGTCATGGGGCATGTTGACGAGGCGCTGCTTGCTACTGCCGCCTCGATTCTCCTCCGCTACACCAGGGCCCCGGCGGGCCGCAGCTGCCAGCTGCAGGTTACGGTAGACGGTGAGCAAAGGGAGTTTTCCCGGGTCAATACGTTCGAGGAAAAGGATATTGAACCGTATCGTGTCGGCGCGTCGTAACAGCCATCCTTCGCAACAAAAAAGCCCCCGTGATTTTCATGGGGGCTTTTTTGTCGGGTAACCGTGAACCGTTCTCTTCACATGCCTATCGGTATCAGACCGCCAGTTGTTCGGGATCGGCTGCCGGTCCGCTGTCGTGATAACGATCGTCGGTGATATAGGCGTACGGATCTTTCTCGTACCACTCGGCCCGGTACGGCAGCGGGGCATTCCCCAAGAGCCGCTGCTGGTAGGAGCGGTTGAGCAGATGCTTGGCAGATCGGCGCGCCACCTCGAATGTCCCCTTGTACCCCAGATAGGTCTGCGGTGTCGCATACAGCGGGATGCAGGGCACGCCGAGCTTTGCAACCCAGGAGTTGCTGCCGCCATGGCCGACGTACAGGTCAGGCTTGGTCCTGTTGATCAGGTTCACCAGTTCGAATACCTGGGCCGTGGCCACGTTTACCTCCAGGTCCGGGTTGTCGCCTGCCGCCCGGAGATACAGGTCATCACCGAACTGGTCGTAATGGTGGGCCCTGAAGCCGATCACATTGGCGCCGAGCTCGTGGTAGAGCATTGCCATGGTGGCAACCCGCATTTCCCCACCGCCGAGATAGACCCGCTTCCCCTTGATTATCTCGCAATAGCGGGCAATCCCCTTTTCCAGGGCGGCCTCTTCTGCGGCGATGAGCCGTTTGGCCTCTTCTTCCAGGCCGAAGTGGGCGGCGATCTTTTCCAGCCAGAGTGCGGTGTTGCGGATGCCGATGGGCATGGTATCGATGATGTAGGGTATGCCGTGTTTCTCCTTGAGGAAATCGAGAAAATAGTCATCATGGGTGGCGCAGATACTGACGTTCAGTGCAGCTTTGGTGATGTCGCGGAAGCTCTGTTCGTCGGAAAAGTGGGGGTAGACCTGCACCTTGAGCCCCAGGGCGCTTAGCAGCCGCTCCAGCTCGATCTCGTCGGGGCGGCCGATGGAGACGGCGTTGAACAGGTTGACGGTCCGTTTGGCTTCTTCGTCTCGGATCTTTTGCTCACCTTCGTCCAGGTTCAGCTCCCTGGGGATGAAGTCGAGGAAACGGGCAAGACCGTGGTAGGCGGCATCGTATCCGGTGGCGGAGATGTGGGTGCGGAAGCCGGCGCAGTGCACCGGGACGACTCGGGCAGCCACCTGGGGCTGGACTTTGGCGGTTACTCCGTCCACATCGTCGCCAATGATGGCCGGGGTACAGGTGGTGATGATGAAGATGAGCTCCGGGCGATGACGGCGGTCGGCCTGGATGATGGCCGCGGCCAGTTTCTCCTCGCCGCCGTGGACCACGTCCGATTCGTCCAGGTTGGTGCTCCCCCAGATGATCCGGTCCTGTACCCGACCACGGGCTTTCTGGCCGATGCGGAACATGCCGTCGAACTGTTGCAGCGAGCCGCCGCAGCCGGGGGGCGAATGCATCAGGACGTAGGCACCCGGGATGGTGCCGATGATGGTGAGCGCCAAGTTCATCTGGCAGCCGCCCGCCTGGGAGAAGGAGCGGCCGCTGTTCTGCAGGCAGCCGCCGCGGGAGCTCTTCACGAGCCCGTCGGAACAGCCGCCGTAGGCGTTACAGGTGCGCAGCCGGTTTTCCCTGACAGGGAGGACTTTCTGATCGGTATAAGCCATGGTGGTCTCCTTTCGTGGTCTTGCAATCTGTCCGTTAGTTGGAAGTTGCCGGAATGAGCGCATTAGGGCTATTTCGTCGAAATTCCTGCGAATGAAGCGTTAACAGTCGATGTTGTTTGAGCCCGTAGGGCGAGTTCATCGACTGTAGCGAAATGAGCATGGAATTACAGAAATAGCACGTCAGCGCGAATGCAGGCGGCTTGCAACTGCCGCACTCCTCATCCTTATCGGCCCGGGATCGCGAACGACATCAGATCTTCCGCCAGGCTGAGGCCCCCACGATAACCGGCATACCCTTTGTTCATCACCACGCGGTTGTTGAGCGGAAAGCTGATCCCCAGGTGGCGGGCGCCGATGTTGGCGGCCAGTTCCCCTTCGATGGTGCTTCCCAGGATATAGGCCGGGCTAAAGATAGGCGCGTAGCGGTTGCCATCGGTAGCCGGCCAAAGTCTGGCCAGGTGGGCCGGGATCTGCCCCGCATCGGTTTCGAAGATGATCGTCGGCTGATAGCCGGACTCCAGGCGGTCGTAGCCGTCTATAACCGCTGCGTGAAACTGTTCGTCCAGTCCGTCGCTCACCACCGCCAGATCGGTCAGCCAGCCCAGCTCTTCATTGAGAAAGCGGGTTATGGGGAGGGTTGTGGTGGCATTCCCCACCACCGCGGCATAGAACTGCATGTCTACATCGGTGAACAGGTCGCTCGAGCGTTCGAAGATGCGGTAGTAGAGATCATTTTCCCTGGCGATGACTGCTTCGGTGGCTTGCGGGTCAAGCCCAAGGGCGGCAGTCACCTCCCGCAGGAAACGGGCGGTGGCCACTGCCCCCACCGGCAGATCCACGACTTTGAACGGGGTGGCGAAGCGTTCCTCGAACGTTCTGGCCGGGTCCACGCCATAAGCACGGGATACGACCAGATTGGCCGCTGCCGCCGGTGCACTCCGCAGGTTGTCCAAGGTTTCGTCCGGGGCGAATAAGGTGTTGACCTCCAGCCCCAGAAGCCCCAGCAGGCGCTTCAGCTCAAGCAGATCACCACGGAAAAACGGGTCCTGACCCGGTACCAGTCCCCAGAGGTTGACGAGGCGGGTGTTTATCTCCGCTGCTGGCTTGAGGTAGTGGCGGAAGAGCCCGTCCAGCAGGAGATCATACCCCTTGTAGGAGTTCCCCTTGAAACCGCCGGTCTCGATGCCGATCACCGGTATGCCGTTGTCCCGGTGCTCCTGGACCACCGACTGAATGTCATCGCCGATGATGTCGGTCATGCAGGCCGACACCACCACGTAGAGCTCGCCGTCCATCAGCTCATGGGTGGTGCGGATCTGCTCGCTCAAGCGGTCGCTGCCACCGAACACCACCTCATTCTCGACGATGTTGGAGCCGGGGAGCGACGTGCCGCCGCAGTAGCCGGCCCCGTAAAAGCCGCTGCCGGCATAATGGGCCATGTGCAGGTTGCCGCCGCAGCCGCCGGAGCCATGAATGATCGGGATGGCTTTCGGCAGTGAGGTGATGGCGCTGAGCGCCCCTCCCAGGGCGCAGGTGAAGCGGGGGTGATCGATAGGGGTACTCATAAGTCCTCCGGTGCAGGTTGAAGTCTGTTAGTGAATTGCGCCAAAATCTGTTTCCAGTAGCACCATTCCCGGTGCAATCTCGATAAACGAATCGCCGTCCCACGGGCCGTTGACGACCCGCCGCAACCATGCGTCGCGGCCGCCTATGGTCAGGAATTCCAGCCCCAGCAGCCCAGCCAGTTCGCGGCCGGTTGCCAGGTGCGCTGTTTCCCTGGGATGGCCGGTATGAACGAAAACAATGCGCCGGTAGGCATCGAACATGGTGGCCATCACCCGTTTTGCCTTCTGCTCGCCATATTTTTCCCGTACGCGCCGGTATTCGGAAAATACGGTCCGCTCCCCCTCCAGCCAGCCGCCGGAGAGGAAATAAGTCCCCTTTTCCTCACGGAGGAGTTCTTCATGGGTGTACCGGGACCCAAGGAGGAGCGGGATGCAGTCGTGGGCTCTCGGAATGAACAGCGGTATCCCTGGCGCAGTCAGTCCTGCCACCGCCCCGCCGCAGAGGCCGAAAGCCAGCACCACCCGGTCTCTACCAGTGGCGCTGGCAAGAACCGCGCGTAACTCCTCCCGCAGTTTGTCCGGCCAGCGGTGCAGCCCCATGGAGACAAAGTGGAAGATGACCGGGTGTGTCGGCGTTATTGCCAGAAGTTCTTCCTTCATGACGTCGCAGGCAATGATGTGGGTAGGTGCGTCAGGCATAAACAGTCATATCCGTTGTTGGTATGTGGAAACAAAAAAACCGGAGATCTCCTGTGCGCACGTCACGCAGGGACCTCCGGTTTTCCGGTTGGCATGATTTCTCGATAAATTGTGTCGATTACACGTACAGCTCTCTGCACATATGGTGACTTCAGGCCAGCCTTGCAGCCCGGTCGATGCGCTCCCAGGGGAGATCCAGGTCGTTCCTGCCGAAGTGGCCGTAGGCGGCGGTCTGGCGGTAGATGGGGCGGCGCAGGTCGAGCTGCTCGATGATGGCCGCCGGGCGGAGGTCAAAATTATCCCTGATGATCAGGGCGAGCTGTTCGTCCGACACCTTGCCGGTGCAGAATGAGTCGACGAACACCGCCACCGGCCGGGCCACGCCGATGGCGTAGGCGATCTGGATCTCAACCCGCGACGCCAGTCCGGCGGCAACCAGGTTCTTGGCCACGTAGCGGGCGGCATAGGCACCGGAGCGGTCCACCTTCGTGGGATCCTTGCCCGAGAAGGCACCGCCGCCGTGTCGGGCCACGCCGCCGTAGCTGTCGACGATGATCTTGCGGCCGGTGAGGCCGGCGTCGCCGTGGGGGCCGCCGACGACGAAGCGACCGGTGGGGTTGATGAAGAAACGGGTCTGGTTGTCCAACAGGTTCGCCGGGATCACCGGCTTGACGATACGCTCGATGACGTCGCCGCGGATCTGCTCCAGCTCCACGTCGGGAGCGTGCTGGGTGGAGATGACCACCGTGTCGATCCGTGTCGGCGTGCCGTTTTCGAACTGCACCGTCACCTGGCTCTTGCCGTCGGGGCGGAGGTAGCCGATTTCCCCTGATTTTCTGGCCGAGGCCAGCTTGCGGGTCAGGCCGTGGGCCAGGTGGATGCTGGTGGGGAGGTAGGCATCGGTCTCGTCGGTGGCGTAGCCGAAGACCATTCCCTGGTCACCGGCGCCGACGGAATCGAGATAGCCGTCATGGTCAATGCCGGAGCGCTGCTCCAGGGCCGAGTTGACCCCTTGGGCGATATCGGGCGACTGCTGGTCAAGGGAAACCAGGACGGCACTGTGTTCGGCATCGAGCCCCAGTTCCGAGTTTGTGTAACCGACTTCAGTTATTGCGTCCCGGGCGACGCGAACGGCGTTGATCTGGGCAGTGGCCGAGGTCTCGCCGATGACGACGACCAGGCCGGTGGTGACGCTGGTTTCGCAGGCGACGCGGGCAAGGGGATCTTTGTCGAGAAAAGCGTCGAGGATCGAGTCGGAGATGAAATCCGCCAGTTTGTCCGGGTGCCCTTCGGTGACCGATTCTGAAGTGAAGAGGTAGTTATGTGCCGGCATTGCTGCTCCTTTCTGGTGATACCTTGAGTCGCATCCATGGTCTATTCGCATAAAAAAAGGCCAAGCAGGGTAGTGCATCCCGACTTGGCCTCCAGTGTGTCTGGTGGAACCGTTGTGAATGTTCGAAGTGTGTCCGATCAATATTTTCTGTGACCGTAGCAATTTAAATCTTGACTTGTCAAGATAAAAAATATATATCCTACAAAAAATGTAGTTTATAACTGTCGCTCGCTGACCAGAGAACTGGAGGCCGGAAAATCTTTTTCCGGCCTTTTTTCGTTTCACAATCATACATCACAAAGGAGAGAAGCGTGCCGATTGTATCCATCGATTTTGGTTCAAAGCTGTCGAAAGAGCAGAAACAGGCCGTTGCCAAAGGGGTCACGGGGACGATTGCCGCGGCGACGGGCGTTCCGCAAGAGTCGGTCATCGTCATCATCAATGAGGTGGACAGGGATAATATTGCCAAGGCCGGGGTGCTGTTTTCCGACCGCACATAATTCAGCTGACAGGAGGATTGGATATGTTGAAACGAATAGTATCGGGAATAGTCGGCGTCATTGCCATCGCTGCCTCTGCATTCGCTGCCGACGTGACACTGAAGAGCCGGCTCGATCCGGTGATTGACCGTGCCATCAAGGATGAGCGGATTGTCGGCACGGTCGTTCTGGTCGCCAGGGATGGAAAACTGATTTACAAAAAGGCGGCCGGACTTGCCGATCGCGAGGCCAGGCGACCCGTGACCCTGGATACGCAATTCCGTCTGGCGTCCCTGACCAAACCGATCGTTGCCGCGGCAACGGTTGCCCTGGCCGATGCGGAAATCTTCCGGCTCGACGATCCGGTGACCAGATGGTATCCGGAGTTCAAGCCGAAACTTGCCGACGGCAGGGAGCCGGATGTGACGGTTTATCAGCTGCTCTCCCACACTGCCGGACTCGGGTACGGTTATCTGGAGTCAGGCAAAGGCCCTTACCACCAGGCCGGAGTATCCGACGGCTTCGACCGTTCCGTACCGTCACTGGACGAGAACCTGAAACGCCTTGCCAAGGCGCCGCTGCTTTATGAGCCGGGCACGGGCTGGTCCTATTCCATTGGCTACGAACTGCTCGGCGGGGTTCTTGAAAACGCCGGCAAGGGTAGACTGCCCGCGGTTTTGCAGCGGACGGTGACCAAGCCGCTCGGTCTCAAGGCAACAACATTCACCCCTGCTGACAAGAAGCGCGTCGCTGCCCAGTACGCCTTTGCCATTCCGCGGCCGAAGCGTCTGGCCGACAGCGACACCATTGACGTCGGCAAGAGTCCGCTCCCTGTTGCTCCCGGCCGTGTCTTCGACCGGAAGGCCTACCCGTCTGCAGGCGCCGGTCTGGTCGGTACCGCAGAAGACTATCTCAAATTCCTGGAAGCCATCCGTCAGGGCGGAACACCGATTCTGGACAGTGCGGCGGTCTATTCGTTTACGACCAATTCCCTCGGGCTGATTACTTCACCAGCCCTGGGCAAAGGCTGGGGATACGGCTACGGCGTGGCGGTCCTGAAGAACCAGGGACTGGCGGAGTCGCTGCACGGTGTGGGGACCTGGCGGCTCAGCGGTGAATACGGCAGCCACTTCTGGGTGGATCCGCAGGCCGGTCTGACCGTGGTCGTGTTGACCAATACCGCCGGCGCCGGGACCCAGGAGCGCTTCAGTGACGACATCACCCGGGCGGTGTACGGCCCGGAGCGGAAGATAGCTCAGCCGACCGTCGACGGTATCCCCGTCACCACTGTTGTCGAGGGGAAAGCCTATAAATTCGTCCCCGAGGCAGTCAATGCGGCCAGTTTCAGCATCGCCAACAAGCCGTCCTGGGCCGCTTTCGACGCTGCCAGCGGCGCCCTGACCGGCACGCCGAAGACAGAAGATGTTGGCACCTACGGCGACATCGTGATCACCGCCACCAACAGCAGTGGTTCAGCGTCTCTCCCCGGCTTTGCCTTAACCGTCGCACCCGTTCCGCCGCCGGCCGCACCGGTAGCCGCAAAATAGCGGGAGCTGGTACGATGATCGTTCATCGTTAATCCGGTGGTTGAGCGGTGGCGGAGGAGGCACGTCATGCGAACGGAGTCACCGCTCAACTACCGACTGTGGAGAATCGTTCGTGATACAACTTGATCTGGACACCCGGCTCCTGGCCGAAAATTATGACGAGCTGAGCGACTACCAGTTCGACAATGGTCGACGTCTACTGGAACTGCTCGATATCCGGCCCAACTCACGGGTCCTCGACATCGGCTGCGGTACGGGCCGTCTCGGGCTCCTGGTCGCGGAGTCCCTTGGTGACGACGGAAGGCTCATCGGCATTGACCCTCTGCCCGAGCGGATCAGGATCGCCTGCAGCAAGAAGGCCCCGGCCAATGCGCGCTTTCAGGTCGGGGTGGGTGAGGACCTCGGTTTTCTCGACTGCGAGAGCATTGATGTCGTCTTTCTGAGTGCGGTATTCCACTGGATTGCCAACAAGGAGAAAGCGCTGCGGGAAATAGCCCGGGTGCTCAAGCCGGGGGGACGGATCGGCCTTACCACGGGAGCCAGGGAGTTGGCCCGGGAAGCAACGTACCGCAAGATTACGGATCGGGTTCTGCTTCGCCTACCGTACAACAAGGTAGTCAATATCGAGGATTATGTCTTTACCCGGCACGGCGTTACCGCAACCCAGCTGGTACAGCACTTCCTCGGCGCCAAGCTGGCCGTGCAGAGCGTCGACATCCGCAAGCGATGCAAGTATTTCCGCAGCGGGATGGAGATTGTCGATTTTCTTGAATCGAGCACCTTCGGCAACTATCTGCAGCATGTGCCCGGCAACTTGCGGGAGGATGCCCGACGTGAGATCATTCTCGAGTTCGATAGCCTGAAGGCCGGTGGCCAGGTCGAGTTTACCGGGTTCACCATCTTTGCCGTGGCGGAGAAGCCGCTGGTGGATTGAACCGCCGGCAAGCCGGGAGCTCAAGTGGATCATTTATCAGAAAGTATAGTCACGGCAGGTGAAACAGGAGTTGAATCCGTTTTCATGGAGGATGAGCCCATCTCGTTACGCAGGGAAAACCGGACATTAGCCTATCTGGCACTTTTTTCCGGCGTTCTCTGCATCAGCGGCTCTGCCCTTTTCGTCAAGCTGGCCGCTGTCCCCGGCCCGGTGTCGGCCTTTTACCGCTTTCTGTTCACCGGTATTGTCCTGATACCCTGGTGGCTCGGCAGCGGTTCGTCCCGACCGGACCGGTCGCAGCTCTGGCTATCTATCGCCGGCGGTCTGTTTCTCGGGCTGGACCTCTTCCTCTGGAACACCAGTATCATGCTCACCACTGCCTCGACTGCCACCCTGCTGGGTAACAATGCGCCGATCTGGGTAGGCATCGGTGCGTCGCTTGTCTTCAAAGAGAAGCTGACCGGCCGCTACTGGTCCGGTCTGTCTCTCGCTCTGCTGGGAATGGTGCTGGTACTCGGGGCAGGAAACTGGCACTTGCCCGCAAGCAGCCGTGGGGACTTCCTGGCGGTTGCCGCCGGGTTTTTCTACGGCGCCTACCTGCTGACAACACAGAAAGCCCGCTCTATCGCGAATACCCTTACCTTCATGACCTTCTCGGTGGTGACGGGGGGGCTTTTGCTGCTGATTCTAACCCTTGTCATGGGACTTCCCCTGACGGGCTACAGCGGCAGTTCCTGGTCCTATCTGGTTGCCTTGGCCCTGATATCACATCTCGGCGGCTGGCTGGGGGTCAACTATGCCCTGGGTTATCTGAAAGCCTCGGTGGTGTCGGTGTCGCTACTGTCTCAGGTCGTGGTCACGGTAGTTCTGGCCATGCCTCTTTTGGGTGAGCGGCTGAGCCTGCCGCAGCTGATCGGTGGTGGGCTGGTTCTCTCGGGTATCTACCTGGTCAACAGCCGGTGGTATAAAATTACAGAAAGGAGAATCTAATGACCATGCTTGAACTGATAAGAAAACGCCGCAGTATTCGCACCTACACCGATGAGTCGATTGACCGGCAAACTCTTGAACTGCTGGTTGAAACCCTGCTTAGAGCACCGTCGTCACGCAATAACCGCCCCTGGGAATTCATTGTGGTTGATGATCGGGACCTTCTGCAAAAGCTTTCGCTATCCAAGGCCCACGGCTCTACCTTTCTAAAGGGCTCGCCTCTCGGAATCGTGGTCTGCGCCGACAGCACGAAATCCGATGTCTGGGTGGAGGACTGCTCTATCGCCGCAATCCTGGTGCAGATGACCGCCGAGTCTCTTGGATTGGGGAGTTGCTGGATTCAGATCCGCCAGCGTCCCCATGATGCTGACAGTTCAGCCGAGGCCTACGTTCAGCAGTTGCTAGGACTTCCGGAACATGTCAGGGTGGAATCTATCATTAGTATCGGCCATCCCCAGGAAAGACGGCCACCCTTGCGTGCCGACGAACTGCAGTATGACAAGGTGAAGCACAATCGTTACGACGAGCCGTTCAGTTGATCATCTCCTAAAGGTAGTGTTTCGGGCAAACAATTAATAATTGACGGGCAAACTGTTTTCGTGGTAATAAATCTATAAACACGATAGATAATATAGTTACAAGGAGGGGCGCAGTGCATCCAGTGTATCTTGACTACAATGCAACTACTCCGGTTGACCCCCTGGTGGTTGATGAGCTGCTCCCCTGGTTGCAGGAAGGGTTCGGCAATCCATCCAGTAATCACCCGTACGGCCAGCGTGCCAAACATGCAGTGGAGCAGGCTCGTTCGCGGGTGGCGTCACTGCTTGGCGCGCATCCGGCGGAGATTATATTTACCAGCGGTGGTACCGAGGCAAACAATCAGGCGCTGATCGGGGTTGCCCTGGCCAACTGCGAGCGGGGTCGGCATATCATCACGTCGTCCATTGAACACCCGGCAGTCCTGAATCCGCTCCACTGGCTGGAGGGGCAGGGGTTCAACATCACCTATCTCCCCGTGGACAGCTCCGGACGGGTAGATCCGGAGACGTTGCGCCAGGCCATCACCTGCGAGACAATTCTCGTCAGCGTGATGCATGCCAACAACGAGGTGGGGACTATCCAGCCGCTGGCCGAGATCGGCGCCATCGCCCGGGAACACGGCATTCTGCTGCACACCGATGCCGCCCAGTCGGTGGGGAAGATCCCGACGAGGGTGGATGAACTGGGGGTGGACCTGCTGACCATTGCCGGCCACAAGTTTTATGCCCCCAAGGGGATCGGCGCCCTCTATGTGCGCACGGGGGTGAAGATTGATCCCTACCTGCATGGCGCCGGACACGAAGGGGGCCGTCGGGCGGGGACCGAAAACGTCCCCTATATCGCCGCACTGGGTAAGGCGGCAGAACTGGCGGGCCAGCGGTTGGCCAGCGAAGGGGAGCGCATTCGTGAGCTGCGGGACCGCTTCCATGCCCGGCTGAACGAACTGGTTGACGGGGTCCTGCTGAATGGCCACCCCACCGAGCGCCTCCCCAACACTCTCAACATCAGCTTCAGCGACGTGGTCGGGGCTGATCTGCTGTCCCGTATTCCGGAGATGGCCGCTTCCACCGGTTCGGCCTGTCATGACGGCAGCGGCGAGCTGTCCGGCGTGCTCAAGGCCATGGGGGTGCCACGGGAGCAGGGTTTCGGCGCCATCCGCTTCAGCCTCGGCCGGCTTACCACCGCCGAGGAGCTGGAACGGGCAGCAGAGCTTGTTGCGACCAGGGTCAGGGAAATTCGCGCCATCCGGGGTGGTGTTTCCCATAATCACGTTCAGACCGGGCTCTCCGCCCTGGCTTCCTGCGCCGGTTGAGCGGCCAAGATAAGTCCTCAGGACCTGGCTCAAGTTTTGAGTCAGCTACCAAGCATTACCGACCCGAATGTACTCATCGGCACCAAAACCGCCGATGATGCCGCCGTTTACCGTGTGAACGATGATCTGGCCATCGTGCAGACGGTGGACTACTTTACTCCGGTGGTGGACGACCCCTATCTGTTCGGCCAGATTACCGCTGCCAACTCCCTGTCCGATATCTATGCCATGGGGGCTACGCCTCTCTTTGCTCTGAACATAGCCGGGTTTCCATCCGATACGCTTCCCTTGGATGTTCTGGCCAGGATTCTCCAGGGGGGTGCTGACAAGGCGGCGGAAGCAGGCATCAGCATCATCGGCGGCCATACCATCAAGGATGCGGAGCCGAAATACGGCATGGCGGTCACCGCGGTGATCCATCCCGACCAGGTGATCAGTAACGCCGGGGCCAAACCGGGTGACCGGCTGATCCTCACCAAGCCGCTGGGAATCGGGATTATTACGACTGCCATGAAAAGCGGCAAGGTTACAGAAAAGACCGTTGCCGAAGTTGTCGCTGTCATGGCGAGTCTGAACAGGAGTGCCGCAGAGGCGATGGTTGTGGTCGGAGCCCATGCCTGCACCGACGTGACCGGTTTCGGATTCCTCGGCCATCTTTCCGAAATGGTCCGTGGAAGCGGCGTCGGCGCGGTGATCAGCGTGTCGAGGGTGCCGGTGCTGGAAGAGGCCTGGAGTCTGGTGCGTGAGGGGATTGCTCCGGGCGGCAGCCGACGCAACCTGGAATTTTTGCGCGACCGGCTCACGGTAGAAACGGGTGTCAGCGAAGAGGAGCTGCTTGTCCTGGCCGATGCCCAGACCTCTGGCGGGTTGCTGATAGCATTGCCGGCAGACGACGTTGACCGGTTAGAGACGGAACTTGCCGGACGGGGTGTGACAGATGTTGCCGAAATCGGCGAGATTGTGGCCGATCCCGACAGCCGGATCACCCTGAGACCCTAGGGATATCAGACATGGCAACCGGCTTGCAACTGGGCACCCTGTTCATGCTCGGCATGTCCGGAGGGTTTTTGTCCGGACTCCTGGGCATTGGCGGCGGCATTGTCATGCTGCCGCTCCTCATATCGCTGCCACAGTTAACGGGTTTTTCCATCGGTCTCCGTCCGGCTGTCGGGATTACCATGCTCCAGAGCCTGAGTGGATCCCTGTCGGGCATGCTGATCCATCGCAGGCACGATGTCTTCGACGTTCCCCTTGCCCTCACGGTAGGGGTGTGCGCCGCTGCCGGATCAATGGGGGGAGCTCTCTTTTCCAGCCTGGTGAGTGAGCGGTGCATGGCGATCCTTTTTGCCGTGATGGCGTTAACAAGCCTGCTGCTTCTGCTCTTACCCGAATCCGGGGAGTTGCCATCAACTGATAGCACATGCCCGAAGCGCTTTCCTGCCGCATCGCTGCTGGGGGGTGGTGTCGGTTTTTGTGCCGGGATCATCGGCCAGGGGGGCGCATTCATCATCCTTCCCCTCTTGATTCATCTGCTGAAGGTACCGGTGCGGACGGCAATCGGTACGACCGTCGCAGTCTCGTTTTTATCCGCAGCTGCCGGATTCATCGGTAAATGGAGCACCGGACAGGTCCCCCTGCTCTGGGGAGTCGCCGTGGCATCCGGAGCGCTGCTGGGGGGGCAGCTGGGGGGTATGGTCAGCCACCGGTTATCGACAATCACCCTGCGTCGAATCCTGTTCCTGGTGGTTGCGGTCAGCATGCTGCGTATATTTGCCCACGTCCTTTAGAAACCTTGCGGATTGCTATTGTCAGCGTAACTGAGACGTTAGCGGAGGTACTACATGCTTCTGTGGCACATCTTCATTCTCTTTACCCGGGTATCCCTGTTCTCCTGGGGAGGCGGACCTGCCTCCCTGGCGCTGATGCAACGGGAAACCACCACTGCCCTCTGGAAGCCACCTGGTAGTGCCTCAACGTCTCCCTGGGTAACACCCCTGGAATTTTCCGATGCCGTGGCGGTGGGGAATGCACTTCCAGGACCGATTGCACCCCAGGTTTCCGCCTATATTGGATATAAGATGGCCGGAGTGCCGGGTGCCGTCGCTGCTGCGGCCGGGACGGTACTGCCGACGACGATACTGATGCTGTTCATGGTGGCCTGTTTTTTTCGCATCAAGGAGAGTCTGCTGGTCCAGTCCATGCTCCGGGCCGTCCGCCCGGTGGTGGTGGGACTGCTGCTCTGGACCGCCTATGACATGGCGATAACGGTTTTCGGGGTCAAACGGCTCGGGCTTGTGCAGTCGTTCTCCCTGGGATGGGATAAGCTGCTCATTGTGGCAGTGTCGTTTGCGGTACTGACCCTGACGGAAATCAATCCGGCCCTGGTTGTTCTGGTAGCGGCCGTAGCGGGCGGCGTGGTGTACCGTTGAGGAACGTCAGTCGACAGATGCGCAGCCGGGACAAAAGAAAAGCTTGGTGAGCAGGAGGGAGTTCTATGGGCAATCGTAACCTGTTACGTGATCCGATCTGGCGAGGCGATGAACTGGGAAAGGCACTTCCCGATTCGCTCCATGCCGTCTCCGTGGCGCTGCCGCATTGGCAGGACGTGGTTGGTTATGAGGAGAAGCGGCCCGAGGTGGTCAATCGATTGCAATGCGGCTACCCCCGCTTCGTCATTCACCGCCTGGTGCAGGATCTGGCGCGGTTTATCGCCGGTGATCGCCCCTGCCTGCCGTTCCCTTCGCAGCACACGGCGCAGCAGTGCGTGGCTTTCATTCATCGCCAGAGCGGCGTCGAAGCTCAGGTGGTCGAGCGGGACGGGCAGTATGGTGTTGCCACGACCGACAGCGGTTACGACAGCCTCAAGGCTTTCTGGCAGCATACCGGCCTGATCGTCTCCACCCGCCGGGCCCAGTCGATATTGAGCGGTATCTCGCGGGTACAATCTGATGATCGGGAAGTGCGGGATTCTCTTCGGCGACAGCTGGCCGGGTTGTACGACTGTTCTCCCGATGACGTATTCCTGCAGCCAACCGGCATGGCGGCCATGTTTGCCGCCCTGCGGGCGGTCATGCGGCGTACACCGGGCAGGCCGACGGTGCAGATCGGCTTCCCTTATGTGGATACGCTCAAGCTGCAGGAGAAATTCGGCCACGGCGCAACCCTGCTCCATGACCTCAACCATTGTACTGAAAACCTGCGTGCCCTTCTGCAACAAGGGGCTCTAGCCGGATGCTTCAGTGAGATTCCCGGTAACCCCTTGCTCGGATCTGCCGATCTGCGCGAGATCACCCCGATCCTGCGGGAGCACGGCGTGCCGCTGGTGGCCGACGACGTTGTTGCCACACCCCTGAACGTGGACCTCGGTTCCCATGCCGACCTGATCGCCACCAGCCTGACCAAATACATTTTCGGCAGGGGGGACGTCATGGGTGGCGCCCTGATCTGCAACCCCCGCTCTCCCTATCACATCGAGCTTAGGGCCATTGCAACATCGCTGCACGAGGAGCTTCTCTGGCTTGATGATGCCGTGGTGCTGGAAGAGCAGATCGGCAGCTTTCCGGAGCGGATGCGGGTTCACAACCGTAACGGCCTGATCATTGCCGAACGGCTTCGCTCCCATCCTGCAGTTGAACAGGTCTGGTTTCCGAAATGGTCGTTCGGCGACGCCTACGAGGCGGTGCGCCGACCCGATGGCGGGTGGGGTTCCCTGGTCACCTTTCTGCCAAAGAACGCCGAGACCGCGTCACCCCGTATCTATGACAATCTTGAAGTTTGCAAGGGCCCGAGTCTGGGAACCAGCTTTACCCTGGCCTGTCCCTTTACCCTGCTGGCCCATTACACTGAACTGGAGTGGGCTGAGGCCTGCGGGGTGCCGCGGTATCTGATCCGGCTCTCCGTGGGGCTCGAAGATCCGGAAGAACTCTGGGGCCGGATTGTCCGGGCGCTGGAAGCATAATTGAAAATGTGTTTCAGGTACAACAACCCGGTGCGACGGCTTTGAATCGCTTAAAAACAGTTGACACATACCTTTAATGGCAGTATATACGATATAAGTAATAGACATTATCGTTTATTTTGCCGAACAAAATATTTCAGCTGACCAGATAACTGGAGGCCAGGATTTTTCCTGGCCTTTTTTTGTTCATGACAGCTGCTGGAGACTGTAGAACTTAGTTCATGATTGAAGTTGTACATCAACAGGAGCTATACAACTTCAAGTGAATAAACGCATTGCCGATAGGGAGGATGAATACATGACTGCAGAGGTTGAAACTGTTCTGGATCTTGTCCGGCCAGCGTTACTGGCGGACGGGGGAAATGTGGAGCTGGTGGAGATTACCGAGGATGGTTTTGTGAAGGTGCAGCTGACTGGAGCCTGTGGCCACTGTCCCATGTCGGCACAGACGCTTAAGTTAGGTGTTGAACGGACCCTGAAGAGCAAGCTCCCCTGGGTAAAAGGAGTGCTGTCAATTTAGTTTTCCGGAGATAACGATGATATCCCTTGCGCTTGATAACAGTAAACTCGCCAAAACCTACGACGAAATCAGCGATTCCCAGTACGAGTCCGGCAAGAAGCTGCTTGCCGAACTCAAAGTCAAACCGGGTGAGACCGTGCTCGACATCGGCTGCGGCACCGGTCGGCTCGGACTCTACCTGCTCGATATTATCGGTCCGACCGGCCGTTTCATCGGCATCGATCCGCTGCCGGAGCGTATCAGTATTGCCAATGACAATAATGTTCACCCTAACGCCGAATTCCGTACCGGTGTGGCTGAAGACCTCTCGTTTCTGGGGAACAACAGCGTCGACCTGGTCTACCTGAGCGCCGTGTTCCACTGGGTACCCGATAAGCAGAAGGCATTGCAGGAGATCAGCCGGGTGTTGAAGCCGGGTGGCAGGATCGGTTTGACCACCAACGCCAAGGAGTTGGTTAAGGCGACCACCCTCCGTTCCGTGACCACGGAGGTGTTATCTCGGGTTCCCTATCGCGGCCAAGTGGATGCCGAGGCTTTTGCCCCGACCCGCCACGGGGTGACAGCCACCCAGCTGGTTGAGCTCTTTCTCGATGCGGGATTCAGGGTTGCGGACGTCCGTGTCCTGGCCATCGAGCGTTTGTACCATACCGGACGTGATATCGTCGACTTTGCCGAAGCAAGTACCTTTGGCAATTACCTGAACCACGTGCCGGCAGATTTGCGGGATAAAGCCCGTTTTGACCTGGAGAGCGCCTTTGAGATACTGCGTGGTGACGAGGGGATTCCGTTTCAGCTATATACACTTTTTGCCATTGCCGAAAAGATCGGCGCCTGACAGGGATGGATACATCTGGACTGCCTGGCTGATCTGATGATGGTCTGATGCGATAAAGTAATGGGTAATATTTTTGTGCTGACCGGCAAAGCCGGAGGTGCCTGATGCGCATGTGCGCATGGCCCTCCGGCTTTTCTTTTTTTGCAACCGACAATAGAGGAGAGAGGTGTACGTATGGGATTGAAAGAAGACCGGGTTGTCCCCGGCAGGGAAGACCGGGTAGCGGCCTGCATGGCCTATGGCGGCAGCGCCTGCAGTATCGGCGGCGAAAGCAAGGCATGTCTGAAGAACAGCGAGCGGGGTTTTTCCCAGGCCGGCATCTGCCAGCTACTGCCGACCTTGGGGATGCTCCTGACCCTGCCGGATATTGCCGTGATCATCCATGGCGCCATCGGCTGCGGTTCTGCCGGGTTCGGTATGAATGTCAGTATTCGCCTGCATCATCTGCTCCGCGGCAATCCCAATGCCAAGGACAGCCTATGGTTCAGTACCAACCTGGATGAGGCGGATGTGGTGCATGGCGGCGAACAGCGGCTGGAGGAGACTATCCTCACTGTAAACGAACGCTACAAACCGAAATCCATCGTCGTGGTGCAGACCTGCACCCCGTCCATCATCGGCGATGATCTCGTGGGGGTGGTGGAAAAAGTCCGGCCGCTGGTGGAGGCCAACATACTCTATGCCCACTGCGAAGGGTTCAAGACCAAGGTCTGGGCCACCGGCTATGACGTGGCTTTTCATGCCATGATTCACGGTTACATAGAAAAGGACAAGGAGGGGCCGCCGCCACGAAAAGCCCCCTGGCAACCGGGACAGCGGCCGACGGTCAATGTCATCAACCTGGCCTCCGTCGGCAAGCCGGACGAGGAGGAGATCGAACGGCTCCTCAATGCCATCGGCATCGATGTGACCATCGGCCCCAACTTCGCCGACCGGGAAAAGGTGCGGCAGCTGACTCAGGCCGACCTGACGGTCAGCATCTGCCCGACCCATGACGACTACCTGGTCGATTACCTGCACACCGAGTACGGCATCCCCTTCGTCCTGAAGGACATGCCGATCGGCCTGGAGAATACCCGCAACTGGTTGCTGGATATTGCGGGCAAATTCGGTCTGGAAAAGGAGGCGCTGGCCCTGATAGAGGCCGAGGAGGCCAGGGCGCGCACAGCGGTGGAGCGCTTCCTTCCCGTGCTGAAGGGGATCCGGGTATTTCTCTCCGCCGGTGAGTTCCGGGCGCTGGTTACCGGCGGGCTGTTCCAGGAGCTGGGGATGGAGATCGTCGGGGTACGCTCCTACCACCATGACGAGTTCGGCACCGATTTCTACGGCCGGCTGGTAAACGGTCAGCAGGGGAAGGACTTCCCGGTGGATATCGCCAATTTCCAGCCCTTCGAACTGGTCAATCTGTTGCAGCAGGTCAAGCCGGACCTCTTTGCCGGCCATATCTGGGACAACGCCTGGGCCGCCCGCCTCGGCTATCCCACCATCACCATCTTCCGCATCTTCGACTACTACGTCGGCTACCGCGGTTTCTATGAAGTGGCAAAAAAGGCGGCCCGCATCCTGCGCAACCATTCGTTCAATGCCAATCTGAGCAGAAACGTTACCGATGCCTACCGCCCGGAGTGGTATGAGCAGAACGCTTTCAAATACATCAAGTCAGGGCTGCCTGAGGGTCTGCAATCGGATACAGCTGCAGTGTAAATATACCTGATGACTATCAATTCTTCCGTAAATTCCTTCTCCCTCAGGGAGAAGGTGGCCTCAGGCCGGATGAGGGTGGTAACAGTGCCATTATGCACCATTTCCCCCTCACCCTAGCCCTCTCCCTCAGGGAGAGGGGACTCTGTATAAGCTGTAGTGGCAGGTACGATTAAATTAATTACCAAGGAGTAACATCCATATGAGCACATTTATTGAACGCCCCCGCTACCAGTGCGCCCTCGGCGGCGCGCTGGTTACCATCAATGCCATTGAACGGGCAGTGGCAATTGTCCACGCTTCACCCGGGTGCGCTGCGGCTGCCGATGGCGCCGCTGCCTTTGGCGGCGGCTACTGGGGGTCCACCGTCCACGACGGCCGGGCCACCCCGAGCAGTAACATCGTCGAGCGTGAAGTCATCTTCGGCGGTGAGGAGCGGCTTGCCGAGCAGATCAGCGCCACCCTCGATGTGGTCGACGCCGATCTCTACGCGGTCATCACCGGCTGCATGACCGACATCATCGGCGACGATGTCCGCTCGGTGGTGAACGAGTTCCGCAGACAGGGGAAACCGGTCATAGTAGCCGAAACCGGCGGCTTCAAGGGAAACTCCACCGTCGGCTACGAATTTCTCTGGGATGCACTGATCAACCAGTTCGTCTCAAAGGGGCTGCCGAAAAAAGACCGGCTGGTCAACATTTTCGGTGTGCTGCCGGTACAGGATGTTTTCTGGCGCGGCAACCTGCTCGAACTGAAAAGGCTGCTGTCAGCCATCGGCATCGAGGCCAACACCTTTGTTACCCCGTTCGATGACACCGCGTCGCTGAAAAACGCCTCCCAGGCGGCTCTTTCGATCGTCCTTTCCGATGTCCACGGTCAAAAGGCCGCCGCTCTTTTCGAGGAGGTACACGGGGTGCCGTATATCACCGAGTCCCTCCCGTTCGGCCCGACGGCGACGGAACGGTTCCTGCGCCGGATCGCAGAACTCTTCAACATCTCCTCGGCAAAGCTGAACCGGGTACTGAAGGAAGAGCGCCGGCACTATTACCAGTTCATCAATCCGCTGACCGATCTCTTTACCGACCAGGATTTCCAGCGTTTCGGCGTGGTCATCGGCAATGCCAATTACGCTTACGCGGTGAGTCGCTTCATCGCCGACGATCTCGGCTGGATTCCCTATTTTGCGGCCATCACCGATATTCTGGATGAACAGCAGCAGGCAGCGGTACTGGCGCGTTTTGCCACGATTCCCGAACAGGCGCGCCCCAAGGTCATTTTCGAGACCGACACCAGCCGGATCAGGGAGCGGCTGTTTGCCGAACTGGAAAAGGAGAATGATCCTTACGGGACCCCGATCAGTCCGGCATTCGTTATCGGCAGTAACCTCGACCGTCCTCTGGCTGCGGATCTGAAGGCCGGCTTCTGGGGCGTATCCTATCCGATTACCAACCGGGTTGTGACCGACCAGGGTTATCTCGGCTATCGTGGCGGCCTGCGCTTGGCGACCGAGGTTGTCAGCGCACTTGTTAGCAACCGATAAAGGAGAGCATGTATGGCAATCAATCTAAATCTTTCCGAAGCACCGATCCGCGAGGCTCGTCTCGGGGCCATCACCGGCTATAACGGTACCCTCAAGGATCTGGTCAGCCGTAGCGGTTGCGGTGCAACGATCAATAACTGCGAGCGGAGTTTCAGCCAGACCAGTTCCTGCAGCTCCGGCTGTGCCCAGACCCTTCTGGCAAACATTGTCGATGCGGCAATTGTCAATCACGCTCCCATCGGCTGTGCCGGCGACACCATTTATCACAACATCGCCAACCATTACGGCCGCTTCTACCGTGGGCAGGATAACCGCAACATCCAGTTGATCAACACCAATATCGAAGAGTCGGACACGGTGTTCGGCGGTGCTGAAAAGCTGCGGGCCGGGATTCTGGAGGCATGGCGACGTTTCAAGCCGAAGGCGATTTTCGTCAGCACCTCCTGTGCCTCGGGGATTATCGGGGACGATATCAAGGGGGTTATCAGCGACCTGGGGGAAGAGGTCCCGATTCCGGTCATTCCGGTCTCCTGTGAAGGGTTTCGCAGCAAGGTCTGGGCCTCCGGATTCGATGCCGCCTTTCATGCGGTTCTGACCGGTATCGTCAAGCCTCCCCGGCGGTCACAGCCGAACCTGGTGAACATGGTCAACTTCCGTGGCAGTGCCCGGGAGTATATCACCCGACTGTTCGGCAGACTCGGCCTTGAGCCGCGCTTTATTCTCCCCTTTGCCTCGGTGGAGGAGCTGGAAACCATCTCCGAGGCGGCGGTGACCGCCACGGTCTGCACCACCCTTGGCAGTTATATCGGCACGGCTCTGGAAGAGCAGTACGGCGTTCCCTATGTGAAAACCATTCCGCCCCACGGTGTTGCCGGTATCGAGGCCTGGCTGCGCGGCATCGCAGCTGCTGTCGGCAAGCAGGGTGAGGTGGAGGAGCTGATCGCCGAAGAGCGTGCCGCCACTGTCGACGATCTTGCCGAGATCCGTCGCCGCCTGGACGGAAAGACTGCCGTATTGGGGATGGGGCCCAGTTATGCCCAGTCTTACCTCGGGGTGCTGGAAGAGCTGGGGATAACGGTTCTGCACGCTGCCAGCTGGCACTATGACCAGCGTTATGACTATGGCGAGCAGCCGCCGGCCATTTTGCGCGCTGCCGGCCGGGAAGAGGACGTCACCTTCAGCGTCGGTGACCAGCAGCTGTTCGAGATCGGCAACAAGCTCTCCAGGGTCAAGCCCGATCTCTATTTCTCCCGTCACCCCGGCAGTTCGGTCTGGGGCGCCAAGCTGGGGATAACCGCTGTCCCGGTTATCGATGAGTACACCGCTTTCGGTCATCGTGGCCTTGTGAACTTCGGCTATCGGATCATCGATGCCCTGACCAACCGGCACTTTGTCACCAAACTGGCGGAGCGGGTAACACTCCCCTACACGACCTGGTGGTTCGAACAGGACCCCTATTCATTTCTTGAGCAGGAGGTAATCTGATGGCAGGACCGATAGAACAGATACGAAACGTCTGCGCCCTGGGCGCACTGCAGTCGGTGGTGGCGATTCAGCGGGCAATCCCCATAATCCATGCCGGCCCGGGGTGCGGACAGAAACTATGGAGCGGACTCTCCAACGGCAACGGTTTCCAGGGGGCGAGTTATGTCGGGGGTCATGCGGTTCCCTGCAGCAATGCTACGGAAAAGGAGGTGGTTTTCGGCGGCGAGGACAAGCTTCGGGAAACGGTGGAAAACACTCTCAAGGTCATGGATGGCGACCTCTTTGTGGTGTTGACCGGCTGCACCTCCGACATCGTCGGCGATGATGTGGGGGAGGTGGTGCGCAGCTTCAAAAACAAAGGGACGCCAATCGTCTACGTGGAAACCGGTGGCTTCAAGGGTGACAACTACTTTGGCCATGAACTGCTCTGGGAGGCGATTATCGAGCAGTTTCTGGAAAAATCAGACAGGATGGAGCAGGGGCTGGTGAATGTCTGGAGTGTCATCCCCTATCAGGACCCCTACTGGACCGGTACCTTGCATGCCATTGCCGACCTGCTCCGCTCCATCGGGCTCAAGCCGAACATCATCTATGGACCGGGGGAAGGGGTCGCTTCGGTGCGCAAGATCCCGTCAGCCCAGTTTAACCTGCTCATCTCTCCTTGGGCCGGCCTGAAAACGGTCAAGCGACTGGAAGAGAAGTTCGGTACACCCTTTTTCCATTACCCGGCGCTCCCCATTGGTGCCACCGAGAGCGGCTCCTTCCTGCGGTCAGTCGGCAGCTTTGCCGGCATCCCGGTATCACGGGTGGAGGAGACCATCAAACGGGAGGAGGAGCGTTACTATTATTACGTGGAGCGGTCAGCCGATCTGCTCTTCGAGACCCGCTTCCTCCCCGGCCATTTCGTTACCATTGCCGACAGCTTCTATTCCCTGGGCCTGACACGCTTCCTGATCAATGATCTGGGGCTGATTCCCGAAGTGCAGTTCGTTACCGAAGCCGTGCCTGAAGAGTTCCGGCCGCTGGTGGAGACGGAGTTCGCCAGGTTCGATGAAGGCCTGGTGTCGCCGGTGCACTACGGCGCCGATGGAGCAACGGTGCGTGACGAACTGGCGAAACACAAATTCCGCGAACGGCCACTCATTCTCGGCAGCAGCTGGGACCGGGTAATAGCCCGGGAACTGAAAGGGTATCCGTTGTCGGTCGCCATGCCGGTCAGCGACCGGCTGGTGCTGAGCCGCACCTATGCTGGCTATGACGGGGCGCTTCGGTTGACGGAGGATATCTACTCCGTGATCCTGGGCAGCTTCCAGTAGCAGGTTGCTGAAAAACAGCCATCTCGCCACCGTCCTCGAAAGCCCCTTGTGCGGCGTAGCCCTGCTACGCCTCCGCGGGGCTTTCTGCGGGTGCGACGATCTGACTATTTTTGAGCAACCTGAGTTTTGAGAGCGTGATACTTGTCGATAAGCGAAACAGAGAGCTACCAGCAGGCAAACCGGGCACTGATCAGCCTGCTCTCCATCAACCTGCTGGCCGGGGTGGCGACCGGCATGCTGCAGATGACGATCCCGCTCTATGCCCTGTCACTCAAGGCAACCACCCTGCAGTTGGGCCTGATCGCCGGCGCCGTCGGCATCGGCATCGGCAGGCTGCTGGTGGTCATCCCGTCGGGAGTGCTCATCGACCGGTACGGGGCGCGCAGTCTCTTTGTCGCAAGCACCCTGGTCACGGCCATAGCCACTCTGGTACTCCTGTCAACAACCTCGACACTGACGCTGCTGGGGGTCCTGACCATACAGAGCATGGGCCAGGCGATAGGATTTCTGGCCCTGCAGGCCGGATTCCTCAAGCGGCTCCCCTATCTCGGCAAAGCAAGGGCAGGGTGGCAGCGTGGCGCCACCCAGATCGGTTTCTATCTGATCGGTCCGGTGCTGTGCGGCATGCTGCTGCAGGAGAGTCGCTACGGGGTGGTTTTCGTCTCCGTCGGCGCCATCTTCTTCACGGAACTGGTAATTTCCTGGTATCGCCGCGTTTGCGGCGCCCGGGAGGTGCAGGATAGTCCCCATCGGTCCGAATCCGGTCAATTGGCGCGGTTCAGGGTGCTGTTGACCGATCGGATCATGCTCCAGGTTTTGACCATCGAATGCCTCGGGGCGGCAACTTTTTCTGTTTTCCGCGGGTTCGTGGCGCCTGTGGCGGTGACAATTCTCCATCTGTCCGTGCGGGATGTCTCCTTCCTGATCCTTTCCCAGGGCGCGGTGGCCATGTGTCTGCTGCTGTTCGGTGGTGGCCTGCTGGAACTGTTTGCAGTCGACCGGATTTACCGTTGCAGCGGCATATTTGTGGCTGTGGGTTCCGTTCTGCTGGCCTGTGCCGGCGGCTTCTGGTCATTCTGGGCCGGAGCGGTGATTCTGGGTACGGGAACCGGACTCATGAGCCTCTGCAGTCTGTCGCAGATTTCCCGGGTGCAGGGGGAAAAGGGGAAAATTGCGGCGCTTTTCAGCTTCAGCATCGGCATCGGCAATACCATTGGTCCGGTCGTCGCCGGTATGGTCGGCGACCTGCTTGCGGTACAGGTCAGTTTTCTTACAACCCTGCCGCTGGTCTTTCTGAGCTGGTTGCTGTTCCAGCCGGGAAAACAGCCGACCCGGTCGATCTTCGACCCGGTCTGTATCAATGAGCAGACGGATCAAATTTCATGAATTTTCTGCTCCCCATAAAAATTGGTTGACAGCACGGAATGTTTCTAATAAGTTTGTAAAAAATACATACACTATTAAATAAATAGACTTATGGTTCACTTGAATGACAAGAGACCGGCTGCCAAAGGCACCCGGTCTTTTTTTTAGCTGCTATCGGTCAAGGGGGGCACAAATCATGAAAACTCTCATTGCTCTTGTTCTGCTGGTACTCTTGGTATCGTTCAAGTCCGCTAGCCATGCTGCAACAACGGGAAGCCACGCGATAGCACCTTATCCGAAGGTCGTCATCTACACAACACCCTGGTGCACCAGTTGTAATGCGGCAAAGGATTATTTCCTCAAGAACAATATTCCGTTCATCAAGAAGGACATCGATGCCAATGACCGGTATCTTGACGAGATGACGGGAAAATACAAAAGCCGCGCTGTGCCTTTGATAGTGATCGGCAGGGACCAGAAAGTACTCCATGGATTTGTTCCTGATCTATTTCAGCAGGCTTTCAAGGATGTTATGACAGCAAGCAGCAGGTAGTGCAGATAGCAGAACTCGTTGCAGAATAATTAAATATGGCTCACCAGAAATCTGGAGGTCGCACCCCTTAAAAGGACGCGGCCTTTTTTATTGCCTGAAAAGGAAGTGGATATGAACAGATTAAAAGGAAAGGAGCTTGAAAATGAATGTGCCAGGAAAATGGCGACTATTAGGCGGCACGAGCTTGCTTATCGCCTCGCTGGTAATCAGCGGCTGTAACAGGGCTCGGGTCTCCTACAACCCTAACGATTATGTGGAGATCGACAACCCGTATATCGAAGGGGACCCGTCGGAGAATCAAAAAATTTGGGTGCCGAAAAGCTCTCTGGAAAAAGGGGTGCCCCGTGGTGGCGACCTGGCGAGAAAGGGGTATGACTCCCTGGTGCCCAAGGGTAAAGCAACTGACAAGACAGCTGCCCCGGCAGAGAAACCCGATCATGTTCGCCATAGGCTGCTGCTTGCCGGTGAGACCGGCTCGACGCTGAACCGGCAGCTGGCTGACCAGCTCAGAACCAGTTTCACCGTCCGAACCACGGGCAGACCAGCACCGGCAACGAACGCTGCTGAAGAGGAAAAAATTGCCTTTGTCTCCTCTGCTGTATCTCAGGTTGGTGGCGGCCCAGTGTTGTTTATCGGGGCGCCTGAGGGGATCAAAGCTGGGGCGTCGATCAAGGCAGAACTGTTCGATAGCCGCGGGCCGGTATTGTTGCGCTCAATTACCGTGACAATCCCGGCACCTGAACAGGATGAAACCATTGAAGACGCGGTGCAGCGGGCTCTCAGCGGTCTGACGGGCGCGATCCGGGATCTGCTGGGCCGATTTCCCTGGTACGGCAGGGTGATAACTGTCAGCGGCGACCGGGTCTATCTGGACAGCGGCGTGGAAAGCGGCCTGAAGCCTGGGCAGCAACTCATTGTTTATCGCGGCGGTGAAGTGGTCAAGCAGCTTGGATTTGCCCCTGGAGAGCGGATTACTTCTCTCAACATTACTGACTACGTCGGACCTGACGGATCGTACGCTGTTTCTGCCGAAGCGGCCAAGGTGAAGCCGGGCGATTTTGTAGAGATTGCACGATAGAAGTACAACACCACCCCAAGGAGGAAGGAATGAGTAAAAGAAAAACAGCAGCAGTCCTGGCCGTGGCGCTCTTTGCCGCAACACACGTATGGGCGGCGGAAGGGGACAAGGCTCCGCAACAGGTCCCCTACAATTGCGATTTTGAGCCGTCTTGCGAGGTCGCACCGGGTTATTACGGGAATCTGACAGCTCCGGCCACCAGTAAATTCAATCTTTCTGTCGGCGGATTCGTCAAGCTGGACTACGCCTACAACTCGACTAACTACGGTCCGACCGGCTTCCTGACGCCGACCAATGTGCCGAAGGATTCCTCGACAGCCGGGCAGAAGGATCAGAGCATCTTCTCCATCCGTCAATCCCGCCTCTGGTTCAAGGTTGCCGGACCACCACTGATCGGTGCGAAAACCAACGGTCTCATCGAGTTCGATTTCACCAGCCCCAATACGAGCTCCACCAATGCGGAAAATCTTAATGCCACCCCCCGGTTGCGTCATGCCTTCGGCAACCTGAACTGGGGGAAAACACAGGTTCTTTTCGGTCAGACTTCCGACATTTTCGGGAGTTTTGTCGGCAATACGGTTGATTTTCAGTCCGGCAACACGGCAGGCTTCCTTAGCGGCACCAGAAATCCCCAGATCAGGCTGACTCATCTAGTCGATCTGAACAAGGATAACTCCCTTAAATTTGTTCTCGGTTTGCAACAGCCCTACCAGAGTAACTACTTCAATAATGCGGTTAATGGCGCTCCCGGCTCAACAACGGGCGATTCATGGGGGAATACCCCCAATCTCGCAGGCCAGGCGTTTTTCATCAGCAAGGCGCTGGGAACCTCTCCCGGTTATTATGGCCAGAGCCTGAACAACTTTACCATCGGAGTTTCGGGACTGGTCGGCAAGCAGAAAGTCTGGGGCAATGACGACAAGGTAAATTCCTGGGGAACTGCCTTGTATACCTTTGTACCGGTAATCAGTTCTGCGGATGGCAAGAGCCGGGCACAGACCCTCACCTTCGAAGGACAGGGCTATATAGCCGCAAATGTCAATAACGGCGCGACTGCCGCCCAGTATGTGGGTACAACCGGAGATCTCAAATCGGCCAAGGGGGTTGGTTATGGCGCGCAGTTAATCTACTATCCGACCCAGAACCTCGGTCTGTCTACCGGATATGGTCGGCGTCAGGCTCTCGATAATTCCGATTATAAGTACAATAACTATGAAAAGTACAACCAGACCTATTTCGTCAATGCCGCTTATGACCTGAATGCTGCCGTCAGGGTCGCAGTGGAGTATCAGCGCTTTGAAACCGGCTACAACAACGTCACCAATGTGACCACCCCCGGAAGCCCACTCGGTGGTACTGATGATAAAGGGAGCACTAACATCGGGCGTCTGGCGCTCTACTACGTCTTTTAATCGAACGCGGTATTATCATCCGGATTGTAGGTATGATTGTGCAGCACTGAAGATCGATTATATGTCGGATCGGACAATTACCTGTTATGTGATGGCCCTCGCAAGAGGGCCTTTTTTATGGGAGTGCTTGCGCTTTACCAGCCTCAGGCTGACGGATCCTGTGGCCAATCTTGCCTGCCGTCTGGATTCATCGATCCTTATTCAGGGAGAAATCGGGTTGGTTTCATGCACAGATGGGTCGAACAGGAAACGGAGTGCCCCGGTTATTTCGCCGTTGCTGGCACCCATGTCGTCCCAGAGAAAAATGAGGATGGCTTCTCTGATACAGGTGTCGATAGTTGAGGCATGCAGTGAATAGTCACCTGCTTTGCCGTTGGTGAAGAAGCATCCGGCCAGGTTGGCAAATCCCATCTGTTCACAGACCGGGTTGTAACAGGGGTAGCCGGCAAGCAGTTCCGGTTTCTTTCCGGCGATGCAGTAGGCTATGTTGATGCTGGCGTTGTTGAAATCGAATTCAGTGGAGCAGGGACCGTGTTGGTATTCTTTATCCAGTCTGGCGCTGCCTGTTGCCGGTTGGGGATATTTTTTGACAAAGACCGCCTCGGCTTTTTCGGTGACGGTCTGTAGCGGTGTTTGCATGAGCTTCTGAAATTCGCCATAGTCAGCGGAGTCCATGGCACCGGCTGGGCCGGTAACGGTCAGGGAGAAAAGGGCTGCAGCGTATAGGGACTTTTTTGCTCGGCGCATGGGAGTCTCAGTGATTGAGTAGGATTGGAGAAAATGATCCCCTGATGTGATCGTAATATCTTGTCAATTGGTGTCTACGCGAACGTTTGTTTCGCCCAGGATGTCAAGAACCCTCCGAGGCGTAGTCAACTCGGAGGGCTTGATTCACTGCACTTGTTCCCGTTAAAACATCGCCTGAATGCCGGCAGTCAGATACCAGTCTGTTTTCAGCTGCAGACCGTTCAGGTCCTGGTACAGCGGCAGACCGACCTCGACGCCGACAGTGACCGGTCCCTGTCCATAGCTTACCCCCATGAAGCCGTCGAGTCGCTTGCCGCCATAGTTGTGCGGGTCGGCATCGGGTGTGCGGGCTCCCATCGCCGGGTCGAGAAGCTTGCGGATTTCCGGGTCCTCTCCGGTAATTCTACCGGTATCGCTATAGGCAAGCCGCAGCCACGCGGCTGCCGGTCCGAAGGTCCGTTGCAGCCAGCCTGTCAGCTTCAGGCTGTCACCCAGTGCATACTGGTTGTCGTTCCGCCCCAGATGAAGCGTAGCGGCGGCCTGACCACCCCAGTTCCACCTGGCATCATCACTGATGACGTTGCAGGTTATGGCGGGTTTCAGGTCAAAGGTGCCCGAGCCGAGTTGCATGTCGTAGGGGGCGCGGAACTCCATCCCCATCGTGGTGAATTTCTGGTCTATATCACCGGTGGGGATGCTCACACCCAGGCTGCCCGTTACCGTGTCATGGATGCGGTACATCCCCCGCAGTTCCGTATCGCCGACGCCTCTTGTCTTCATGGTCGGCTCGGCCTTGTTGCTCCCCATTGCGCCACCCATGTTCATGACCATGTCCATGCTGTTTTCCACGTAACTCCCCATCCCCATGAGGGTGAACCTGTCGGTCAGGCCGTACATCAGCATGACCATGTGCATGTCCATGGTCATGCGTGTCGGTGCCATCATGTAGCCGTAGCGGGTACCGTTCATCGGGATGACCTGATTTATGGAAACATTGTTGGTTCCATCACGCAGCCCTTTCATGGCAGTGTGCATGAATTTGTAGTTGGCCATCCACATGCCGGCCGGATGGGTGTGGTACGTGTCATCGCCAAAAGCGGGGTTGGCCAGCAGGCTGCTGCCATGGTTGTGGGTATGTCCCTGGGAATCGGCTGCGGGAGAACCTTCGGTAATTTCTGCACTGGCCAATTTCAGGACGTCGGTAAACGGCGTCACCGTGCCGCCATGTTCCTTTAAGAAGAGCCGGGCATCGTTGTCGCGGGCAAACGCCCATTTGGGAAGAGACGTCATGACGCCACGGATGTCCCCCCCTACAACCCAGGTGGCGCTCCGGGCTTCGATCAGCTCCCTGGTACCGTAGTCGGCTATCTGCAGTGAGCTGCTGCCGTTATCGCCATCCTCAAGGAGCTTTTTGGCGGCACAATGGATGCAGCAGAATCCGTGGGTTTTGCCGTCCGCAGAGCGTATCAGGGTGCGGCTGTGGGCGAAAACTGCTCGATCCATGCCGCAGACGGAACATTCCCCCGGGGCTTCTATGTTTGTGTCAGCCAGCGCCGGGAATGCCCAGGATAGCCCCATAACGATGATTATTAGTAGAATGCGTAATATTTTCAAGTTGCTGCCTCCATGATCTCTTCAGGTAAAGTCCTCCTGTTTCGGCACGTTGAGAGACGAACAGGTGGGAAAAACTGGTGCGTATCAGCTGTTTTTCGTAGAAACCTGAATAATTCTAGGAGGCGGGTCCGGAGGGGGACGGTGAAAATTCGGGCCATTCCGGTCAACCGATGCAAATGACAGCGCGGACCCGGGCGCCCGTTCTGTCAATTGTGTTCGGTGAGGGATATGATCTGCACTGGTAAAACTGCCACTGTCGGGATATTTGCCGCCGCCGCAGGGGAGTGGGCTGATTTCGGGATGACCGGTATGGTGGCCATGTTCTTTTTTACAGCAGCTTTTCCCCTCCTGCTGTGCAATACGCTGCAGTTGTTTTTTCCGTGCGCAGCAGCAGAGTTTCAACGCACTCGCTTCGGGTGAGCAGCCGCAGAGGGCGCACTCGCCCTGGCATGCTGTGACGATAACCGGCGACGTGCCGGTACCGAAAAGAGCGATCAGGTTGGTTGCCCCCATCATGCTCATGAGATAGGCGGTGATGCACAGCACGCCAATGATGTGACGTGATGGTTCGGATATGGACATTAAGGTGGACCGAATGAGAGTCCGTTTAAAAACTCTGGTTGTTTTTCAGCGTCTAGATTGCATAATCGACGATGGTTTTCTGCTCACTACGCACCGATTCACTGCGAGTGAGCATATCAGCAAGGGTTACCGTGTCAAGAATCGAACCGACGGCAAGCTTGACATCCGCCATGATCAGCTTGACGCCGCAGCTTGATTCGTCGTTGCACTCTGGACAACCGGCATGGGCAGCGCCGTTCAGGCACTGTATGGGCGACAGGTCGCCTTCAAGTGCTTCGATAATATCCCCGATGGTCAGGCTTTCGGCGGGCTTGGCAAGGGAATATCCCCCTTTCGGACCTTTTTTGCTGGCAAGAATCCCCTTTACCTTCAGTGACAGCAGGATGGCCTCCAGGAACTTCTTCGGGATATTCTCCGCCTGGGCAATCTCTGCAATCAGAAAACTGTCCTTATGCCGCTCACGTGCCAGGACGCCGAGTGCTTTCAGGGCATATATGCTGCGCATGGATATCATTGCTTACTCCGGTCTGTTAGGGTGAATCCGGCGAAAGTTTGACTGATTCTTCACGGTTAATCTGAATAACCACGCCATCCTGAATGACCATGGATATTTTCCCGTAATTTATGCCAGTTATCAGTCTGGCCAGTGTACGTTCCAGTTCGCTGCCCGGTGACTGGCGAGGACGTCTTATTATTACCGGTGAGTTTCCCATCGTTCTCCTCCTAAAATAAAAGGCCGGCATATATGCCGGCCTCCGGTTGTTTCCAGTCAGCCTTACAAAAATCAGGTTATTAGACTGAAGGCTGAAGACAGTCAGGAAATACCTTCAGCCTTCTAGCTTCAGCCTGTCTTATCTTGCAGCAATCACCGCGCTGAGGAGATCTTCAGTCAGTCTCAGTCCACCATCGAAACCGGTATAGCCTCGGTCCAGCACCGCCCGGTTGGTAACCGGAAAGGTGACGGATAGATGGGGGGCGCCGATGGAGCTGGCAAGTTCCCGTTCGAGCGAACTGCCGACGACAAAAGCCGGACTGAAGGCATTGTAGTATTTCTGCCCGCGGGATCGGGGCCAGTGCCTGTTCAGGTGGTTGACCACTTCGCTGGTATCGGTTTCGAATACCAGGTTGGTGGTGAAACCGGACGAGAGCCGTGCCACCCGGTTCGCGAGGAGCTGCTGTTCGTCCTCTCGTACCTGGTCGGTGCAAACGGTCAGCTCGGGGAGCCATCCCAGGTCATCGGCCAGGAAACGGGTGAGGGCAGGGGCGTAATTGCCGTCGCCGACCACTACCGCGTAGCGCTGCAGGTCAAGGTCGTTCCAGCAGTCGGTGAGGGGTTCGAGAATTTTGTAGTAGCGCTGTTTTTCTCCGTCAATGACCTGCTCGATCAAGGACTCGGGCAGGGAAAGCTGTGTGCCGACCGCGTGCAGGAATTCGCTGGATGCGGATGGTCCCACCGGCAACGGCTGGGTGAGGAATGGTGTGCCGTGGCGTTCCTCGAACAGCCTGGCCCCCCCCTGTCCGTAGATGTCTGAAATCACCACGTTCAGTTCCGCTTCTCCGGCTTTTTTGACACTTTCCAGGGTACTGTCGGGGGTGAAGAAGGTGTTGACCTCCAGTCCCAGGAGTTCCAGCAGTCGCCGTGCGCCGGTAAGGTTGCCCCGCCAGAACGGGTCCATGTAGGGTACAACCCCCCAGAGGTTCACCTTGCCCTTTACCTTTGGCAAACCTTTTTCCAGGTAATCCTTGAACAGGGCCTGCAGCACGAGGTCGTAGCCCCAGTAGGAGTTGCCGCGGAAGCCACCGGTGGAGGCGCCGATTATCGGCACACCCTCGTCACAAAAGTCGTTGACCACGGCAAAGATATCGTCACCGATCATCTCCGGCACGCAGCCGGTGACCACGAAATAGAGGTCACCGTCCATGACCTTCACGGTATTGCTAATCTGCTCGCGCAGCCGCTCCTCGCCACCGAAGACCACTTCACTTTCCTGCATGTTACTGCAGGGGACCGTGAGCGAGCCGCAGTAGCCACCGACCTGCAGGCCGCTGCCGCCATTCTGGGTCCAGGCGAAGTTGCCGGCGCAGCCGCTCGCCGAGTGGAGAATTGGGATAGCGCCGGGGAGCGCGGTGATGGTTGCTGCCGCACCACCGAGGGAGCAGAGGTAACGGGCCCTTTCGACGAAATGCTCACTCATTGACTGCCCTCCCGCGGGTATTGATATATGCAAACGGTTCGGTTTTGTACCATTCTTCGGAGTAGGGAAGCCGGATATTCTCGGCCAGATTGCGGTTATAGGCCGGGTTCTTCAACTGACGGTACAACCTGCGGGCGATTTCATACACTCCGCGATAACCGATGTAGGCGAGTCCGGTATTGTAGATAACGTGGGTCGGTATACCGAGCTTGGCCGCTGTCATGTTGCCGTTGGCATGGCCGAGGAACAGGTCAGGCTTGAGCCTTTTCAGCAAATTGGCCTCTTCGAAGGGTTGCACATTGGCGATATCTACCACGTAGTCACTCTTGGCATCTGCTGCCAGTTTTTCGTACTCGCTGTTGGCGAACTCGTCATGGTGGAAGGAGCGGATTCCGACCACCTCGAAGCCGATCTCCTGCAGCAGTTTGGCTGTTGCCAGGGCGCGGAACTCACCGGCACTGACAAAGACTGTTTTGCCGCTAAAAGTTGGCCGGAACTCTTCGAGCGCCCCGTGCAGTTCCGCTTCCTCGGCGGCAATGAGTCGTTCCACCTGCTCTTCAGCCCCGAACACAGCGGCTACGTCACGCAGCCAGAGACTGGTGTTCGAGATGCCGATCGGCATGTGCCTGATGATTGCAGGGACATTGAACCGCTCCTGCAGATAACCGAGGAAATAATCGTCATGGGTCGGGCAGGTGCTGATGGAGAGTGCCGCCCGGGTTGCCTTGATGAACGAATCGGGGTGTGAGAAGACCGGGAAGACATTGACATCGAGATCGATGCCGGTCAGCAGCCGTTCAAGTTCCTGCTCGTCTATTCTCCCCATTGATGACACATTCATCAGATTTACCGTGCGGTTGAGTCGCTCTTGTTCCTGAAGTACTTTAAGCTCGTCTTCAGGTTTCGGATCACTGACTCCGCGTTCAACGAGCAGGTTGCGGCCGATGGTGTGGTAGACCGCATCATAAGCGGTGGCCCAGATCTTGGTCTTGAACCCCTCGCAGTGTACCGGCAAGAGGCGGGCGCTGACCTGTGACTGGAGATTCTGGGCAACACCGTCGATGTCGTCACCGATGATCCCCGGCACGCAGCCGGCAACGATGGTGATGGTTGCCGGACGGTAACGGCGGTCGGCCTCGATGATTGCCCGTTCCAGCTTCGTTTCGCCGCCGTTGATGACATCCGATTCGTCAAGGGAAGTGGAGAGCCAGATTCCGTCCTTGGCTTTTCCCTGGCGGGCATTACTCCCTATGCGGACGTTGGCGTTCTGGGAGTGGGTGCAGGAGCCACAGCCCAGGGCACTGTGCAGCAGCACCACGTTGTCCGGCAGCGTGTTCAGCATCGCCAGCGCCGGGAGCAGCAGACAGATGGATCCCTGGGTAAAGCCGCGCTCGCCATCGTCGATCAGGCAGCTTTTAGACTTCCCCTTTTTTGCCAGTCCGCAGATGCTGTCGCTATGGGCAATGACCGCTTGGAGCCGGTCCTCCCGCTTGGGTGGTATTTTGTTGTCAAGATAACTCATGGTTTCTCCTTGTATTCAATTGCGCCAGCGCAGCAGATGCCGTTCGATCCGTTCGGTTCCCCAGGTGATGGCCGTGACCACGATGCCGATGAAGATGATGCCGACTATGACCCGCTGGTAGTCGGCGAAGTCGGCAAAATTTTTCACGTACCAGCCGATGCCGGAGTTGGCGCCGATCAGTTCGGCGGCAGCCAGCATGACCAGGGAGAAGACCAGCGCCAACGTTGCCCCGGTGCAGATGGAGGGCATGGCTCCCGGCAGGATGACCCTGAAGAGCAGGGTACGCTCCTTCAGGTTGAGCACTTTCGCCGAGTCGATCAGACCCTTGGGGATGTTGAACACCCCATGGACCGTGTTGATGAATATCGGCCAGAATGCCCCGATGAATATGACGAAGATCGAGGCCGCCCGGAAGCTGGGGAGGAGGGCAATGGCATAGGGTATATAGACAATTGGCGGGATCGGACCCAGCACCTTGGTGAACGGGTTGATCGCCTTGAACAGTCGTACCCTCCACCCCACCAGCAGTCCCAGCGGCAGTGCCAGCCCCAGGGCAAGGAGGTAGCCGCTTACCAGCAGGATAAGAGAGTTCCCCAGCCCTTTCAGCATGTCCGGCAGTTCCGTGACAAAGAGGTGCAGCACTCCTTCCGGCTTGGGAAAGAGCATCTTGTCCAGGATAACGAACCTGCCGGTAGCCAGGAACCAGAACAGCAAGAAAAGGTAGACTATGGCAGCGGCATCGCCGGCACTTGATCGCGACGACTCTTCCCTGGCACAGGTGAACCTGAGCAGATAGATGCCATGGATAACGACGGCGACGGTCAATACATGGTTGGGCACGGACTCGCCTGCGACTGGCCAGAGAAGAGCGGCCAGCAGCGCTACAAACAGCAGATTGGGGACGATCGGTACGGTTTTCATCAGCTTAGTCCTAGTGTGCGTGGGAAATGATGTGCAGTTCCGGGTCGCCACCCTTGAACTCATTATCCAGTTTCTTCCAGAGCTTCTCCTTCGGTTCCCGTTTCTGAAGTGTGGCCAGGGCACTGGCATACAGTCTGGTATTGATCCGGTTGTCGATGGACTCGGTGGTGGTAATGTAGTCAGCCTTTTTCATGAAATCCCAGAACTGCAGTACCGACTTGCGATGGGGATCGGGGCTGACCAGCAGATGCCCGCCGTAGATGTCCTTGAGCAGATCCCCTTTGTCGATCTGCACGTACTTGGCAACCACATCCACCGTGCCGTTCTTGTCGGTCAGGTAGAATTTGTACGCCTTGAGCAGGGCGGTCAGAAAACGCTCGAAATCGGCCTGTCGCTCCTTCAGTGTCGCGGTTAGCGCCACCTGTCGGCAGCAGGTGTGACCCTTGATGACATCACCGGAGTATTTGACAACCTTGAGCCCCTGCTTCTCGGCCAGGGTGAAGTAGGGAATCCAGACCAGGCCGGCATCCAGGGTCCCTTTTTTGACCGCTTCCATGACCGCTGCCGGAGAGTCGAACTCTTTTATGGTCAGATCCTTTTTCCAATCCACTCCCGCTTCATGGAGGGCTGCCCGAAAGACCACATCTCCGGTAGCCAGGCGCACCGCACCAATGGTCGCGCCGCGGAAGTTTTTCAGGTCTTTGAAACGTTCAGCCTTCTCGGGCTTGGCGATCAGGCCGTGACCTTCGCCCATCTGGCCGCCGAAGATGGTGAAGTCGGCCCCCTTGGCGATGAAGGCCAGTGGTGCCGAAGTGCCGAATGAGCCGGCATCCAGTTTGCCGGTCTTGATCGCGGTAAGCCCCTCCCCGGAGTTGGTGAACCGGGCCAGTTCCACATCAAGCCCCTCCTGCTGGAAGAATCCTTTCTCCTTGGCCACGAAATAGAGCAGGTGCCCGGAGGTGGGGAGATAGCCAACTTTCAGTTTCTTCAGTTCAGTCGCAGCCTGACTTCCGGTCGCCCCGAGGATGAGAAGGGTGAGTGTAATGATGAGTGATACAATGCGTTTCATGGGTTATGCTCCTATTTGCTGTTTCTCAGCTGGAAGAATATATTTTTAATAAGGACGCGATATTTCTGCCAGGTTGGCGTCGCCCGGAAGAACCTCGCGGAGGCGTAGCAGCGCTACGCCGCACAAGAAAGTTCTGAGGACGGCGTCAAGATGGCGGGAAGAGCGCGTCCGCTTTAGTTGTTCTTCTTATAGAAGGCCAGCATCTGCTGATACACCTTGTCCTTCGGCTCCTTCCTGATCACTCCGTCCAGTGCCTCTTTATAGATGCTGGTGTTGATATGCTTGTCCAACGGGTAATCCTGGCTGATGTAGCCCGCATCCCGGATATGCTGCCAGAAGTCGAGAATCCCCTTGCGCAGCGGATCAGGGTTGGATTCGGCCACTCTCTTCACATAGGTCTCGTTGCGGATGATATCCTCGTCAATCTTCAGCGCCCTTGTGTAGATCTTCACCGTTTCATCCGGGTTGGTCTTGTAGAACTTGTAGGCGCGGATCAGGGCGGAGAGGAACTTCCGGTAGGTGGCCGGGTCGGCATTGACCTTGCCGGTATGGGCCACGATGCGGCAGCAAGTGTAGTCGGGATAGAACTCCTCGATATAGTGGGCGACCTTGAGCCCGTGGTTCTTCTCGGCCAGGGAGAAGTGGGGCGGGTAGGTAAGCCCGGCGTCCACCGCCCCTTTCTTGACCGCTTCGACCACGGCGGCGACGGTACCGAATTCGACGAACGTCACATCCTTCTTGTAGTCAATGCCGGCCTTCTTCAGCGCCCCCTTGAAGATGACATCGCCGGTGGAGAGCTTGACCAGGCCGATTTTCTTCCCCTTGTAGACCTTGAGATCTTTCCCTGAAAGCTCAGCCAGACGTTCCGGTCGAGTGATGATCGCCTGGCCACCGATCATCATGCCGCCGATGAAGGTGAATTCGCTCCCCTTGCTGATAAAGAGCAGCGGGGCGGTGGTGCCGAAGGTGCCCACATCAAGCTTCTCCGCCTTGAGGGCCGCAAGGCCTTCGGCGGCGCTGCCGAACTGGAACAGGTCCACATCGACCCCTTCATCCTTGAAATAACCCTTTTCCTTGGCAACGAAGTAGAGTCCGTGGGCTGGCTCAGGGACATAGCCGACCCGGAGTTTGGGCAGGGTGGCAGCGGTGGCTGCGCTGGCCAGTGTTACGCAAAGCAGCAGTGCGGTAATAATTTTCTTCATCATGGTGTAGCTCCTTTCGATGTTTTGTTTTTCCGTTTTTTAGCGTCCGGACAGCAGTCGGGGATGCAGACCGCGACGCTGGAGAGTTTCTGCAGCACCTCGTTCTGCGGATCCTCGTCCAATGCCCGGTCAAGGGCATCGCAGTAGATCTCCTCATACACGTGACTGTTAAGATGGTCGCGTCGCATGCCCGGCTTTTGAAGCCCCAGATCCTCCCATGTTGCGGCAAAACGGTAATAGTCAGGGTTGGGATCAAATCTGTAGGCGCCGGGGAGAGGCTGGTGCGATAAGTGATGCTTGATGCTCTGTAACGATTTTGTTTCGTGCTGTTGCAGTTGCTGGTGTGCCCGGATCAGGGCCTTGACCAGCCGTGTCGCTGTCTCTTTGGTGCCGGCTGTCTTCCCGCTGTTGATGACCGTGACCATTTCACGGGCCCGAAGCTCGCTCTGGGCACTCCTGTCAAGCTCGGCAAGCAGTTCGCCCGGCATCGGAGTGCCGCCCCCGGCAACGATCTGCAGATCTCCGCTCCCGGCAATGGTCCGCAGAACATCACCGGCAGGGAAGGCCCCGGCTTCGATTTTCCCGGCAGCAAGGGCGGCTACCCCTTTGTCGACGCTGTCGAATTTAACGAGGGTGACGGAGAGGCGCTCCCTTTTGAAATAGCCGTGCTCAGCTGCCAGCAGCACGGGGGCGCTCCCCGGGTCATCCAGATATCCGAAGCGCAGCTGAAATGATCTCTGCCCGGCATTGGCCGTGCCGCAGAGCAGCGTGCCGAGTGTCAGGAAGATGAGCAGTCGCCGGATCAGCATCATATCCCGTCTCCTTGGGCATGCATGGTCTGGCCTGCCTCGAGTTCGCTGAGGATGTTTTCGTGGAGCACTGACACCAACCGTTCGCGCAGGGCAAGAAAATCCTCCTTCAGGTAGAGATCTTTGCGAATCCGCGGCCTTGGAACGTTCACGGGGATGATTTCTTTTATCGTGCCCGGATTGAGGCCGAGGACTACAACCCTGTTGGCCAGCAGTAGCGCCTCGTCCACATCGTGGGTGACGAAGATGACGGTCTTCCGTTCCCCTTCACGCTGGTCCCAGAGCTGCAGCAGCAGATCCTGCAGCCGGGCCCTCGTGATCGCGTCCAGTGCGCCAAACGGCTCATCCATGAGCAACACCGGAGAGTTTATGGCGAAAGACCGGGCAATAGCCGCCCGCTGCCGCATGCCGCCGGAGAGTTGCCCGGGGAGTTTGGGGAAGGCATCGGCAAGGCCCACCATCTCCAGGTATTCCAGCGCTGTCTGCCGGTACTCCTGCTTGCTCTTCCCCGGGAATGCCTGTTCAAGGGCCAGTACCACGTTCTGTCCGGCTGTCATCCAGGGGAAGAGGCTGTAGTCCTGAAATACAACCCCGCGATCCAGTCCCGGACCGGTAATGGGCGAACCGTCAAGGGCGATGGAGCCGGATGTGGGTTGGGAAAGTCCGGCCAGCAATCTGAGCAAGGTACTTTTGCCGCACCCGGAAGGACCGAGCAGGCAGACAAATTCACCGGCCTCAACGGTCAGATTGATGTCGCGAAGCACTTCATTGCTGCCATAGGTAAAAGATGTGCTATCGATGACGATTTCGTGCATGACAAAAGAACTCCTAACGTCGGTTTATCTCGGCTCGTTCCGCCTCAGCTTCGGTCAGGCAGGAACCCGGGTAGGCGCCGGTCTGGCAATAGCCGTTGAAGGTGGTGCTATCACCGCAATTAAGGGCGCTGTTCTGCCCGGTCACGGGTTTTACCTTTGAGATAGTTGAATTGATTCGACCTCAGCATCACCTGCAATGCCTCGTCAACGCTCCCATCCATCGTGAAGGGGAGGGTACGCTGGGCAATAAGGAGATCGATTGCCGCGGCACCGATCTGGCTGACAATCACTCCCTGACAGTCGGCGATGCGGGTGGCTGTCTGTTCCAGACCGGTGTCGCTGTGTCGCTGTCCCGAACAGGCCGGGTCGGTATTGCGCACTTCAATGAATTCATAGCCGTTATCGATTAAACGGTAGATCCTGAACTGAATGGCTCTACCGAAATGCTGATCGATGCTCACTCCATCGCTGCTGGCAACTGCAATTCTGATTTCCATGAAATTCACCCCAAAAAAAAGAGGCCAGGGACTCCACCATGTGCGGTGTTTCCCTGGCCTCCAGTCTGTCTGGTCAGCCAAACGTTTGTCAGGAACATCGGTGAAGATGTGCCTTATCGTGGGTGGAATCCTACCTGAGTAATTGGTCGTTCGTCAAATAATAAATATAACGTCCATAAATAAAGTAGATAACTTAGTGGCCACTTAAGCCAACTATGCGTAATGCGAGTTATTTCATGACTCAGGCAGTTCCGACAATTCGTGCAGTGGTCACTGTCGACACGCCACGGAATATGGTGGCGACTGTGCCGATTGCATCAGCGAAGGTGATCGCCTGTTTCATGCGGCGAGCCTCATATTGTTGCAAGCCATAAGCCGGCTTTATCATTTCCCGGTCAAAGCCAGGTTTGTTCCAGCGGGATTGCCGCTGACGATCGGCAGGTTTTTGTCCTTGGACCAGCCAATCCAGGAGCTGTCGTAGTTGTGTAGCTTTTCCAGAGGCCAGCCGGCCAGATAGAGGGTGAAGATGGCCTGGGTGGAACGGACCCCGGACTGGCAGTAGAAATACTGTTCCTTGCTCTTGTCATAGCCCATTTTTTTCAATAACGGTTGAACCTCGGACGCTGACAGCCATTCGCCCTGATTATCCTTTTTCTTGAAGATGATCCAGTCACTGTGGGAACTGCCGGGGATGCGTCCTGCCCGGTAGGCCCCCTTTTTCAACTCTTCGCCGGTGAATTCCTTGATATCCCGATTATCCCAGATCTGTGACGAGTTGCTTTTTTGCGCGGCAATGATATCAGCTGTATCCACCCTGAGTGCAGGGGATAAAACCCTGGCGATAAAATCGCCGCTGCGGAGTGGCGCAGCAGGGGCGAGCAGATCAACCGGATAACTGGCCCCTTTCCATGCCTTGATGCCGCCGTCCAGTACCCGCACGTCACCCTTGCCGTAGTAGGTGAAGGCCCACCAGAGCCGGGTCGCGTCGTACTTGGTGTCATAGATCACCACTTTGGAATCCCGGTTTATGCCCAGGCTCTGTGCCAGCTTGGTGAAGCTGGCGGCATCGGCCAGGTTGCCGCTGACGCCGTTCTGGGTTTCGGGCGGGGCTTCGATGGCAGGGCGGTCAACCTGGAAAGAGCCCGGAATATGCCCCAGGCGGTATTCGACATTACTCTCCGCAGCCAGGATCACCAGTCCCGGGGTTTTGGTGTCGAGTAGCTGTTTCAGTTCCTGCACGGTAATCAGGGCACTGCCGCGCGGGTATCCCTTGTAGCCATTTTGCTGTGCAAAAGCAGTGACTGTCAGCAGAATCAGCAGGGCCAGAACGGTCAGCAGGGTGCGTATCGGTCGTATTTTCATGGTTAACTCCTTTGAAATAAAAAAAGGCCAGGGTCGGTCGGGGCGTACTAACCCTTTCCGTGCCTGGCCTCCAGTTTTTCTGGTCAGCCTCGATACCGCGACTACAAGTTTTGTTGAATAGTACCTGCGTAAAACTCAGATGTCAATAATAAAATATAACATCTATAAAAGTTATAGTTTAATCTGTTTGTGGAGACTTTCTCATTTCAGGTAATGGCTAAAGAATGTAGTCGGTTGAAAGAAAATGTGATTTTCTGTCTCTGACGATCTGGTTGATAATATCCTTGTTAGTGTCGGCATCCCGGGTGGCAACTACGGTGCGGATTGACAGGACCCGCAGTGCGTCGATTATCGATTGGGTCCCCTCTGCCGAATTTTTACGGCCATTGAAGGGGAAGGTGTCGGGGGAGCGCTGGCACTGGCTGTTGATATTGATCCGACAGACCTGGTTGACCAGCGCATCCATTACCTGGGCGATACGGTCCGGCGCCGTGCCGAATATGCTGGCCTGCTGGCCGTAGTCGGAAGAGACCACGTAGTCGATGACTTCCTGGATGTCGTCATAGGGTACCACCGGTACGACCGGACCGAACTGTTCCTCGTTGTAGATCCGCATGGCCGGCGTCACGGGATAGAGCAGGGCAGGGTAGAAGAATGATCCGGCCACTGTTCCTCCCCCGGGGTTGACGACCCGGGCACCATGTTCCAGGGCGTCTTCTACCAGTCCGGTGAGGTTGGAGGGCTTTTCCGGCTCGGGCAGCGGGGTGATGGTGACACCATCTGACCACGGCATGCCGCAGCAAAGACCGTTGATGCCGCTGGCGAGTTTCTCCAGAAATGGTTCGGCAACAGAACGGTGGACAAAGATGATCTTCAAGGCAGTACAGCGCTGGCCATTGAACGTCAGGCTGCCGCTCAGGCATTCGCTGGCGGCCAGGTCGAGATCGGCATCCGGGAGGACAACGGCCGGATTCTTCGCGTCAAGGCCGAGCACGCAGCGGAGGCGGTGAGGGCGGGGGTGCATGGCACGCAGGCCGTCGGCAACGCGGCTGGTGCCGATGAAGGCAAGGACGTCGATGTCGCCGGAAGCCATGAGCGGCGGGACAACGACTTCACCGTCGCCATAGACCGTGTTGACAACGCCGGGGGGGAAGGAATCACGGAATGCCTCCAGCAGCGGCTGGAAGAGGAGGATGCCGAAACGGGGCGGTTTGATGATGGTAGTGTTCCCCTTGAGCAGGGCCGGGATCAGGGTAGTGAACGTTTCGTACAGGGGGAAATTGTACGGTCCCATGCAGAGGACAACCCCCAGAGGCGCACGGCGGACCTGGCCGATGATCCCCTGCTGGATGATGAACCGGGACGAAGCGCGGTCAAGCTCCTTGAGTGCGTCGATGGACTCGGTGATACAGGCAACGGCCCGGTCGAATTCCCGCTGTGCCTCCCGCAGCGGCTTGCCGACTTCCCACATGAGCAGGCGGATTATCTTCTCCCGCTTGCCGTTCATCTCTTTGGTGAAACGCTGGACAGATTCAATTCGCTCGCCGACCGACATGGTGGGCCAGGCGCCTCTGCCGTCGGCATAGGCGCGCTTGGCGGCTGTGAGCGCCTGCAGGGCTGCTTCGGGCGTCAGGAGCGGGGCATGGCCGACAACCTGCGGTACAAGTCTGTCCTTTTCTGTTACCCACAGCGGTGAAATTACCGTCTGTAACGGTCCCTTCCAGGTCAGAAGCGTGCCGTCCACCAGGTATTCCCGCTGCTCGAGCGGATGGTTCAGGCTGGCTTCTGAAGGTATGTTGCACGGTTCAGGGAACACGGAGTCATGTAGCAATGATCTCATCCTTTCAGCGCGGTGCTTGACATTGCCCCGTACAGTCCGCGCTCACCTGCTCATAGTTTCAATAAAAGAGGCCAAGGATGTTTTCCCTGGCCTCCATCTGTCTGGTCAGCCGAACCGAGTGTTTTGTTCAACTAGGTTCTTGCAACACATCGTAGAAGATTGCCCAACCGCCGGTCAAGCTCAAAATATAATGTCTATCATGTTAGTATTTATTGTCCTTGTCCTTGCTTTTAGCCTGACGACGCAGTCGGTCATCATCTCCCTATCTTCTCCATGAAAACGATCCCGAAACTTCCAGGAATCTCCTTCCACTCGTAGATTTGGTACCCAAGACGTTCATACAGCTGGATATTACGCACGCTGAGTTCCCCGGTAAAGAGCCGGAACACCTCCGCCTGCGGGAACTCAGCCTCGATGGCTGCCATAAGGGCCGTGCCGACCCCTCTCCCCTGCATCTCCGGATGCACCATGAGTCGTCCTATCAGGCAACGCCCCTTGCTCATCCGGCCGTTCACAGAACCGACGATACGATCCGCCTCAACCGCCTTGAGGACGGTCTTACGGGAATAGCTCTCCCTCAACTCGGAGAGGGTCTGGGTGAGAGGCGGGATAGATTCGTCGCCGTACAGTTTTGCTTCGCTCAGGTAGGCGACTTTCTGCAGGGCGAGTATTTCCTCGGCGTCGTCGACGGTGGAGCGTTGAATAATCATGGTGTGAATCCTCTGAGACGGGCAGTCAACCAGGGCGAAACGGCAATTGTCAGGAGCACCAGCAGCCAGAGATTGCCGGTGGTGGGGTCATACGCCTGCAACAGCTCGCCCCACGGCTTCCGTGCCACCAGCCGTCCGAAGAGAAACTCGAAAGCGACGGTCATGACGAGCCAGGCGATGCCGATAAGTCGATAGTGGACTAATTTCAGAGGGCCGAGCCGGGGGAGGATGCTATAAGTGAGGAGGAAGAAAAGAATGGAGCAGAAGATGCCGGAGAGCGGTAGTGCAAGCCGCTGGCCGAGGAGCGGCACGAGGCATTTCTCGCGGAGGAGGCCGTTCAGGATGGCGATGGGGATGAAGGTGGCCCAGATGGTGGTGGTTTTCAATATCATCTTCAAGTCTTCACGCCCCAACCCCGAAATCTCCCCCCCTCATCGTGCACTCCACCGCCGCTTCAGTTCAATTAATCGAGAATCATTCAACAAAGAAGGGTCAGCTTCAGCAATTTTCACAAGAACATCTTCAATGTCATATGTCCATTTCGTCGCGTTTTCAGGTAAAACAGCCCATAGAAGAGCCAATGTCTTTTCCGGGAATTTTGCGACAATATCGGTCTTTGTCCCACGTAAGTGAGGCAGGAAAAAACCTTCCTCATCAATTTTAGTCAATAGTGGCAAAATTATATCGGCGATAATGAGGAACACTGCTTCATTTGAAAAGGCCAGATCACAAAGCTTAGCGGACATTTTCGGGCTCTTTGCCTGTTTCTGCCGCGGCCATACCTCTGTAAAGAATATAGGCAAGTTCGTTTTCCAAGAGCCTTTCCCCTTTTCAGAGGACCATCGCTCCAAATGCCAAATTATCTGCCCACGGAATTCATCATCTGCATTAAGCAAAACATTTCGCATCTCATCATTTGAAATGAAACGCCTCCCGGTTTTCTTGTGAATACTCCCCCAACCTGCCAAAAGAATTCCCGATAACACATTTACCTCTCTTCGACCGGCAACATGCTTATGCAAGGCAAGCTCTAACAGCCAAGGCTGCAAGCGAAGGTAGAGTTTTTCGTCAGGGACTCTTGATGCCCAGAAAAAACCGTCCCAAAATGCCTCTTGATCCTCGTCTTCACTCTCAAGGGCAGAGAGAAGATTCTTATCGGTCCAAGATGGATCAATATAAAAGAACCAATTCAGGTTAAAAGCCAACATTACCAATGCGTGCCGCCTGTGGTCGCCGGACAAGCCAAGCAGTTCTTCGACATGGTTGGTCCACGGGATTGGGAAGCCTTTCCCAGCTTTCAATCCCTCCTTCTGCGGATCATTCATGATGGCTTGCGCCAATTTGCCAACCGGCGCATTCAAAGCTTCCGTTGCCCATGCCGGGTCCTTATTCCCGCGAACCAGAGAAGTTTTGGAGATATCAGCTTCAGCCTTCAGAACACTGACTATCTTAGACCATACCCGTTCGAATTGTTCTGGATAGTCGGCAAGCAAGATCTTGCTGGACTTTTGCAGCCAATCCGATACCGGGTATATAAATTCAGCAACTGCGTCGACAGGATAAGTTGATATTCTATGGGCAATCAGAGCAGAAAAGCGCGGTTTATCTTTCTCTCTCGCAGAAGAAAAAAGAAACTTTCTCCAGGCCCACTCCGGCCACTCTCCCCGCTTCGCAGAGTTGTTGAGCGCCGAAAATGCACGAATTGGTCGTTCTGAAGCCAATCCCGCAAATGGATCTTTTTCTACGAATCCTTCATCCATTCGACCGCTAAGTTCCCTGGCCTTGCCGAGAAGTGTTTCCAATGGTTCAGCAAGCAGAACTGAAAAATCTGAGTCAGTGCGGACAGTGCCACCACGGCCTTCCATGGAAGCTGCGGCCTTATCTGAATAGCGTTGTTGCCATTCAGGTGCAAGCTCCTGTAACTTTTCGCTTTCCTTTTGTATGTCGAAGCTGAAGCTGCATCCTTTTTCAGAAAGCCAATGAATACGGTTCAGGGAGTCCCAGGCGCGACGCTCTTCATATTTGGTCTTTTCCTCACCTTTCCATCTTGAACGCCCACGGAGCAATCGTTTCTCAAGGCGTATTCTTATCGTGGAGGGAAAATCATTCCAGCGTTTGCCCAAAGCGAGCATGAGATCTCTCTGGTGGCGACTATCCCAAAAAACGTCATCATTCAGACTGCAAATCAACTGTCCAGCTTCGGCACCAGCAAGAAGCTCTTGACGGCCGGAGACCCATATTCTTAATCTGGCAAAGACCTTATCATCATCTGTCCACCAAGCCAGATACTCATGCTTTGCTGCTTTCTGGTCGTGAACAATTAGCCTTCTAATAAGACCTACATAGAAAAGGAAGGTGTGTGAAATGCCGTAATGTCGATCAGATGACTCTCCCTCCAAATCCGGGTCCGGTTCTATTGGACAGAGAGTGATGTAGCTGAATCCTTCAAGTTCTTTCTCAAGGGAAACTGCATGTTCTAAATTCTTCCGGAATTCACGAACAGCAGTTACGAGATATTCGTCTGGGATTCCTACCTTCTCATGAAACTCCAAATACTTGACGTCCAGATTCACCATTTCCCTGACACTAACAGCATCAATGTTCTCCGGGGGTTTTGGTCCACTGCTATATGGCCATTCCACTTTCAAATACGGTCGCCAAATCAATGCGACCTCCCTTATCGCAGCATCAGACCAGCCATTAAGATCAATTGAAGCCTTCAGTTGATACCATTCATGGAAGTCTTTTTTATGAGTTCCCCATGTTTCGAACACATAACGCCAGGACCGCCTGACCTCAAGAGAGGATTCTTTTTTTCTGCGTTCAAGTTCAAACAGGATGTGATTTTGTATGTCGGGATGAAGACCGGCTTGATGCGTTGCCCACCAAACCGATGCGGGTTGATACGATACCGCACCAATCCAAAAACCAAGTTGCCTTAATCTCTTAGGCAACGTGGGTATATTAATAGAGTAATGACCCTTTAATGCCGCAAAGTTGTTGTCTTGGAAATCTTGTCGATCAAGCCGGGTAGCGGCGAAGCAATTCCAGACGCCTTCAGGAATTTCTCTTTTTGCCATATAATCTTCTGGACCAATCTTTTTTGGACTTGGATCACTGTCCAATCCGTATGCTTCGAAAGGATCAAAATATGGTCCTCGTTCAAAGTAACTGCCGAGATTGCCAGGCTTTAGATATCGTATGGCAGGGTCAAAAACGCACAACCATTCTGCAGGTGGATGATTTTCAGAACCAGTGAACCTCTTTGCCCCTTCAAGAGTTGAGACAATATGGGCAACCTGTCCTCTTTCGTGAGGTAGCAGTGATTCTGGCCCCTTTTGAGCCATATCAATAACATTTCCATACCATAAATCTGGGTTCTGCGCTCTGCAAGCCCAGGCGCGCAACGTATCCCAAAGAGATTTATGATTATCTGTATCGTCATAGGCGATTGGCAGAACGCCCTTATGTCGCCACTTGGCCTCTGCATCACTTTGAGTGCCGGCCTGAAAGGCATACATTCCTGACAAGGATTCCTGATGCCTGTTCAGGGCTTCAAGCAGATACAGAACGGGCGGGTCATCAGCAGCATATCCAACGAAAACAACGATATATTTTTCCAGAATTGATCGGATGAACCGGGTTGCCCATCCATCTGCAAGGTAAGCATGACCAAATTCTGAACTCGATAAAACAAAGCCATCGCCGAATGCCCCGCGATACTCTTTGTCTACATGGCCATGGAGATGAATGATCCCTTCGAATTCGTCATTACGCGTCGGATCAGGCAGGCGGGGTGATCTGTGACATGGAAGAGAATCGTCACACGACTCGAAAAGGAGGTCGAAGTTCGTTGTGACAAGTCGGGTTTTACCGTCAGTTGACCTCGCCAAATCAAGCATTATCCGGTGGGCTGAAAGATCAACTTCCGAGGTTGGCTTAAGCGCATTAGCAACCGATGCTTCTATCTCGCGAGCAAGGAAATCTCGCTCCAGAAGGCCGAAAATCCTGTCAGCCGAAATCAGTCCACTAATTCCTATTCTAAGGTCTAGGTCTCTCGCTTCCGTTATGAGCTTTCTTACTGGATCGTCTGCGGTAACGCCCAAACTGTCGGTTACGTTTTTCGCCAATCCGAAGAAATCCAAGAGGCCGGCGCGTGCACGAGAAACGCCAGCACCGCAGAAGAAAATTACTCTCCCTTCGTCCCTGGCGACGAGTAATTCATCAGGTATTGATGGACCGTCAGCAAGAAATCGCATTTATTGTGAACTCCTATTTACGATTATCAGAAATACCGACTTCACCGATCATACTACATCAGTTCCCCCTTGCCACCTTCAGCAAAACCCGCCAATCATCCCCAAACCGCCCCATCGCCTCGCAGTTACAGGAGATATCCGAAAAGAGCAGATAGCGGAAAGCCACGCTCGCCAGGCTACGAAACGCCGGCCGCTGGAGCTGAGCAACGATCTCTTTCTCCCGGTTGTCCGGTGCGACGAGAAAGAAGTCGTATTTCTTATCACCCAGTGAGGATGCCAGATCCAGGAGTCGCAGCATCCCGGAATAGATGGAGGTGCTCTTCTCGATCTCGAAGGCGCACTCGATCTGTTGGCTCTCCCGGTTGATCCAGATGACATCGATGAGTGAAACCGTCTTCAGAGTTTCCGGCGCCATATCCAGCGGTGGCAGTTCGGCCAGCGTCAGCGACTGCAGACAGACGCCACCATGGGAGCGCATCCGGTCGTTGGCGGCGACCCAGACATCGTAGCCGAGCTCGCGCCCCATCCGCGTCAGGGTCAGCTGCATCTCCAGGTGCGAATTCTCCTCCTCCTGCGCCCGACGCACCTCCTCGTGCCGCTTCTTCAGCGCCTTCTCCAGCTTGGCTCGGTCGAACTCCAGTGCCGTTTCGAAATTGCCGGCAAGGGCGATTTTTCCCACCCCTACGTCGAAGAGAAGCCCCGAGATGGCTCCCAGGTCCTTGGAGAGCGCCGGCTGCAGCTCCTCGTTCGCCTGCATGATCGTCTCGCGCATCTCAAGGTACGCCGGCCAGGAGCCGAGCTTTTTCCTGTCGCCAAAGACGGTATTGAAACCGTTCAGCATGGCGGTGTTGAAAGGGGGCATGTGGGTCGGGTGAAGGAAGTAGAGTATGTTTGCTACGGCCGGGCCGAGACCCTTGATACGCCGGTCATCCAGGGTGAGGATCTCGCGGATGATCCGCTCGGCGGTGGGTGCGGCGAGGCAACTATCCAGGAAGCGGCCGAAGGCGTCCTTGTTCTCTTCGTTCTCGTAGATGTCGGGAATACGAAGCTTCGGCTTCCAGTAAAAGGGGTGCGCCGCACCCTCGAAGACCTGTTTCTGCTCTGTGATGCATGTTAGGACAAACTCCAGCGGCGACCCTTTGAAGTCGTTGGGGAAGGTGCCGCTCTTAATCGCTTCGATAACGTCGATGACCCCGCGCCGGATAGAGCGAAACGCCTTCATCCGGGTTTCGTTGTCGATGAACCAGGTGTTGTAGACCGACTCCGGGTCCGACTTGTAGCGCCGGACAAGCTCCTTCACGTTCGCCGCCATCTTCCCTCCTGAAACGGAAATCATTTGATTCTGCGAATGCCGCTTAGAGCCGGAATAGTCGGCCGGACCGACTGACATTCAGTGAGCAGTTCTTAACTACTCCTTTCAACATCTCCACGTCAAACCTTTTAAAGCAGTTCACCCTGCCATATATGATAGGGCAGGGTGAGGAAGCCTGGTGTATTTATCTTCCGCAGATGGTAGTCCGCTTCATGCTATCCGGGGCAGCTATATCCCGGAACCATCCATGACGACGCCGGATTCCATTTGGGAAATGGTCTCGTACCATTTTCTGCCCCAGTGCTCAAGTTCGGTTTCATCAAAAAATGTCGGCCGTTTAGCAATCTCCGCATTCCCTATCTGCTTTGCAAGGATGCGATAGAGAATAGAGTCGTGACTGTTGGGAGCGGCTTCCAGCAGGGTTTCTCCGAGATAGTCGCACATGGATACCATCATGGAGCTCTGAAAACTGGCGATGATTGATGTCCCGGTTCGGGATGCGAAATCATTGACCATCAATTCATGAACCTTGTTTTTGATGTTGTTGATGATGACTCCCGCGAACCTGCAGTCGCTGGATTCCAGGTTGTTCATCCAGGCAAACAACTCGTTCAGCGTCTCAATCGATGCCATGTCGCCTGTGGAGACAGCGAGCAGGCGAGGTGCCGAGTGGGCAACGGGGGGGAGGATGAAGCTGCTACCGGGGTACTGCCACAGGTCATGGATGACAAATCGGGGGTTGTAATGCGCAATGAGAGCGTTCAGCCGGGAAGCAAGAAGGGGTGATGCCGTTTGATCCTCCAGTTCGCCGGCTTCGATGCAGAGCGAATGCTTGTAGCCAATGGTGAACAGCGGTTCACCCGTTGCAGCACCGTCTTCGGAAACCGTTATGAGTTTGCTCCCCCCTCTCAGGGCAATGGTTGATCGCTGGCGCGGATCATAGCCGATCATGGCAACACTATGACCGGATTCCGCCAGCGCGGCTGCCAGATTGGCAGCAGTCGTCGATTTACCCACCCCTTCTCTGCCGGCAATGAGAATATGTTCGGCCATTGATACCTCCTAGAACTTCATCGCTTCCATGAACGCCCGGTCAAAGGCTGGATTGGCTGCCAGTTCAACGACCTTTACGCTATCGACCAGTTCAAGCAGTTCGCTGCGAAGAGTATGGTTCAGTAGCATCATTTCGCCGCCGCTTTTGGCCGTATTTCCGAGAAAGGTTACCTTGCCGGCGACTTCCGCCGGCAGCAGCCCCAAGGTCAGCAGGCTTTCCTCTCGCAGGTGAAAACCGAAGGAGCCGGCGATGTAGACCCGGTCTATCTCCTCTGCTGTCGTGCTGTTGGCTTGGAGGAGCAGGTCGATGCCGGCACGTATCGCTCCCTTGGCCAGTTGCACCTGGCGGACATCCGTCTGGGTGAACGAGAGCACGTCGGTGAGCGTAAGGAGCGTCTTGCCATTGATTTTCTGCACGCGTGAGGCGAGTGCATCGGGGAGGTTGCCAGCCGATGGGTCGGTAAATCGGCCGCTTTGACCGATGACGCCGGTACGCACCAGTTCCGCGGTCAGGTCCATCAAGCCGCTGCCGCAGATTCCCTTAGCGGCGCCGCCGCCGATGGTTTTCAGAGAGAGGTCAGAAAGGGGAGAAAAACTGACCTCCTCGATGGCACCGGCGGCAGCGCGCATTCCGTAGGAGATGTTCATTCCTTCAAAAGCCGGTCCGGCAGCGGTGGCAGTGGCGGAGAGCCTGCCGTCCCGGGCAAGGATCATTTCGCCGTTGGTGCCGATGTCGATAAACAGGGTAACGCCGGATAGCTTGTGCAGTTCTCCGGCCAGGATGCCGGCGGTTATGTCCGCGCCAACGTAGGCCGAGATGACCGGCGGCAGCCAGACAAGACCGTGGGGAGCGATTTCCAGGCCGCAGGACGATGCCGAAAGATGGTTGCCACCCCGTATTGCCGGGTTAAAGGGGAGGCGGCCGAGGGGGGCGGGATCCACGCCGGTTGCCAGGTGGAGCATGCAGCTGTTGCCGCTGAAGATCACTTCATAGATGCTGCCGCTACCGATGCCGGCCTCTGTTGAGGCTTCCCCGATCAAGCGGTTGATTTCCGATATGAGTGAGCTGCGCAGTGTCTCCAGTCCGCCATCGTCAGCAGCAAACCTGATGCGGGAGAGTACGTCCTGACCGTACACGGTCTGCGGGTTGAGGGCGGAGCGGGAAACAATTTCGACGCCGCTTGCCAGATCGATCAGACCCGCTGCTAGGGTGGTGGTGCCGATGTCCACGACAACACCGAAATTTTCAGAGGCACTGTTGCCCGGTTCACGGGTCAGGACGGTGCTTCCGCCAAGCACAATTGTTTCGTCCGTGGCCGGGTCGTAGCGCTTGCTGATGAACGGATTACGTTCAATGGTATGGCTCACTCCGCCGGTAACTATCTGTAGGTCGCGCTCTTCACGCTGCGGCACGGATACGATCAGGTCGCCGTGGATTTCCGCATGACAGGCCAGCACTATGCCCGCTTCTTCCTTTTCCACCGACAGGTGGTGGGGGGCGTGGATAATCAGTTTTCCGAGGTCATCGGGCGGTATTCTGACCGCGCACTTTCCGCAGTGACCGGCTCCGTTGCAGGGGGCGTCGATAACGACGCCGGCCAGTCGGGAGGCCTGCAGGATGGTGGTCCCATGGACAACCGAAATAGGGCGATTATCAGGTATGAACGTAATGATAGGCATTATTGTTCTTTCACTGTGTCGGTCATGGCGCGTATCGCCGTCAGTGTCGTTGCTGTGCTCAGTCCGCAGGCCGGCGCGATGATGTTAATGCCGTCCTTCACCAGTTGTGCCGTGTGCCGGGCCACCTTTTCCGCTTCGGTCAATTCCAGCATGAAGGTGCTGACATTCCCCATGGTGGTCAATTGAGGAAACTCCTCCTTGAGAACGCGCAGGTTCACTAGTGCGTCGGTACTGATGGCGTTGGCCCTGAGGTGCGGCAGGGAATGTTTCACCGATTGTATCTTGCCGCAGATATGGACAATGACCGGGGCGCCGGCAGCATGGATGCCGTCGATGACCTTGTTCAGATATGGGACGGCAAACTCGTTAAAGACCTTTGGGCCAAGTATTTCACCGGTGGCGGTCGGGTCACCGATGGAGATCAGGGTAACTCCGTTGGTTATCATCTCCCTGCCGAAAGCAATTAGCAGGTCACTGACGTAATCGAGTACCCGGTGCGAGTTTGCCGGGTCCTTGCGCAGCTCCTTGAGAAAGGTTACCGGGTCCACAATGGAGGCGGCGGTACTGATTGGTCCGGTCAGGTTGCCAATGACCGGGCTGTCCTGATGTTGCCGGGAGATCCGGTAGCCGGCCTGGATGATTTCCACGACCCGGCCGGATTTGAGCATGGTAGCGATGTCGCGTTGCTCTACCTGGGCTACTGACGGGAATATTTCCCGGGCGATTTTTGGTTCGCAGGCGAGGGTGCCGAAATCGATGTCGCTACCGAGCAGTTCAGCCTCCACTGTCATGCAGAAGGGGATGCCGAGGTTTTCGAAGCCGGTCATGGCATGTATGTCAGCGGAGAGGGCGGCCATCAGCCCCCCCTCGTGGTGGGCGTCGGGGAGGGTGTTGCCGGTGCTGGTCATCACCTCGACGATGGCCGCATTCATCATGCCGCCGGTGCAGATGACTGGCGGGCGATCGACCGATTTTTTGTCAAGAACCCGCAGTAGACGTTCTTTCGGGCTGAGTGAACTCATGGATTCCTCCGTGCTAATTTTTCCAGCGTGATCGGCCAGCCAATTTCCGCCGTGGCATCGATCATCGCCTGGATGTTGGCAAATGGTGTTTCCGTGGGGAGGCTGCATCCAGAGGCAACGATATACCCCCGCGGTGAGTCGCCGGCCAGGGCCACACAGTCGTAGACTGCGTGTCTGACATCTTCAGGTGTGCCTTGCAGCATGATCTCGGAAGGTTTGATGTTTCCCATGATCCTGACCCTGTCGCCGACGGTGGTGCGTGCCTCGGCCAGGCTCGCGTCGTTGTCGATGCTCAGGCAGTCGGCCCCGGCTGCTATCATGTCGTCCCAGATACGGTTGGTCTTGCCGCAGATGTGCAGCGTGACGGATTTGCCATGTCCATGGATGAAGCTGATCAGTTCCTTCAGATAGGGAAGGCTGAATTCACGGAACTGCTTCGGGCTGATGACCGATGTGGATGACATGGGGTCGGTCAGGCTCGGTGTGCAGTCGGCGGCGATGATGGCAGCAGCATAATTTTTGGCGCTTTCCAGCGCTACCCGGCAGAGGAGGTGCACCGCCTGCGGATTTTTCAGGGTGAGCCTGACAAGGTTTTCCGTGCCGATCAGAAATGATGCGGTGGTGAATGGGCAGGTGAGGGCGCCGGTAACCGCAACTTCCTTACCGACAGATTCGACAGTCAGGTTCATTGCTTCGAGATGGTGGGGGAGGTTGCCATCGCGGCGTGGATCTGCCGGTTGCAGGCGACTTATGTCGTCAACGCCGGTGATGGCCGGTGCCGCAAGATAGGCAGTTTCATCGGTTGGATAGTGAACCCTGGCTCCCATGGCTTCGGCCAGGGTGAAGAGGTCGGTGAATACCCGGATAACATCGTAACCGAATTTCCGGTAGGAGGCGATCTGGGCTGCGGCGATCAGTCTGCCGTTCCCCCGGAATTCGGAAACCTTTACGCCGATGACCCTGACAGCGGTATTGCCGATGATCGGTACACACGGCAAACGGTCAATGCTCTCCCCGCGCCCGTAGGCTGCGAGTCGTTCCAATGGTTTCATGGCGGCGATCGTCATCAGACTGCTCCGGCTAGTTCCCTGGCGACCTTGACCGCTTCGGCGGCGTTAATTGCATAGCCGTCGGCACCGATTTTTTTGGCAAAGCCGGGTGATATGGGCCCGCCGCCAACCATCACCTTGTGCCTGTCCCGGATGTTCTCTTCCTGCAACAGGCGGACCACCTGGCCCATGCCGTCCATGGTGGTAGTCATAAGGGTGGACAGGCCGATGATAGTGGCGTTCACCTCCTTCGCCTTGTCGACAAATACACGGGGAGGGACGTCACGGCCGAGATCGTGGACTTCAAACCCGCCGGTTTCCAGCATAATCCTGACCATGTTTTTACCGATATCGTGGGTATCTCCCTCGATGACACCGATGACGACGGTCCCTTTCTTTTCACCGGTTGTTTTGAGGTGAGGCTTCAGTACATCCAGTCCGGCATACATGGCATCTGAACACATGAGCAGTTCAGGGATGAAGTACTCCTCCTCTTCGAACAGTTGACCTGCCCGCTCCATGCCGCGGGAAAGACCGCCATCGATTGCCTCGTAGGCATCAAGCCCTTCCGCGAGGCTTTCATGGGCTGTGGCTACGGTCAACTTTTCATCCATATCCACGACTGCGTCCGCAAGTTTCTTGAGTAAGTCCTCTTTTTTTCCTGACATGTTCCGACTCTCCTTGTGGAAAATAAAAAAGGCCGGAGCCCCCGTGCAATAGGGGATCTCCGGCCTCCAGTTTTCTGGTCAGCACGAATTGATGTAAGCTAGCCTAGCAGAGCATGATTATTGGCGTCAAGATAAAAATACAAAGACTATCAATATTGTATTCAACTCTGGTGGCCAATACGCATGTGCTCCCGTAGACCTCGCAATGGCTGAAATCTCAGATTTAAAAAACTCGTTGACATTGCACCGATATTCTTTTATAACCAGTTTAACTATAGTAATGGTAGGCTTTATGATTTCAATGCGGAGCAAATACGCCATCAAGGCGCTGACCTATATGGCGCGGACACGGGATAAGGAGAGCTATCTTATCGCCGATCTTGCCACGGCTGAAAATATACCCAAAAAGTTTCTCGAGGCAATTCTGCTTACCCTCAAGAGTCAGGGTATACTCACCAGCAGAAAGGGTCCCGGCGGCGGTTATTGGTTGGCAAAAGCTCCGAATACCATTACGTTGGGCAGCATAATCAGGGCATTCGAGGGTGATCTTGCTCCGGTTCAGTGCCTTTCGGAAAATTCCCCAGGTTCTTGTCCGGAATGTCAGGACGCGGCAACGTGTGCCACCAGACTGGTCATGGCGGATGTGCAGAAAGCCATCTCTGAGATAATCGATACTGTCACCCTTGCCGACATGATCGAGCGCAGCGAGTTCGAGCGTCAAAGATTGTCAAAGCAGCTCGATTTTTCAATATAAATTTTTTTATCACTATAGTCTATCATGTCTATAGATAAGCAGGTATGATGCCTGCAACAAAGAGAGGAGAATCCAACATGTCACGTATTTATGCAGACAATTCTCAGTCCATCGGCAACACCCCGCTTGTCAAACTCAATCATATTACCAAGGGTGCGGGTGCCACTGTCCTGGCCAAAATCGAGGGTCGCAACCCGGCCTATTCGGTCAAGTGCCGTATCGGCGCCAACCTGATCTGGGATGCCGAAGAGAGGGGTGTCCTTAAGCCGGGTGTGGAGATCATCGAACCGACCAGCGGTAACACCGGCATTGCCCTGGCTTATGTTGCCGCCGCCCGGGGCTATAAGCTGACTCTCACCATGCCGGAAACCATGAGCATCGAGCGTCGCCGGGTACTGGCTGCTCTTGGAGCGAACCTGATCCTGACTCCCGGTGCCGAGGGGATGAAGGGGGCAATCAACAGGGCGGAGGAGATTGCCGCCTCCGACCCTAGCCGCTGGTTCATTCCCCAGCAGTTCAAGAATCCGGCAAACCCGGCGATCCATGAAAAAACCACCGGTCCGGAAATCTGGAACGATACCGACGGGGCAATCGACGTGCTGGTCTCAGGCGTTGGCACCGGCGGTACCATCACAGGCATTTCGCGCTATATCAAGAACACCAGGGGGAAGAAAATTCTTTCGGTAGCCGTGGAGCCAAAGGAGAGCCCGGTCATTAGCCAGAAAATCGCGGGAGAGGCGCTTAAGCCCGGTCCTCACAAGATCCAGGGGATTGGAGCGGGATTCATCCCCGATACACTCGATCTTTCCATTGTCGATCGTGTCGAACAGGTAACCAGTGATGATGCCATAGAGTTTGCCAAGCGACTGGCCAGGGAAGAGGGGGTGCTGGTGGGCATTTCGGGTGGCGCGGCTCTGGCGGCTGCCACCAGGCTTGCTTTCGATCCGGAATTTGCCGGCAAAACCATTGTCGTCATTCTTCCCGACGGCGCCGAGAGATATCTTTCCACAGCGCTTTTCGAGGGCGTCTGATGTCTGCCCCGGTCAGTGAACTCTGGAATGGTGAGCTTGAACGCCAAGTGCGGGAAGCTCTTCGCGTAATACGTTTTGGCACGGTAACTCTCGTTATCCAGGATGGAAGGGTCATTCAGATCGACAAGAGCGAGAAGATACGTCTCAACCGTCAGGAACATATTCACGGTAGCGGTATTTAGATACAAACAGCGCAAAATAGTGGCTGACCGGAGAACCGGAGGCCGGGATTGAGTCGTTGCAGACCATCCCGGCCTTTTTTATCCGTAGCAGGGGGATTCACATGACTGAGCAAATTGCCATTTACGGCAAAGGGGGGGTGGGCAAGACGACACTTGCGGCCAACTTGAGCGCAGCTCTTGCCGAAATGGGCAAGAGGGTACTGCTGGTTGGCTGTGACCTGAAGGCCGATGCCGGTACTCTGATTCATGGCAGTGAGCAGATCCCGACTCTTTTTGATTATCTGCACAGGGGGGAAGTTCCGCATATCGATGACATCGTGGTGCATGGATACCGGGATATCGCCTGTGTGGAAGTCGGCGACTCCCTTGCCGAGGACGACTGCGCAACCAAAAGCATAGGCCGGGCCCTGGAGTTATTGCGCAAGCTCGACCTAGTTCGCCACCTGCAGTCTGATTATGTCGTCTATGATATCCCCGGAGAACTAGGCTGCTCTGCGATAGCATCCCATCTGAACGCTCTGGCGCTACAGCGTACATTCATCGTTACGTCCGGTGATCTGATGTCCTTTTATGCGGCTAATTCATTCATCAGGTCTGTCGCCAGGCAGTCCGGGGTGACCTCAACCTCTCTTATCGGCAATGCTCTGGCGGGAAGCTTCGAGGAGTCATTTGTCGGTGATTTTGCCAGTCAGGTCCATGCGCAGGTAGCCGGCTTGATACCCCGCTCCCTTGTTGTCAGGCACAGTGAACTGTACGGGAAAACGGTGATTGAACTGTCACCCGATTCCACCCAGGCACGTCTCTATCGTCGCCTGGCACAGCAGATAATTACCGACCGGGGTCATCTGCTTGACGGAATGCCAAAACCACTTTCCGTAACCGAATTGCGTAAATGGGCACAGGGGTGGGGGGATCGGTTGGGAGAGCTGGAGTTCGGCATAATTCAGGATGGGGCCGGTATCTGATCCGTAAGAGAAATGAAGGGGGGGCTGCCCTATGACCGTTGCAAAAAGTATTAACCGTTACTGTAATTTTTTTAGATACCAGGGAGCTGAAACGGTTCTGGACTACGGGGCCGGCAAGCTGCGCAATTCCAGATATCTGGCAGAGCAGGGTTTTACGGTCTTTGCGGCCGATCTCCCTGACCAGGTGGAACGGTTTCGCGACCTCCCGTGCAGTGACGCTCTGGCCGGTGGCTTTGACACGGATCAGCTGTCTCATGCGAGACTGAATGTTGATCTGGTACTTTCCACCTACGTGTTCAATATTATTTCCGGATCTGCAGAGAAGGATACCTATGTTGCCAACATTGTCCGCAATTTGAAAAAAGGGGGGTATCTTCTCATGGAGGTCCGATGCCGCCGGCCGGACTCTTGCGGTGACGGTTGCACCCATTATTTCAACCATGCCGACTGTGCACGGACCTTTACCCATCAGGAACTGGACAGCTTGCTTTTGCCTCACGGGTTCAGGCGAATCAGTCACTACTATCGCAAACATGCCGTTGCTGCAATCTATCAACTGGATTAATTACAGTAATTATTCTGTACAAGTACGTAAATATTGTGTGGCAAGACGGGAATATTTACTTCCGGAAAAGGCTAGTCATTTGCTAGGCAATATAAGAAATGCAAGTTGACAAATTTACTATGCTTTAATAGCATCAGCCAGCAACGTAATGTGAGGAGGATGCTGATGCTGAGCGAAGAACAGATCCAGCGGTACTCGCGACACGTCATTCTCAAGGAAGTGGGTGGGAAGGGGCAGCAGAAGCTCCTTGACGGCCGGGTTCTGATCATCGGAGCCGGCGGTCTCGGTTCGCCAATCGCCCTCTACCTGGCCGCTGCCGGGGTCGGCACCATCGGCATTGCCGATGCCGATAAGGTTGAGGTCAGCAACTTGCAGCGACAGGTGATCCACTTCACTCCGGACGTTGGGAAACCGAAGGTGGTCTCCGCCGCGGAAAAGATGCGGGCCATCAACCCGGATATCACGGTTAATACCTATAAGGAGTGGGTCAGCGCAGCCAACATCGCTCAACTCATTGCTGACTACGACTTCGTCATCGACGGCACTGACAATTTCGCTGCCAAGTTCCTCATCAACGACGCCTGCGTTCTTGGTGGCAAGCCGTACTCCCATGGAGGTATCCTCCAGTTTGTCGGTCAGACCATCACTGTCCTGCCCGGTCAGTCGACCTGCTACCGCTGTGTGTTTCCGCAGCCGCCCCCCAAAGATGCCATTCCCGCCTGTTCACAGGCCGGCGTCATCGGCGTACTGCCAGGGGTCATCGGCTCCATCCAGGCCACCGAGGCGATCAAATTTCTGGTCGGCAAGGGGGAGCTGCTGACAGGCAGGATTATGATGTACGATGCCTTGGAGATGACCTTCCGCGACGTGGCCCTCAAGCGCAACTCTAACTGTCCCATATGCGGTGATGCGCCAACCATCACCGAGCTGTGTGACGAGACGGACGCCATGACCGTCTGCGAGCTGGAGCAATAACCAGTTGCAGATGCGGAACCGACAACCATCTGCCGATAAAGGAAATGCAGTATGTCTGAAGATAACAAAAGTACAGCCGTCGACCTGAAGAACCTCAAGGCCGGCGGTTTCATCAAGGAACGGAAGAAGGACCTGTTCACCATCCGCCTGCGGGTGCCGGGTGGCCGCCTGCCGGTGTCACGCCTGAAAAGGATCGCCGAAGTGGCGGAAAAGTATTGCAGCGAGGGGATGGTGCATCTCTCCGTCCGCCAGTCTGTGGAGCTGATCAATGTGAATTTCAAGGATTTCGATGCCGTGGTCGCAGAACTGGGGGAGGGGGACCAGCGGGTGGCGTCCTGCGGCGCCCGGGTTAGGGTGCCGACGGCCTGCGGTGGTTGCGAGTACAACCCCAACGGGCTGGTGGATACCCAAAAAACGGCCCTGGAGGTTGACCGGCAGCTGTTTGGCACCTCCACCGGTCACCACAAGTTCAAGGTCGGCTTTGCCGGCTGTCCCTTTGACTGTCCCAAGTCGGCCACCAATGACGTCGGCTTCCAGGGCGCGATTCTGCCGGAACTGGCAAATGATGCCTGCATAGGGTGCGGGCTCTGTGTCAAGAGCTGCAGTGACGGTGCCATCACCATGGGGGACGTCAAGCTCCCCCGGTTAGACGCCTGCCTTTGCACCTGGTGCGGTGATTGCGTCAAGGTCTGCCCCACCGAGGCATGGCGGGCTGCAAAGCGCGGCTATACGGTCCGGATCGGCGGCAAGTGGGGACGTCATCCGTTGGTCGGAACGCTCTTTGCCTCCTTCCTGCCGGAAGAACAGGTAGTGGATTTTATCGCAACAGTTCTGGACTGGTACAAGGAGAAAGCCGAAGGGAAGGGGCGTACCCGCCTCGGCGAGATCATCATCCAGGAAGGTCCGAACTCTCTGCTGTCAGCTTTGCGGTCTAAATTTCCGCAGTACGTGGTCGATGCAACGATTCCACCTCAACGAATTGAAACACAGGTAGGAAAGCGTCCGGGATAATGCTTCTGGGTGGCAGCATTTGTTGCATGGAATTCGGGAAACGAATGATTTGAAAGAGGTTTGATGAACACGTTACTGGCCGAAAAAAAACGGGAACTTCAGCAGATTCTCCTTGAAATGGGATGTTGTGTCATCGCATTTTCCGGTGGGGTTGACTCGACTCTTCTGTTTGCTGTTGCCGTTGAACTGCTTGGGGAACGTGCTCTGGGCGTAACGGCGACATCGGCGACCTATCCTGAACGGGAACTGCATGAAGCAGAGTCACTGGCACGGCAGATCGGTGGACGTCATCAAGTGATCGCTTCCGAGGAACTCGACATCCCCGGTTTTGCCGATAACCCTGAAAATCGCTGCTATTACTGCAAATTGGAGCTTTTCAGAAAACTAAGCCGGATAGCAGCAAAAGAGGGTCTTGAGTTTGTTCTGGATGGTAATAATGTCGACGACAGGAGCGATTATCGTCCAGGCCGGCAGGCCGCAGCGGAGTTGCATGTCCGCAGTCCACTGGAGGAGGCCGGCCTGACAAAAAATGATATTCGCGAGCTGTCCCGGGAGATGAAGCTGCCGACTGCGGAAAAGCCTTCGTTTGCCTGCCTCTCTTCCAGGTTTCCGTATGGCACCAGTATCACCCGCGAGAAACTCTCCCAGGTCGGCCGTGCCGAGGAAGGCTTGCGGAATCTCGGGCTGAACACTATCCGGGTCCGTCATCACGATACCGTTGCCAGGCTGGAATTGGGAGAGGATGAATACCTTCGAGTAGTGGGCGAACTTCGTGATGAAGTGTTAAGACTGGTCAAGGATGCAGGTTATGCATATGTGGCTGTGGATCTGCAAGGTTACCGGACCGGCTCAATGAACGAGACGATCTCGTACTGAGATCAATGAGAAAGCGAGTCTATTAATGAAAAATATCGATTTGCGGGGCGTGAGTTGTCCGACGAATTTCGTCAAGGCCAAGCTGGCCCTGGAGCTGCTCGATGCTGGTGATAAGGTTGAATTCCTGCTGGATGACGGTGAGTCGGTCAAGAACGTGCCGCGCAGCCTCAAGGGAGAAGGGCACAAGTTGCTGGCGTTGACAGAGGTGGACGGTTACTATGTATTGAGCTTGGAAAAAGGCGAGGAGTAAGCTTAAACTTTTGCTTGACTTATCTGGCCTGGTGCAGTTATTATAAAGCCTATAGTATTTATATGCTAATGCCCCCCCCTTTTTACGAATAGGGGGGGTTTAATTTGGTAGTATAAACTATAAAGTCTATAGAGTACAAAAGGAGGAATTATGAAATCTGCATCATTCAGAAAACTGACTGCAAGCGCGGTACTTGCCCTGGGGCTTTTTGCCGCCGGGCTGGCAAGTGCCGAAACGACCCTGCTGAACGTCTCCTACGACCCGACCCGGGAGCTGTACACCGACTTCAATGGCGCCTTTGCCAAGTACTGGCAGAAGAAAACCGGTGAAAAGGTCACGATCAAGCAGTCCCACGGCGGCTCCGGCAAGCAGGCCCGGGCGGTCATCGACGGTCTGGAGGCCGACGTGGTCACCCTGGCCTTGGCCTACGACATTGATGCCATTGCCGAAAAGGGGCTGATCAAGCCGGGGTGGCAGAAGGAACTCCCCCACAACAGCTCCCCCTACACCTCCACCATCGTCTTCCTGGTGCGCAAGGGGAACCCGAAAAAGATCAAGGACTGGGGCGATCTGGTAAAACCCGGCGTGTCGGTCATCACCCCCAACCCCAAGACCTCCGGCGGGGCCCGCTGGAACTACTTGGCAGCCTGGGCCTATGCCCTGCACCAGAAAGGTGGCAACGAGTCCAAGGCCAGGGAGTTCGTCACCAGTCTGTTCAAGAACGTGCCGGTGCTCGATTCCGGCGCCCGGGGCTCCACCAATACCTTTGTCCAGCGTGGTCTGGGCGACGTCCTTCTTGCCTGGGAGAACGAGGCGTTCCTGGCCATTAACGAACTGGGACCGGACAAGTTCGAGGTCGTGACCCCCTCCGAGAGCATCCTGGCCGAACCGCCGGTCACGGTCATCGACAAGGTGGCGGACAAGCGTGGCACCCGTAAGGTCGCCGAGGAGTATCTGAAATACCTCTATACCGACGAGGGTCAGAAAATCGCCGCCAAACACTACTACCGTCCGATCAACAAGAAAATCCCGACCAAGCTGGCAAAACTTAAGCTCTACACCATCGACCAGTCCTTTGGCGGCTGGCAGAAAGCCCAGAAGACCCATTTCAGTGATGGCGGTATTTTTGACCAGATCACTGGAGCAGCCGCCAAGAAATAAAGCTTACAATTTATTGCCCCCTCCTGATTCAGGAGGGGGCACAATAGCCGTTTCATCATGATCCCGATCGAGTGGAAGTGCATGGAACTGACCCCCACTTTATCACACCCGGTGCGTCAGCTTCCGCCCTTCCCGGAAAAGCCAGAGACGCAACCCATGAAACTCTTCGCAAAACACAACAACGTGCTTCCCGGATTCGGCCCCACCATGGGGTACACCCTGCTGTACCTCAGCCTGGTGGTATTGATCCCCCTGTCGGCTCTGGTCTTCAAGACCGCCGGGCTTTCCTGGTCCGGTTTCCTCGAAGCGGTGGCCGCTCCGCGGGTGCTCGCCTCCTACAGGATCACCTTTGGCGCCGCCCTGGCTGCTGCCGGCATCAACGCCGTCTTCGGCGTGCTGGTGGCCTGGGTGCTGGTTCGCTACCCGTTCCCGGGAAAACGCCTGGTGGACGCCCTGGTGGATCTCCCCTTCGCCCTCCCCACGGCGGTGGCCGGCATCACCCTGGCCACGGTCTACTCCGCCAACGGCTGGGTCGGGCGCTACCTGGAACCGAGGGGGATCAAGGTAGCCTTCACCCCCCTGGGGATCATCATCGCCATGACCTTCATCGGCCTCCCATTTGTTGTCCGCACGGTGCAGCCGGTGATCGAGGAGCTGGATGCCGAGATCGAAGAGGCGGCGGCCTGCCTCGGAGCGAGTCGCTGGCAGACCTTTTGCCGCGTGCTCTTTCCGCTCCTGACTCCTTCGGTGCTGACCGGTTTTGCCCTGGCCTTTGCCCGGGGGGTGGGGGAGTACGGCTCCATCATCTTCATCGCCGGCAACATGCCCATGGTTTCGGAAATCACTCCGCTGATCATCATCACCAAGCTGGAGCAGTACGACTACCAGGGGGCAACCGCCGTGGCCACAGTCATGCTTCTGGCGTCGTTCGTCCTGCTGCTGGTGATAAATCTCCTTCAAAAATGGAGCCGGCGTTACGCCGAATGACACATCTCTCCTTTTTAGTGGAAGACATACGTTATAGAGGTTCTCATGTCCGCACCGATCACAAAACATGCAGCACGTCAGCACGGTAGCCGGCGCATCAGCGAACCGGCAGCCGTCCGCTGGCTCCTCACCGCCATTGCCCTGGCATTTCTCGCCCTGTTCCTCGCTCTCCCCCTGGCGGCGGTCTTCAGCCAGGCGTTCGAGAAGGGGTGGGAAACCTACCTGGCAGCCCTGAAGGAGCCAGACACCCTGGCCGCTGTCAAGCTGACCCTGTTGACCGCCGCCGTGGCGGTGCCGCTCAACCTGGTCTTCGGCGTGGCTGCCTCCTGGGCAATCGCCAAGTTCAGCTTCACCGGCAAGAACCTGCTGATCACCCTCATCGACCTGCCGTTTTCCGTCTCGCCAGTCATCTCCGGCCTGATCTACGTGCTCATCTTCGGCAGGCAGGGGTGGCTGGGTCCCTGGCTGGAAGCCCACGACATCAAGATCGTCTTTGCCGTCCCCGGCATCATACTGGCCACGGTATTCGTCACCTTCCCCTTCATTGCCCGGGAGCTGATCCCACTGATGGAGTCCCAGGGGAAGGACGAGGAGGAGGCGGCCATGGTCCTCGGCGCCAGCGGGCTGCAGACATTCTTCCGCGTCACCCTTCCCAATATCAAGTGGGGGATCATCTACGGGGTCATTCTCTGTAACGCCCGAGCCATGGGGGAGTTCGGCGCCGTCTCCGTCGTCTCCGGCCATATCCGCGGCATGACCAACACCGTGCCGCTGCAGGTGGAGATCCTCTACAACGAGTACAACTATACCGCCGCCTTTGCCGTGGCCTCGCTCCTCGCCTTTCTTGCCCTGGTCACCCTGGTGGTGAAGACGATTGCCGAATGGCAGGTGCAGCGGCAGCTGCAGGATTGAACCCGATCACGAACCGTTATCTAGAGGTCTTTATGAGCATCGAAATAGAAAACATCAGCAAGCAGTTCGGAGACTTCACCGCCCTGGACAACGTCAGCCTGACCATCCCGACCGGTGAACTGGTGGCCCTTCTCGGCCCTTCGGGGTGCGGCAAGACAACCCTTCTGCGGATCATTGCCGGACTGGAGGCCGCGGACAGGGGGCGAATCCTGTTCAACGGCGAGAATACCACCGACCGCCATGTGCGCGAGCGCAAGGTCGGCTTTGTTTTCCAGCACTATGCCCTGTTCAAGCATATGACCGTGTTCGACAACGTCGCCTTTGGGCTCACGGTCCGGCCCAAAAGCTCCCGTCCCTCCAAGGGTGAGATCAGGGACAAGGTCATGAATCTGCTCAAGCTGGTGCAGCTGGATTTCCAGTCCGACCGTTACCCGTCCCAGCTCTCAGGCGGACAACGCCAGCGGATTGCCCTGGCACGGGCTCTGGCGGTGGAGCCCCAGGTGCTCCTGCTGGATGAACCGTTCGGCGCGCTGGATGCACAGGTGCGGGCCGAACTGCGCCGCTGGCTGCGGCGACTGCATGACGAGATCCATGTAACCAGCGTCTTCGTCACCCACGACCAGGAAGAGGCGCTGGAGGTGGCCGACCGGATCGTTGTCATGAACAAGGGGAGGGTGGAGCAGGCCGGCACGCCGGACCTGGTGTACGACCACCCGGCCAACCCCTTCGTGCTCAACTTCCTCGGTAACGTCAACCTCTTCCACGGCAGGACGCAGCATGGCGTGGGGGTGCAGGACAACCGGAACGCGGTCTCCTATGTCCGCTCCCACGACATCGAGATCGACCGGAGCCAACAGGATTCCACCTCCTTCAGGGCTGAGGTGAAGCATGTCCAGAAGCTGGGGCCGTCGGTGCGGGTGACCCTGGTTATGGACGGTAACGCAGAGCTCATCGAAGCGGAGCTCACCCGGGATGCGTTCCAGAACCTCGGGCTGCAGCACGGGGAAAAAGTATATGTTCGGCCCCGGCAGGTAAGGGTGTTTGTCGAGGATTATCAAATCTAGGAGAGTCGTATGCGGTTAAGAATTCCGGAACTTCCGCTTGGCGCCACCCCCGCCGAGATCCTCAAGGCAGGCATAGAATCCTCGCACGGTCCGGTCTCTCTCGCGTGTTCCTTCTCCCTGGAGGATGTTGCGATCATAGACATCGCCCACAAGGCAGGACTTCAACTGGGGGTCTTTGCCATTGATACCGGACGGCTCAACGAGGAGACGTACGAGGTGGCAGATGCCCTGACCGAACGCTACCGTTTGAAGATAGACTGGTACTTCCCCTGTCACGAGAATGTGGAGAAGCTGGAGAGGGCTAAGGGGCTCTTCTCCTTTCGCGAGTCAACGGAGAACCGGGTGGAATGTTGCAGCATTCGCAAGGTGGAGCCACTTTCCCGGGCAATTAAATATCTATCCGGTTGGGTCACCGGTATGCGACGGGAACAGAGCGTTACACGTAGTGACCTGCAAGCGATTGAGATTGACGAACTGAATGGCGGTATCCTCAAGATTAATCCGCTCATCGACTGGAGTGAAGAGGAGTTGATCGCTTACAGCGAAGCCAACCATCTCCCGAAAAACCGTCTCTTCAGTCAAGGATACCGTTCCATTGGCTGCGCTCCTTGCACACGGGCGGTCAAGCCGGGTGAGGATGCTAGGGCAGGCAGGTGGTGGTGGGAAAATCCGGAAAACAAAGAGTGCGGTTTGCACAGGAGATGAATGAAAGAAACTGGCACAAGAAATAAGCGCGTAGTGGTTGCCATGAGCGGCGGAGTTGACTCTTCAGTCAGCGCAGCGCTCTTGAAGGAACAAGGTTACGATGTAACCGGAGTATCGCTTCAGCTCTATGATCCTATCCCGAAAGAGCCCGGGTGCCGGATAAAAACCTGCTGTTCGCTCGATGATGTCATGGATGCCGCCAGGGTGGCGAGGAAACTCGAGATAACTTTCGAGGTACTCGATATGCGCGCAGAGTTCAAACAACTGGTGATCGATTACTTCATTGCCGAATACGCTGCTGGCCGTACACCAAACCCCTGCATTCGTTGTAACGAGCTTGTCAAGTTTGACCTGTTGCTGGAGAAGGCGAAAAAGATGGGGGCAGACCTGCTGGCAACCGGCCATTATGCACGCATAGCCGAGGATAGCAGCGGCTGCAGACGTCTCATGACAGGTCTTGACCCTGCCAAGGATCAGTCGTATTTCCTCTTTACCCTGACCAAGGAACAATTGCGCCATATCTTATTTCCGGTGGGCATGTTGGAAAAGCCATCTGTCAGGCAGCTGGCAGCCGAGTACGATCTCCCGGTGGCGCAGAAAAATGAGAGCCAGGAGATCTGTTTTATCCCTGACAACGACTATGTTACATTCCTGGAATCTCACGGCGTTGCCCAGCAGCCAGGCGAGATTGTTACTGGAGATGGCATCGTTATCGGTCGACATCTGGGGTCGCACCGTTACACGGTCGGTCAGCGCAAGGGATTGGGGATCGCCTGGCATCATCCGCTGCACGTGCGAGCAATCGATACGGAAAAGAACCGGGTCGTGGTCGGTGGGCGCGAAGAGCTGGAAACTGAGTCATTTACAGCCGGAGGAGCAATCTGGAACAGCATAACTGCTGCAACAGAGTTCCGTGCCACCTGTCGTATCCGCTACCGTCACAAACCTGCACCCTGCCGGGTACTGGTGCTGGATGACAGCCGATTCTCCGTGCATTTCGATTTCCCTCAGTCAGCAGTTTCCCCCGGACAGGCGGCCGTGCTCTATGACGGCGAATATGTCCTCGGTGGCGGCTGGATCGAGTAGCAGACTAGAATATGCCCAAGAGAGACGAGAAACCTATATGAGCAACCTTACTCACCTGCAGCAACTGGAAGCCGAGAGCATCCACATCATCCGCGAGGTGGTGGCCGAATTCTCCAACCCGGTGATGCTCTACTCCATCGGCAAGGACTCGGCGGTCATGCTTCACCTGGCCCGCAAGGCCTTTTACCCGGCGCCCCCCCCCTTTCCCCTGCTGCACGTGGATACTACCTGGAAATTCCGCGAAATGATCCAGTTCCGCGACCGGATGGCCGCCGAGTGTGGCCTCGATCTGATCGTGCACGTCAACGAGGAGGGGGTGCAGCAGGGGGTTTCCCCCTTCACCCACGGCTCGGCCCTCTACACGGACGTCATGAAGACCGAGGGGCTGAAGCAGGCGCTGGACAAGTACAAGTTCGACGCCGCCTTCGGCGGTGCCCGCCGGGACGAGGAAAAATCGAGGGCCAAGGAGCGGATCTTCTCTTTCCGCAGCGCCCACCATCGCTGGGACCCGAAGAGCCAGCGCCCGGAGTTGTGGAACCTGTACAACACCCGGATCAAGCCGGGGGAGAGTATCCGCGTCTTCCCCCTCTCCAACTGGACCGAGCTGGATGTGTGGCAGTACATCCACCTGGAGAACATCCCCATTGTCCCCCTCTACTATGCCGCTGTCCGGCCGGTGGTGGAGCGGGACGGCATGCTGATCATGGTGGATGACGAGCGGTTGGAGTTGAAACAGGGCGAGAAGGTGGAGTACAGGTCGGTCCGCTTCCGCACCCTGGGGTGCTACCCCCTGACCGCTGCCGTGGAGTCGACGGCCGACACGCTGCCGCAGATCATCCAGGAGATGCTGCTCACCCGAACCTCGGAACGCCAGGGGCGCCTGATCGACCATGATCAGGCGGGGAGCATGGAGAAGAAGAAGCAGGAAGGCTATTTTTAAACCGTTCAGGGCTCAGGGCTTGGGATAATTCCCTTTAGCCTTCAACCCTGAGCCCCGACCTAGAGCCCATAACCGAGGTTTTACATGGCACACCAATCGGAACTGATCGAAAAGGATATCCTCGCCTACCTGAAGAGCCAGGAAGAGAAGTCTCTCCTGCGCTTCATCACCTGCGGCAGCGTTGACGACGGCAAGAGCACCCTCATCGGCCGGCTGCTCTGGGACTCGAAGATGGTGTTCGAGGACCAGCTGGCGGCGCTTGAGGCGGACAGCAAAAAGGTCGGTACCCAGGGTGGGGCCATCGACTATGCCCTGTTGCTTGACGGCCTGCAGGCGGAACGGGAGCAGGGGATTACCATCGACGTGGCCTACCGCTACTTCTCCACCGACAAGCGCAAGTTCATCGTCGCCGACACTCCGGGCCACGAGCAGTATACCCGCAATATGGTCACCGGTGCCTCCACCGCCCAGGTGGCGGTCATCCTGATCGATGCCCGCAAGGGTCTCCTGACCCAGACAAGACGCCACAGCTACCTTGTTTCACTTGTCGGCATCCGCCATATCGTCCTGGCAATCAACAAGATGGATCTGATCGACTTTGACAAGCAGAAGTTCGAGGCAATTCGTCGCGACTACGAGCAGTTCGCCGCTCCCCTCGGATTTGTCTCCATTGCGGCCATCCCCATCTCCGCCCTTGGCGGGGACAACATCATCGAAGCTAGTGCCAACACCCCGTGGTATGAAGGGCCGACTCTGATGCACTACCTGGAGACCGTGCAGGTCGAGGACGATCTCAGGGGGAAACCGTTCCGGCTGCCGGTGCAGTGGGTGAACCGCCCCCATCTGGATTTCCGCGGCTTCTGCGGCACGGTCGCTGCCGGTACGATACACCCGGGGGACGAAGTGCGGGTCGCTTCATCGGGGCGAACCAGCCGGGTGGCCAGGATAGTTACCATGAACGGCGATCTGCCGGAAGCGACCGCCGGCCAGGCGGTGACCCTGACACTGACCGACGAGATCGATGTCAGCCGGGGAGACCTGTTCTCCTCGTTTGATTCGCCACCCATCCATACCCGGCACCTGGAGGCGCACCTGGTCTGGCTCCATGACGAGCCGCTTCAGCCGGGGCGGAGCTACCTGATCAAAACCGCGTCAGCCCTGACCCCCGGCCGGGTCACCAGCCTGAAGCACGCGGTGGATGTGAATACCCTGGAGCAGAAGCCGGCATCCGCACTGGGGCTGAACGAAATCGGCGTCGGGCTGCTGGAGCTGGACCGACCGGCAGCGTTCGATCCGTACCGTCAGAGCCGCGACTGCGGCAGTTTTATCGTCATCGACCGCTTTACCAACGCCACCGTGGCGGCAGGCATGGTCATCACTGCGGCACCGGAGATACTGCAGCCGCAGGAACTGGTCTCCATGGCAGATGAGGAAACGGCCGGCGGATCTGACCGAGCCGTCCGGCGGATCAACCTGGGGGAATATTTCATTAGCGGCGACGAGGGGAACCTAGTGGACCTTAGTGAAGAGCGGGGGGAGATCGAGTTCGACGTGACCCCGGCCTTCCTCCATACACTTGCCCGGGGGGACCGGGTGCTCTTCCGCCTGCGCGATCCTGGGCAGCTGCCGCCGGTGGCTCAACTGGCCTACAAGCATGGCCTGCAGTGCACCTTCGGCCGTGTAGGTGACCGGGTCAACCTGGTCCTCTTCAATGCGTCAGCGATCACATCACCGAAAGATTATAGTGGGGATATGGGGCTGTAGTTTCGGTGCGGCGAGGCAATTTCGCAGGTTGACCATCTTTACGGGACAGTCAGCAGTGTTTAATTCAGAGAGTGCAGAAAATTCTGATCCATTCTCTTTGTTAAATTTGACGAAGTTATGTTTCACTCATCGAAATAATGGGCACATGCTAATTGAAGTGTGGACACGAGATCACTACATGATTTTATATAAAAGAAATATTCCAGTGCTAAGTTTATGTGCTCATTTGAGTGAGACGCAGCGATATATGATAACTTAAATCTATGTTGCTAGAAAAAACGATAGGTTGGGATGTCGGGTATGGAGAACAAGAATAGTAGTCATAAAACCGGCTTGTGCCCAATGATTGTTACCTGTTTGAGATATGAATCACGGTGATTCATACCTGTAATGGCACGGCAGGTAGTAGTCAAAAATCCAGTTTTTTTTGTTTAGAGTTAAATATCGCGGGCACAATTTGGGCACAGGATGGGCACAGACTTGATCAGAATGGTCGGGAATAGGGTTCGTGGTGCTTGATTTTTAAGTGAGTTAGTGCGAGAGTAGGTTGGTAACAGCTTGAATGTAAACAATAAAAAAGGCCAGGTTTGTTGACCTGGCCTGTCAAGTTTCTTGGTGGGCGATACTGGGATCGAACCAGTGACTTCTACCGTGTGAAGGCAGTGCTCTCCCGCTGAGCTAATCGCCCGATGCGTATTTTAGATAGCAGATGCTCTTGCACGTGTCAAGTGGTGCTTTTAGGTGCCTTGCTTTTGTCAATCCACTATGATATATCTACTTTTTTCAAAATTCGACGACTTATGCGTCAAGCCATAAGATGATGAAAGCGAGGATACGATGCAGGTAAATGTTGAAGAAATAAGCAGCGTGAAAAAGAAAATCATGTTCGAGATCCCTGCCGACCGGGTACAGGCCGAGATGGACAAAGTCTTTGCCGACATTCGCAAACGTGCTGTTGTCCCCGGTTTCAGGAAAGGCAAGGCTCCCCAGGACCTGATCAGGAAAAGCTACCAGGGGCAGGTGGAGAACGATGTCGTCAAGAATCTGTTCAACGATACCTATTTCAGATACATTCAGGAGAACAGCATCTATCCGGTGGCCTATCCGGTAATCGATGCGGACACCCTCGTTCCGGGCGAGTCGTTCAAGTACTCAGCAACGATAGAGGTTTTCCCGACCGTGGAAGTGAATGCGTACGAAGGGCTCGAGGTGGAGCGGGAATCATTCGTTGCCGACGAGTCCGCCATTGATAACCGTTTGCAGCAGATGCGCGAAAATATGGCACAGCTTAAGCCAGTGACCGGAGAGAGAGCATGCCAGTCAGGTGATCACGTTATCATTGATTTTGTCGGTTTTGTCGACGGCGAAAAGCTCGATGGCGGCGAAGCCAGCGATTATCAACTGGAGCTGGGGAGCAACTCATTCATTCCCGGCTTCGAGGATCAGGTCGCCGGCATCACTGTTGGTGAAACAAAGCGGGTTAAGCTCGCTTTCCCGGAAAACTACCACAACGATCAGCTTTCCGGAAAGGATGTGGAGTTTGACGTAACCCTGAAGGAGATCAAAGTCAAAGAGATTCCCGAGCTTGACGATGCCTTTGCTCAGGAGTTCGGAGAGTTCCAGACTGTTGCCGAGTTGAGAGCCAAGGTTGCAGAGAGCTACGAACGTCAGGAACTGGACAGGATCGATCGCGAGTTCAAGGACTCCATCGTGAAAGCGCTCATCGAGAAGAACGATTTCGAACTTCCGGATGCGCTGGTTGACAGGCAACTTGTGACCATGCTGGAAAATACCAAGCAGCGTCTCAAGTACCAGAACCTCACTCTTGAGATGATGGGACTGGACGAAGCCCAATACAAGGAGCAGTTCAGGTCGGTCGCTGCAAGTCAGGTCAAGGGTGCGTTGCTTCTCCACGAGCTCGCCGGCAAGGCAGGGATTCAGGTTACTCAGGAGGACCTTGAGAACCGTGTGCGCAAAATTGCCGAAGAGAGCGGTCAGGATTTCGAAAGGATCAGCCGCTACTACCTGCAAAGTGACGAGGCCAAGCAGAATCTTGAAGAGCAGGTGAGGGAAGAGAAAGTCCTGGAGCTTATCGCTGCCAAGGCGGTTGTTACCGAAAAACAGCGCGCCATGGCCTAACAGTCTCGATGCTCTTTTTGAGAACGAGCACGTAATGAGGTCTTCATGTTTGTCCCCATTGTAGTTGAACAGAGCGGCCGAGGCGAAAGATCCTTCGATATATACTCCCGGCTCCTGAAGGACAGGATAATATTTCTCGGCGGACCGATTGACGACAACGTGTCGAATCTGATCATTGCCCAGTTGCTTTTCCTGGAAGCGGAAGATCCTGACAAGGATATCCATCTTTACATCAATTCACCCGGCGGGGTGGTAACTTCTGGCATGGCGATCTATGATACCATGCAGTATATCAAGCCCAACGTTTCTACCATCTGCGTCGGCCAGGCAGCCTCTATGGGGGCGATACTGCTTGCTGGCGGGGAGAAGGGGAAGCGATATAGCCTGGTTCACTCCCGTATCATGATTCACCAACCCCTGGGCGGATTCGAGGGGCAGGCTACCGATATCAGCATTCATGCGCAGGAGATCCTGCGCATGAAGAAAAAACTTAACGAGATTCTTTCACTTCATACCGGTCAGCCTTTCGAGAAAGTGGAAGCAGACACTGACAGGGATTACTTCATGTCCAGTATGGATGCCTGCTCTTATGGCCTTGTTGATGCTGTCCTGGAGCGCAATCCTTTGACAGGGGGTGCATAGTGAGTAAACGTGATGACAGGACTGATGCGTTGATCTGCTCTTTCTGCGGCAAGAGCCAGGACGAAGTCAAGAAGCTCATTGCCGGTCCCACGGTATACATCTGCGACGAGTGCATCGATCTCTGTAATGATATTATTGCCGAGGAAACCCGACTGGAAGAAACCGTTGGCTCGGATGTCAGCAAACTTCCCAAGCCGCTGGAAATACGGGAAGTCCTTGACGAGTATGTCATCGGTCAGGAGAGCGCGAAAAAGACACTTGCGGTGGCGGTGTACAACCATTACAAGCGTATCGAGTACATGGCAAAGCCGACCGATGTGGAGATGCAGAAAAGCAATATTCTCCTCCTCGGCCCGACCGGTTCGGGTAAGACGCTCCTGGCCCAGACCCTTGCCCGAATACTCAAGGTGCCGTTTGCAATGGCTGATGCCACGAATCTGACTGAAGCCGGCTATGTCGGAGAGGACGTTGAGAATATAATTCTCAGTCTCTTGCAGGCTGCTGATTACGACGTGGAGAGGGCGCAAAAGGGCATTATCTACATCGACGAGATAGACAAGATCGCCAAGAAATCCGATTCTCCGTCTATAACTCGGGATGTATCTGGTGAAGGGGTGCAGCAGGCTCTTCTGAAGATTATCGAAGGGACGATTGCCAGCGTCCCTCCCAAGGGGGGACGCAAGCACCCACAGCAAGAGTTTCTCAAGGTGGACACCACTAACATCCTTTTTATCTGCAGTGGCGCTTTTGCAGGGCTGGAGAGCGTAATTCAGCAACGCACCGGTGTGAAAACCCTTGGTTTCGGTGCGGATATCAAGAAAAAAGAAGAGAAGCGGGCGGGGGAACTGCTTAGTGACGTAACCCCTGAGGACCTGCTCAAGTACGGCTTTATCCCCGAGTTCATCGGCAGGTTGCCGGTTCTTGCGACACTGACCGAACTGAACGAGGAGGCGATGGTTCAGATACTCAAGGAGCCCAAAAACGCCTTGGTCAAACAGTATCAGAAGCTGTTCGAAATGGAACATGTAAAACTTAAGTTCACCGATGGTTCACTGGTGGCCATTGCCAAGGAGGCGCTCAAACGGAATACCGGTGCCAGAGGGCTTCGCTCGATCCTGGAGAACGCAATGCTCGACATCATGTACGAGATTCCCTCCCAGTCAATGGTCAAAGAGGTGGTAATCAGCGAAGATGTAATTTCAAGGAAGGAAAAGCCGATAATTGTCTATGAAGGCATGGCTGAATCCGCATAAAGGATACAATGAAAAAAAGCATCAATAATGCAGAAAACGGAGAGAGGGAACTGAAGAAGTTTCCTCTTTTGCCTTTAAGGGACATCGTCGTCTTCCCGAACATGGTGGTCCCTCTTTTCATCGGCAGAAGCAAGTCGGTGCTTGCACTCGAAGCGGCCATGGGATCAGACAGGTTCATATTCCTCGCTGCACAGAAGAACTCCAGGACTGAGGAACCGTTGCCGGAAGAAATCTACTCCGCGGGAACGCTCTGCCAGATAATTCAACTGCTCCGGCTTCCCAATGGGACCGTAAAGGTGCTGGTCGAGGGGAAATCCAGGGGGCAAATCCACTCGTTTGAGTACAACAACAACTATTTTACCGTCGATGTTGCCGTTCATGCCGATTCTGTTAACGAACCGTCGAAAGAGATCGTTTCCATGATGATAGAGGCGGTTTCGTTATTTGAGGCTTATCATGCCAATGTCAAGGGGAGCGATGATGCCGATGCTCAATCCAATCTTGCTGCTATTGCCAACCCTGACCTCTTGGTCGATACGATCATCAATCAACTTAATGTAAAGCTTGAAGAGAAGCAGAATATCCTGTCAATTTTTGATGATCAGGAGAGGCTTGACGCTCTTTTATCGCTCATTCTTGCCGAGACGGAGATCATTCAGTTGGACAAGAAGATCAAGGATCGGGTAAAGAAGCAGATGGAGGAAAACCAGAAGGAATATTACCTTAATGAACAGCTCAAGGTGATACAGAAAGAGTTGGGGAAAAAAGACGAGCATGCCGAAGAGTTTCGCGAACTTGAGGAGAAGATTTCCTCCAGGCCTCTTTCCGATGAAGCACGGAGCAAGGCCCTGAGTGAGTTGAAGAAACTCAAGCTTATGTCACCCGTTTCTGCGGAGGCTTCGGTCATCAGGAATTATCTGGATACTATCGTCGATCTCCCTTGGGGCAAGACGAGCCGGGTCACCAGGGATATTTCCTTTGCCGGGAGAGTGATGGACGAGGACCATTACGGACTTGATAAGGTGAAGCAGAGAGTTTTGGAGTTTCTCGCCGTTCAGGCACTCGTCAATAGTGTCAAGGGGCCGATACTCTGCCTTGTCGGTCCTCCCGGTGTTGGTAAGACATCGCTTGCCAGGTCGATCGCAAGGGCAACCTCTCGTAAATTCGTGAAAATGTCTCTGGGGGGAGTTCGTGACGAGGCAGAGATACGCGGACACCGGCGAACCTACATCGGAGCAATGCCGGGCAAGATACTGCTCAATCTGAAAAAAGCAGGGGTCAGCAACCCTCTTTTTCTCCTTGATGAGATTGACAAGATCAGCTCAGATTTTCGCGGTGACCCTGCATCCGCACTCTTGGAGGTTCTCGATCCCGAGCAGAATTCCCGCTTCAATGATCATTTTCTCGATATCGATTACGACCTCTCCAAGGTGATGTTCGTTGCTACTGCCAACTCGTTGCACTCTATCCCGCGACCGCTTTTGGACCGTATGGAGATAATCCGTCTCGAAGGGTATACGGACAGTGAAAAACTCAGTATTGCAAGACAGTATCTTATCCCCAAGCAGTTAAAACAGAACGGCCTTAACGGCAGAGTCCTCGGATTTACTGATCAAGCCATCAGTCGAATTATTAATTGTTACACCCGTGAACCTGGTGTGCGCGGTCTGGAAAAAGAAATTGCTTCCCTCTGTCGCAAGGTTGCCCACCGGAAGGTCAAAGGCGAGAACTGGCGCAGGCAGTTGGACACCAATGATCTTGCCGACTTCCTTGGTCCGGAAAAATTCCGAAACGAAAGTGTCGAACCGGTTCTCCAACCGGGAGTGGTGAATGGTCTGGCATGGACCGAAGCGGGCGGTGATATTCTCCAGATTGAGGTTGCTGTTGTCCCCGGTAAGGGGAAATTAACGATAACCGGTAAGCTGGGTGAGGTGATGAACGAGTCGGCACAGGCAGCCATGACATATGTCCGCTTACGGGCTGATTTGCTCGGCCTGGAACGGGACTTCTATCAGAACATTGATCTGCATATTCACGTTCCCGAAGGAGCAATACCGAAGGACGGTCCATCAGCCGGCATCACGATGGCCACGGCCATAGTTTCTGCCCTGATAGGTCGGCCTGTCGATGCTTCCCTAGCCATGACCGGAGAAATTTCCCTGCAGGGGAGGGTGCTGCCTATTGGAGGCCTCAAGGAGAAGTTAATGGCGTCAGTGCGCTCCGGAATAAAGCAGGTGCTTATCCCGGAGAAGAACCGGAAGGATCTGCAGGAGATCGGAGCAGAAATCGTTGATAAGGTGGAAGTGGTGATTGTGAACCACATGGACGAGGTGCTTTTCAGGGCGTTGCAGCTTGATCCCACCCGTCAATCACTGGCACATCGGGTCGCAGGGAAGGAATCTGCCCCGGAAATAACAACCCATTGAGAAAATATTTGACATTGCGATTCTGGTTCTGGTATAAGATGGATTCCTTTGTATGGCAAATAATGATTTGGGGTAGTAGCTCAGTCGGTTAGAGTGCTGGCCTGTCACGCCAGAGGTCGCGGGTTCGAGCCCCGTCTGCCCCGCCATAAAAGGGTGAATAGCTCAGCTGGGAGAGCGCCAGCCTTACAAGCTGGATGTCGGGGGTTCGATCCCCTCTTCACCCACCAAAGAAAAACGGCCACTTAGATTTTTGTCTAAGTGGCTTTTTTCGTTTTAATCCTTGATAATCTCCGATGTAACTCCTTCGTGATCCTTTGCCGACCAGGTTCATTTTGCATCAGCATAAGTTGACACAGGTAATTAAGTTAGTATATTTAAATTAAATCACTTGTTGTTGGGAGTTGTGCAGGGCATACATGGCGAAAAACCATTGTTTTGTAAAGAGGTCGCCAAGTTGCCGAAATGAAGGTCGGCTTTCATATTACCTCGAATCCTGAAAAGAAAGGGCGCCCATCATCGGTTTAACCGGGGATTGGCGCCCTTTTCTTTGGGTTGTTCCCCTAGCAGCCGTTAGAGATACCTGCCGTATTCATAACGGGATAAGGAGGATTGATTATGGGAGACGGATTCGGTCTTAAATTGCTGCTGTCGATATGCTTGGTGTTTTGTGTGATTGCAACGGGGGCAGGTGCTGCTGAGACACCCGTGATCAGTTCATTCCACTGGCAACCCGTGGTTGGTCCCTTTACCGCTAACGTGGTAACCGACACCAACGGTCAATGGGGGCTTTCTCATCCCGCAGGGGCTGTAACATTAGCCGTAAAGGGAGGATCGTTGGTCTATAACGATGCTGGCGAAAGCTCGTATAGGTTTTTGAAACTGGTCGACAGCCCAACGAATCCTCTTGTTGGTTCATGGTACCGACGGAACGCTCTCCAGCCAAACAGTGCTGTAGTTCTCACATTCCTTGACGATTCGAATCTTGTTTTTGCCCAGGACAGTACCCCTGTTCCCAATGCTACTGGAACTAGTGGCATGGAGCGGGGGACCTACACATGGAACCAGTCAGACGGCACCTTTACGGTTAATCTGTCAGTTGATACGAACGGAGAATGGGGACTTTCCCATCCGACTGGTACGGTAACCATTACCGTCAATGGTGATATTCTGACCTACACGGACTCTGTTGAAGGGTGGGTTCAATTTGCCAGGTTGAAAGAGAGCCCTACCAATCCGCTGGTGGGAACCTGGTGGAGGGGAACCCTTACAACACCAGATAATCTTATTGTAACTACAGTCCTTGATGACACCACTATCATCTTGATTGAAGACGGCAATCCAGCCATTGATCCTGCCGGTACGGATGGCATCGAGCGTGCGACCTACACATTCACACCGAAATCTGCATCCTTGACCGTGCCACTTTCACTTACGGCCACCGGCACCAATTCTCCATTCAGTTTCTATCTTTCCGAAACACCCACCCCTCCAATTGCCAACCAATCAGGATGGGTCACCACGGCACCGACCGTCTATGAATTTTCCTCGGAGGGGCTAAAAACGCTTTATGCCTGGGCAATAGATGCACTTGGGAACATTTCAGAATCAAAAGTTATCAGTATGACCATCAATACAGCTTACAGGTCGCCGTTTGCATCCAAAATAGCCGTTTTCGATAACGGTTACTGGTATCTCGACACCAATCTGAGTTGGGCGTGGGACGGTACCCCCACTGATACCCTTGGTATTTTCGGTGTTGGTCTTGTGGGAGCAATTCCGGTGGCCGGAGACTGGAACAACGACGGTAAGACCGAAATCGGTGTATTCATAGACGGTATCTGGTATCTGGATATGAACGGTAACGGGCAGTGGGACGGTGAAGGGATCGATGTCCGTGGCGTATTCGGAATCGGCGTTCCAGCTGCCCTGCCAGTTGTCGGTGACTGGAACGGGGACGGTAAAACCAAGATAGGTATTTTTTCGAATGGCATCTGGTACCTCGATATGAACCAGAATTGGGCGTGGGACGGCGAAGCGACCGATGTGAGTGGCTATTTCGGCGGTGGAGTTGTGAATGCCTTGCCAGTAGTCGGTGACTGGAACGGAGACGGCAAGACCAAGATAGGCATATTTTCGAATGGTATCTGGTATCTGGATATGAATCAGAACTGGGCGTGGGATGGCGAAGGGACCGATGTGCAGGGCTACTTCGGTGGTGGACTGCCAAACGTGATTCCCGTGACAGGAGACTGGAACGGTGACGGCATCACCAAAATCGGTGTATACAGTAACGGCAACTGGTATATGGACAAGAACAGAAGTTGGTTCTGGGATGGAGCTGTTACTGACATTTATGGCGCATTTGGCTTGGGCTTGTCAAATGCAGTCCCGATGGTTGGCAACTGGTGAACAAATGGAATTTTCTCGAAGGGCTTGGCATTTGCCAAGCCCTTATTAGATTCAGTCACTGTCACCAGGTGGGGAGGAGCTCCCCCTTGTCGATAAAGTGTCGGATCGCATGCATATCGTCGAGGGAAAGGTCTATGAACTGAATCCCCATCCCCGGGGGAAGCGATGGCTTCTTCAAGCTGGCCGGGTCATTGAGCCAGGCAACTCTTGATTTACAGGCAATTACCGAATCCATGTCTGGCAGCTTGAATTTCACCATCAATAAAGTATCTACAGGGAGCAGTTTTGCTGTTTCAATGAAAAGACCACCGCTACTGACATTGACTGAGTAGTCCGTAACCAGTTCTTTCAGGCTGGGGCCGTTGAATATGGCGATTCTGGCTAGGAACCTGGGGTCAGAGCGCCTTTCGATATGCTCACGTTTTTCTGTCATAAATCCTCCGAACGGTAATTACCCCCCCCCTTAGAATGGCAAAATATGAACCCCTATCCACACACGACGTGGTTTCGTTGAGCGAACTAGGGGGTACTCTGCTGTCAAGCAGCATGGACATCATCATGAAATATAGGAGGTCTAGATGCGAAGTAGAAAACAACAGGCATTTGTACTCATCGTTTTGCTAGCAGGAATGTTAAAATAGCTACGAGATCAGTAGTGTCCCAACGTTGAATAGTCTATGGCCTGCAAGAGCCAGTTAATT
>CALMBF010000156.1 GCA_937860145.1 uncultured Geobacter sp.
CCTTCGCGGCGTAGCCGCGGGGCGTCACCATCCGCCCCCGGCTGTCCACCCGGGTCGCCCGGTTGCCGACGATGACGATGGAGAACATGTCGATGTCATGCTCCAGCATCCCCCCCAGGGTGGTGACGGTTTTCTCCTCACCGTCGCGGCAGGCGTGACGGACGATCCCCACCGGCGTATCCGCCGGGCGCGAGGCGAGGAGGATGGCCCGCGCTTCCTCGATCTGGGTCACCCGCCCCTTGCTCCTCGGGTTGTAGAGGGCGACGACGAAGTCGGCCGCTGCCGCGGCCCGCAGCCGCCTAGTGATGGTCCCCCAGGGGGTGAGGAGGTCGGAGAGGGAGATCACGGCGAAATCGTGCATGAGCGGCGCCCCCAGGACCGAGGCGGCCGCCTGAACCGCCGACACGCCCGGGACAACGACGATCTCCACTCCGGGGCAGGGGGGATCGTTCTGCTCGGCCAGCTCCAGGGCCAGGCCGGCCATGCCGTACACCCCGGCGTCGCCGCTGGAGACGAGGGAGACCGTCTTCCCGGTGGCGGCGATGGTCAGCGCCTCCCGGCACCGCTCCACCTCCCGCATCATCCCGGAGGAGACCACCTCTTTCCCTGCCAGGAGGGGCTCGATGAACTGCAGGTAGGTCTGGTAACCGACGACCACCTCGCTGAACTCGATCGCCTCGTTGGCGGCAAACGTCATATGGTCGAGCCCGCCGGGACCGATTCCGACGACGTACAGTTTGGACATGGTAAAACCTCTTAAAACATTGAACCGCCTGCTTTCCCTCACTCTATCTCTCTCCCCAAGGGAGAGGATGGCCAGAGGCCGGGTGAGGGGTCGCTCAAGACGCAAAGTACACAAAGAAAAACCTTACTGCTTGCCGTTCTTTGCGTCCTTCACGTCTTTGCGGTTCAATCTGTTCTTTGTCTTTCAATTGTTTTGTTTTTCAGCAATCGCCAAGGTGACATTCCCGCTTTTTACCTTTTTCAACAGCAACTCCCCGCCCTGCGATGCCAGGAGGGCGGCCGGTTCGGCCACGCCGGCGGCGCCGATGGCCGCCAGGGCATGCTCCGAAGGAGGGGACGGGGCGACGACCCCATTCAGCTCGGAGCTTTCGAAGCAGAGGAGCGGCACCCCCAGCTCCCCGGCGCAGGCCACCAACCCCGGCTCGTGCCGTTTGGCCTCGGCAGTGGCGATGGCTGCCACGCTGGCGGGGGAGAGGAGCAGGCGGCGCAGGTTGGCGCGGATCACGTCGCCGATCTCCTCCGCCGTGGTGCCGCTGTTGCAGCCGATGCCCAGGTACAGGTTCCTCGGACGCAGCACCAGGAGGTTGTCGCTCTGCATCTGGGGGGGGACCAGGGCATTGGTGACGAAAAGGAGCCCGGCAGCGCCACTGCGGAAGGCGGCGACAAAGGAATCGACGAAGAGGAGGTTCACCCGGCCGTGGAAGTACGGCCTGACCAGACCGGTGGTGTCGGCGCAGGCGATCTTGCCATTCTCCAGGAGGAGGCTGTTCAGGGTCTTCACCCGGGAGAGGTCGTCGATGGCCCAGCCGTGCTCCTTGGCGAGCATGTCGAAGGAGGGGAGTTCGTTGGCATCGGTGGCGGTGGTGATCACCGCCCGGGCGCCGGTGATGAAGGCGGCCCGTTCCGCCAGTTCGTTCCCGCCGCCGAGATGGCCGGAGAGGAGGGAGACGGCGAACTTCCCCGCGTCGTCCATCACCACCACCGCCGGGTCCACGTCCTTCCCCGTGAGGTGGGGGGCGATCAGCCGCACGACGATGCCGGTGGCCATGATGCAGACGAACCCGGAAACCGTTGACCAGAGTTCGGCGATCAGTTCCTTCAGCTCCCCGTCGAACCGCACGGCCCCCTTCCCCGCCTTGCCGTGGTGCCTGGCCAGGACGTACAGCTCCGCGCCGGCCAGTTGCTCCTTCAGGCGGCTGCCGAGCCGGGCGCCGTTTCCGGTTATGGCGATGATGGCGATGGGCACGTGGATCTCACATCCGTCCGGTGAGGGGGGTGGGGACGCTCATCAGGAAGGGATTCCTTCCCGGCAACCGTGGCTGAACTGACGGTCGTACAGCCTGGACACCGCCGCAAGCCCCTCCCGCCGCGCCTTGAGCACGTCGCCGACGATGATGAGCGCCTGCTTGGCGATGCCGGCGGCCGCTACCTTGGCGGCGATGTCCGCCAGGGTCCCCTCGACGACCTCCTCGTCGGGCCAGGTGGCCTTGGCCACCACCGCCACGGGGGTTTCCCGGGTGTAGGCCCCCTGGAGGAGTTCATCAACCACCTTGTCGATCATCCCCACGGAGAGGTAGATCACCATGGTGGCGCCGATCCGGGCGATCTCGGAAAGCCGCTCCCGCTCCGGCACCGGGGTGCGCCCGGCCAGGCGGGTGAGGATGACCGTCTGGGTCACCTCGGGGAGGGTCAGCTCCTGCTTCAATGTTGCGGCGGCGGCAAAGGCGCTGGAGACGCCGGGGACCACGGCGTAGCCGATGCCGAGCCGGTCCAGCTCCGCCATCTGCTCCTGGATGGCGCCGTAGATGGCCGGGTCGCCGGTGTGCAGGCGCACCGCCCGTCTCCCCCGGGCCACCGCCTCGGCCAACACCCCGGTGGTATCCTCCAGGGACATGCCGGCCGAGTCCCACACCTCGGCGTTCGGCGCATGGGTCCGCACCAGCTCCCGGTCAACCAGGCTCCCGGCATAGACCACCACGTCGGCCTCCCCCAGGAGCCGTGCCCCCTTGAGGGTGATGAGCTCGGCATCGCCGGGGCCGGCGCCGATGAAATGGACGAGTGTGTCTGACACGTGTAACTCCCGGGGATTATTTCCTGATGATCAGCATGGAGAGATAGTCCAGCTCCCGGCCCAGGAGGGAGGAGAGGTCGAAGACCACCTCTTCCTGGCCGGAACCGACCCGGCGGACGAAGACGCCCCGGTCCGCCAGCCCCAGCTCCTGGAGCACGGCGTAGATCCGGTCGAAGACCCGGCTCACCTTCATCAGCACCACGGTATCGAACTCCCGCAGGGTCTTGCGCAGTTCGTAGTCCTCGTAGGTTGCCGGAAGGATGGCAATCCGTTCCCCGGCCATGCCGAGGGGGAGGCCTGCCGCTGCCGCCGCCGCGGTGATGCTGGAGATGCCGGGGACGATCTCTATCGGGATGTCGGGCCGGCGGCTGCGGATGATCCGGTGGATGTAGAGGAAGGTGGAGTAGAGGAGGGGGTCGCCGATGGTGATGAAGACCACGTCCTCACCGCGATCGACCCGCTCCACGACCTGGGAGGCGGCCTCTTCCCAGGCGGATTCCAGTTCCGGACCCTTCTTCATCATGGGGAAGGTCTGGCTGATGATCTCCTGGCGTGCCGGGTCGACCAGCTCCCGGACGATGGAGAGGGCGTAGCTGGCCGCATCGGCCGCGCCGGTAGGGGCACAGATCACCCGGGCGTTGCGGATGATCCGCTCCGCCTTGCGGGTCAGGAGCTCGGGGTCGCCGGGACCGACCCCGACGGCGTAGATTCTGGCAGGTGAAGACATTGTCGATATTTCCTTTACGCAGCAACGGTGCGCGAATTCGATTTCGCGCGGCGAGCAAGGCAGCAAGGAGAAGCCGACGCAGGCGTAGCAGCGCTACGCCGAGGAGAGCGCCGACGCGGCAACGCGGCTCCCCGCGTGAAGGCGAATTCGCCCCCTACTCGGCCTCTTTGGCGGCGGCGATGACATACACCGGATTCTGCGCCTCGAACAGCTTGAACTCGCTCAGGGCCCTGGTCTTGGCGATGTTGACGCAGGTGACCTCGACCGTGTAGCCGTGCCCCTCCAGGACTTCCACCGCCTTGGAAAGGGTATCGAGGGTCACGGCATTGACCACCAGCCGGCCATCCGACTTGAGCCTCCGGTCAACGGCATCGATGATCTCCTCCAGCATCCCCCCCGAGCCGCCGATGAAGACCCGGTCCGGGTCGGGAAGGTCATCCAGCCCCTCCGGGGCAAAGGCCTCCACCAGCTTGACGTTGCGGGCAACGAACTTCTTCAGGTTCTCCTTGAGGAAGGCGACGCACTGGCCGTTCTTCTCCAGGGCGAAGATCCTGCCGTTGGGGAGGAGGTTGGACGCCTCGATGGAGACCGACCCGCTCCCCGCGCCGATGTCCCACATGGTCAGGTCGTCCTGCAGCTGGAGCTTGGCCAGGGTGACGGCACGCACCTCCTGCTTGGTGATGAGCTTCTTGGAGGTGGCGAACTCGTCGTCCTCGATCCCCACCAGGGGGTACTGGGAAAGCTGGGGCTCCCAGGCCTTGATGAGGATGAGGATGTTCAGTTCCGATGCGGGGAGGTCCAGGAGCCCCCTGACGTCGGTCTTGGTGAACTTCTCCCCCGGCATCCCCATATCCTCGCAGAGCCACGCCTCATACCCCTCGGCACCCCGGTCGATCAGCTCCCGGGCGATCACCGCCGGGGTGTTGACCCGATCGGTCAGGATGGCGACCTTTTCCGAGGCGATGATCCGGTCGATGGCCCGTCCCAGGCCGCGGCCGTGGACGGAGACGAAGACCGAATCGTCCCACGGCTCCTTGATCCTGGCAAAGGCGTACTGGACGCTGGTGAGGTTGGGAAAGATCTCGATACGCTCCTTGGGGAGGTTGCGCATGAGGAACCGTGCCACGCCGAAGAAGTTGGGGTCGCCGGAGCCGAGCACCACGCACCGCTTCTCCGTATTCCGGAGAAATTCCAGCATGATGGAGAGGTCGTCCAGCACCATCTTCTCCCCGGGGAAATCGGGGAAAATATCCAGGTGACGCTGGTGCCCCACCAGGACCTCCGCCTTGCCGATCACCTCAAGGGCCTTCTGCCCGAACCCCTCCCAACCGGAGATACCGGCACCGACGAGATAAATCTTCTGCTGTGACATACTCACCTCCCGCAAGAACCTGATAACAGATACCACTCAATTCAATCGCCAGTCGGGGGCTCCCCCCAGTAGAGCACCTCTCCGCCATACCCCGCCAGCAGGACCCCCACCGCCAACCCCGGCGCCATCCGGCAGGCAGACTCCCGCGCCCGGCTGCAGACCAGGTCGATCAGCTCCCGATCGTTGCCGGAATCGACCAGCACCTGGCGGGCGGTATTGGCCTGGCGGGCGAGGGTTTCGATGCGCGAGACGGCGGGGACGAGGGAACACCAGCCGGCGAGGGTGCGCAGATCGAGGGCGGACGAAGAGACATGGGTCTGCTCGTGGCCGCAGGCGATCTTGAGCAGCTTGGCGAACTGGCCGGCCAGCACCACCCGGGGGACCCCCCTGGCGGCGGCCGAGCGGAGGGCATGCCCGACGTGGTCCCCCATCATGACATAGGCCTCGTCCCGCAGGGGTGCGCGGCCCGAAAAGTGCTTCTGCGCCACCAGCTCCGAACTCCTCCCCGTTGACAGCACCACGGCCGGCACCTTGCAGGCCATGGCCACGTCCAGTGCGCAGTCGATGGTGTCGGTCCAGGCGGATACGGATACCGGCCTGACGATCCCCGTCGTACCGAGGATGGAGAGCCCCCCGACGATGCCGAGCCGCTCGTTGAGGGTCTTCCTGGCCAGCTCCTCCCCCCCCGGGATACTGATGGTAACGGTCAGGGTCGCCGGCACGCAGCGCATGGCCAGCGCCTCCTTCAGGCCGGTCATGATCATGTTGCGGGGTACGGGGTTGATGGCCCACTCCCCCACCGGGACAGCCAGGCCCGGCTTGGTGACCCGGCCGACCCCCTCTCCCCCCCTGATGATGATGGCCGGGTCGGTAAAGAAGGTCACCTCCACGGTGGCATGGATCTGGGCGCCGTTGGTCACATCCGGGTCATCCCCCCCGTCCTTGACCACGTAGCAGGTCGCACCGGAGTCCGTCAGCCTCTGGCCGTGAAGCCTGAAGGTGACCGCTTCCCCACCGGGGAGGCAGATCTCCACGTCGCAGTGGAGCCTCTGGTCGCGCAGCATCTGGGCCGCCCCCTTGGTAGCGGCCGCGGCGCAGGCACCGGTGGTGTAGCCGTGCCGCAGTGGTGTGCGCAGGGGGGGATTCACCCGGGCTCTCCGGCCAGGATCAGGAGGGCGTTGACCGCCGCTGCGGCCACGTTGGACCCCCCCTTGCGCCCCCGGGCGGTAATGAACGGGATGCCGTGCTCCCGGGCAACCATGATAAGCTCCTCCTTGCTCTCCGCCGCGCCGACGAACCCCACGGGGAATCCGATCACGAGGGATGGCCGCACCCCCTCCTCCCGTACCTGGCGCAGCAGTTCGAACAGGGCGGTCGGCGCATTGCCGATGACGAAGATCCCGTTGCCGGGATCGGCCGTTGCCCTGCGCATGGCGACGATGGAGCGGGTAACCCCCGCGGCGGACGCCGTCGCCGCGACAAGGGGATCGGCGATGAAACAGGCGGCCGTGCTGCCGTGACGCACCAGGTTCCCCTTGTTGATCCCGGCGAGGGCCATGTTCGTGTCCGTGACCAGCCCCTGCCCCCCCTTGAGGGCGGCCACCCCCGCTGCTACGGCGTCGTCGGACATGACGACGGTGCGGCAGTAGTCGAAGTCGGCGGAGGTATGGATGACCCGCCGGATGACCTGCCATTCCGGGGCGGGCCACGGGTGAGCCCCCGCCTCCTCATCGATGATCCGGAACGACTCGGCCTCGATCTCTTCCGGGCGCAGGTGGACCGACATCAACGCCACCCCGCGGCCGCCAGTCCCTGGCCGATCCGCTCGGCCACGACCTCGGCCAGCTTGCGGTGCACACCGAGATGGGCTCCCATGGCGAACGCCACGTTCGGGTAGCGCTCCCTGGCCATGGCCATCTCCTCAGGCAGGTCCTCCTGCACGTGGGCTCCGACGAAGAGGAAGTAGGGGAGCAGCAGGATTCGCTCCGCCCCCTGCGCCACGCAGGCATCAATCCCCTGCTGGATGTTGGGGAGGTGCATCTCGCGGAAGGAGACCTCGACAATGGGGTAGCCGGTCACCTCCTTCACCATTGCCGCGATCTCGCGCACGGCGTAATTTGCCTCGGGGATACGGCTGCCGTGGGCCATCAACAGGACTGCTGTCTTCATGTTCACCTCAAAGTATGTAACTATAGCAGATTTAACGGGGATGTCAGCATCGGCGGGGGAAAACGGGCGTCCCCGCCTCTTCGTGCCGGTCAGTTCCCGCCCAGCGTTTCCACCAGCTCCCGCCGGGCCTCCCCCACGGTCAGGGGGACCCTCCGGAAGGGGAGTTTCTCCTCGTGCTTCAGCCTCCAGATCAGCTCGGCGATGTGGGGGAGGCGCAGCCGGACGCTTTCCATCTCAGCCGGGGCGGTAAAGACCTCTTCCGGCGTACCGCCCCGTACCAGCCGCCCCTTGCTCAGGATATGCAGCCGGTTCAGGAAGAGGGGCACCAGGTCGACACTGTGGGTGGCCATGACGACCGTCACCCCCTCCTCCCGGTTGAGCCGGGTGAGGAGCTCCAGCATCCGGTGCTCCCCCATGGGGTCGAGGCCTGCGGTCGGCTCGTCCAGCAGGAGGATCTCATGCCCCATGGCCAGCAGGCCGGCGATGCAGACCCGCTTCTTCTGGCCGTAGCTCAGGTGATGGATGTTCTTGGCGGCGCACTCCGCCAGCTCGACCTGGGCCAGGGCGGCCGCCGTGCGCCGTCCCACCTCCTCCTCGCCGAACCCCATGTTGCGCGGGCCGAATGCCACGTCCTCGGCCACCGTCTGGGCGAAGAGCTGGTCGTCGGGATTCTGGAACACCAGGCCGACCTTGCGGTAGATCTCCCGCGGGTGGAGCCTGAGGATATCCTGGCCATCAAGCAGCACCCGCCCCCGGTAGTCGCGGACCAGTCCGTCCATGACCTTCAGCAGGGTGGTCTTCCCAGAGCCGTTTGCCCCGAGGAGCCCGCAGAAGTCGCCGGACTTCACCTCGAGGCGGATATCCTCCAGGGCAGTGGTGCCGTCCGGATAGCGGAAGGAGTCGATGGCAACCGATAACCTGGTCAGAGCCTCCACAACGCCCCCATCAGGAAGACCATGGTCGCCGCCGGGAGCACCTCCGCCGTGCGGAGGGGACGGTGGGCCAGAAGCGGCAGGGTCCCGTCGTACCCCCGCTGCACCATGGCGGTCGTCATCGTCTGGCTGCTGTCGAACGCCTTGATCACCAGCGCCCCCGCCAGGGTGCCGAAGGAGCGGATCCCACGGCGCAGGCCGACGTAGCCGAGGCGGTTCCTCTGGGCCGCATGGATGACCTGGGCGTCATCCGCCAGCACGAACAGGTAGCGCCAGGCGAAGATGGTCACCTCGATCAGCCCCCGGGGAACCCGGAGCCAGGCCAGGGCCGCCAGCAGCTCGGTAAACGGGGTGGCAAACCCCACGGCGGCCACTACCGCCACGGCACCGGCAATCCTGACGGCAATGCGCACCCCTTCCAGCAGGCCATCGCGGTGCAGGGTCATGTCGATCCCCCCCGGGGAGGCATGCCACAACGGTTCGCTCCCGCTGAAGAAGCTCTTCAGCAGGAGAACGATGACGGCGAGGAGGAGCGGCTCGGCAAACCTGAGGAGGAGCAGGCGCGGCCGCACCCCGATTGCGAGGCACAAAGCGCTCCCCGCCATGGCAACGAGGAGGGGGAAGAGTACTCCGCCGTGGCTCACCACCATGACCAGCAGCGCCAGGGCGGTCAGGAGCTTCACCCGGGCGTCGAGGGAGGTCACGGGGTGCGAGCTGCCCGGGGTGGGGGTGTGGAGATGGCGCATCATTCCCGGGGCTCTTTCTTTTCGCTGGTCAGCTGGCGCCAGAAATAGCCGGCCGCAAAGCCGGCCACGGCGCCCCCGCCGAGGAAGACGAAGAGGAGCAGGTCACCCTGGTCGGTATTGACCAGGGGGGGCTTCGCCTCCCGGCCGTGCTCCCGGGCGACCTTTTCCACCACCGCCTCGTCGACCCCTGTCCAGGGGTGGGGGGCCAGGGTGAAAAAGGTGTAGACATAGAGGAGCCCCGGCAGCAGCACGGCGTGGAGCAGCAGTATTTTCAGACGGCGTTTTCTGTCAGGCACGGCCCGTCGCCTCCCCAGGGGTGAGCAGTTTCATTTTAATCAGCAAATCCGGTCTCTTGCGGGCCAGCAGCGTCACCATGCCGGCGGTCATGGCACCCTCCAGCACCCCCAGGAGGAGCTGGGTCGGCACGAAGGCCAGCATGATGTTCGTCGCCAGGGGCCAGAACGGTTCACTCCCCCTGATGCCGCTGGCAAGTTCGAACGAGGTCGTCATATAGGTGGCCCAGTCGGTGACCACGCCGGCGGCAAAGGCGGACGCCCCCAGCCCGGCCCCGGCGAAACGGAGCAGGCGGAAGGCGAAATAGCCGGCAAAGGAGCCGACCACCCCCATGGAGACGATGTCCGCCCCGAGGGTGGAGAGCCCGCCGTGGGCCATGACCAGCGCCTGGATGAGGAGCGCCACCGTACTTATTACCACGGAAACGAGCGGTCCCACAAGTATGGCTGCAATACCGGTGCCGCAGGGGTGGGAGCAGGTCCCTGCCGTGGGGACCGGGATCGGCATGCAGGAGATGATGAAGACCACCGCCGCCAGGAGCCCCACCAGCGGCTTCATGGCCAGGTCCTGCCGCGCCAGCCGGTTCAGCTGCCGGACCCCCGTCACCACGAACAGGGCCGCGACCGCGAACCAGAGAGCCGCCCAGGGGAGCGGCAGGATCCCCTCGGAGATGTGCATGGCGTAGGCAGGCAAAGGCGCTGAGAACAGGAGTGTTCCCAGAATAAACCATAAGGAACACGATTTTTTGATTCGGCCTTTGACCTCACCCTGCGGGCAGCCTCCGCTGTCCAATTCCTTCGGAATTGTCGCAAGGACACGGCCCGGCGTGCAACGCCGAGATTGCGGCAAAGGCGCGTTCCCCATTACACCTTGTCTCCCCGCAGGTCTGCCGCAAACAGCTTCCCCGCCCCCCGGGAGGCGCAGAAATCCCCGCACATGGTGCAGGTCTGCTCGTCCTCGGGAACCCTGCTGGCGCGGATCGCCTTGGCGTCCTCCGGGTAGAGGGCCAGGTCGAACTGCCTGCTCCAGTCCAGGTCGCGGCGGGCCTTGGACATCTCCCGGTCCCGCTCCCGCCCCCGCTCCGGGTACTTGTTCATGTCGCCGATGTAGGCGGCGACCTTTGCCGCCTTCACCCCCTGGCGCACGTCCTCCTCGTTGGGGAGGGCCAGGTGCTCCGCCGGGGTGATGTAGCAGATCAGGTCGGCGCCGAAGCGAGAGGACTGGGCGGCGCCGATGGCCGCGGTGATGTGGTCGAAACCCGGTGCCACGTCGGTGGCGATGGGGCCGAGCATGTAGTAGGGGGCGCCGCCGCTCATCCGCTTCTGCAGCTGGATGTTGCCGGCGATCTCGTCGAGGGGGACGTGACCCGGACCCTCCACCAGCATCTGGCACCCCATCTCCCGTCCGATCTCCGCCAGCTCGCAGTTGATGAGGAGCTCCTGGATCTGGGCACGGTCCGAGGAGTCGTGGATCGCCCCGGCCCGCAGGCCGTTCCCCAGGGAGAGGACGGTGTCGTACTTCTTCAGGATCCCCACCACCCGGTCGAACTTCTCGTAGAGAGGGTTTTCCCGGCCATTGGCCAGCATCCAGGCGACCATGGAGACCCCCCCCTTGCTCACCAGGCCGCCGTAACGGTACCCCTGCTTCCTGAGCCGCTCGATGGTGTAGAGGTTGATGCCGCAGTGGACCGCCATGAAGGCCATGCCGTCGGCGCACTGCCGCTCGATGAGGTCGAAGAGCATCTCCTCGTCAAGCTTGTTGGGGTCGCCGTACTTGCGCGCCGCCTCGCAGAACGCCTGGTACAGGGGGACGTTCCCCACCGGCAGGTCAACGGCCGCGATCACCTCACGCCGGACCCGGTCCAGGTCGCCGCCGACGGAGAGTTCCATGAGGGTGTCGGCCCCCGACTCCTGGGCGGCGATTGCCTTGGCTACCTCCGCTCCGTAGTCGATGATGTCCGACGAGGTACCGATGGAGGCATTGACCTTGGTACGCAGCCCCTTGCCGATGCCCGCAACCTTCGGCTTCCTCACATGGTTCCAGGGGATGACGATCTTTCCTTCGGCCACCATCCGGCGGACATATTCGGGGGAGTGCTCCTCGTCAAAGGCGACCGTCTGCATCTGCGGTGTGATGACCCCTTCGCGGGCCAGTTCGATCTGGGTTTTCAATCTTTGCTCCTTTGCCTTAACCGTTTGTGTAGTGTTCGCAGGAAGCCACCAGGGCCGCCGCCATGCCGGGATTGCTGCCGAAGTGGAGATGGATGTAGGAGGCGAGGCAGTTCTTGTAACGGTACCCCTCCGTCCCCAGGTCGCTGCTCCCCTTGCGCACCTGGTAGAGCCGTTCGAAATCGGCCGGCATCTCCGTCATCTCCGAATAGTGGAACTCGTGTCCGCGGGCAACCGCCCCCTCCGGCCCGAGGATACACGCGCCCCGCAGGCTCACCTCGCGGTAGCCGAGGGCCTTGCGTTTCTCCAGGAGACAGGTCGTGACCGGGAAGATCCCCGCGAACCGGTTCAGGCTCTCCACGTCGCCGATATCGTCGAATACCCCCATGGTCAGGTAGATGAAGCCGCCGCACTCGGCATACACGGGCATCCCGTCCTCCACCGCATCACGCACGGCAGCGAGCATGGGGGCGTTGGCGGCAAGGGTCTTGGCGTGCAGTTCCGGATATCCCCCGGGGAGGTAGATGCCGGAGATCCCCTCCGGCAGGGTGCTGTCCGCCAGGGGGGAGAACTCCACCAGCTCCGCCCCTGCCTCTGTCAGCAGGCGCAGGTTGTATTCGTAGAGGAAACAGAAGGCGGCATCGCGGGCAACGGCGATGCGCACCGATTGCGGTGGAGCAGGCGCCCTCGGGGGGAGATCGACAATCTCGCCGGCGCTGGCAGATGCCCAGAGGAAGCCGAGGTCGACCGACTTGCGGATGACTTCCACCAGGCGGTCCAGGAACTCCTCGGAGAGGTCGGCATCCTCGGCGGTCAACAGCCCGAGATGGCGCGACGGCAGGTTCAGGAAGCGGTCCCGGGGGATGCAGCCGAGCACGTGCAGCGACGGCAGGTTCGTCTCAACCGCCTCCCGGAGGACCCGGGCATGGTTCTCGCTGGCCACGTTGTTGAAGATCACCCCGCCGATCCTGAGCTCGGGGTCGAACTCCATGAAGCCGGCCAGCAGGGCGGCAACGCTCCGGGCATACCCCTTGGCGTCCACCACCAGGAAGACGGTGGAGCGCGTCAGCTTGGCGATCTGGGCGGTGCTCCCCTCCTCGGACCGGCCGTTTATGCCGTCAAACAGCCCCATCACCCCTTCGATGACGGCGATGTCGCTCCCGCGGGAAAACTCGGTAAACATCTCCTGCACCGTGTCCGGGGTGCAGATCCAGGAGTCCAGGTTGAGGGAGGGGCGGCCGGTCACCAGGCGATGGTAGCCGGGATCGATGAAATCCGGTCCGACCTTGAAGGGGGCGACCTTGAGACCGCGTCGCCGCAGGCACTCCATCAGGCCGATGGTGACGGTGGTCTTTCCCGAACCGCTCAATGGGGCGGCGATGACGATCGATTTCATGGGGCTCTCTTTTCCGGCTAGGGGGGTGGTCAACCGTTGAGCAGGTTGACCACCCTCTTGCCGTCCTCGTAGTAATCCACGATATTGACGCAGGCATAGCGCTGTTCGATATTGAACAGCGCGGAGAGCGGCGCGCCGATGGCGTCAAGGAGCAGGACCCGGTTCATCCCGCCGTGGCCGACGACCAGGACGTTCTCGCCACGGTGGGAGGCAACGATCCGTTGCAGCGTCGGCACTGCCCGGCTGGCGAGGTCGAGCAGGTTCTCGCCGCCGGGGACGCGGTAGTTGACCAGGTCGGACAGGCGGGCTTGCCACTGTTCCGGGTAACGGGCAACGATCTCGTTCCAGGTCATCCCCTCCCAGATCCCGATATTCAACTCCCGCAGCTCGCTTTTGGGCACCGGTTCGATGCCGAGGCTCCCGCAGATGATCCGGGCACCGGTCATGCAACGGGTCAGGTCGCTGGAGTAGCAGGCGGTTATGCCGGCATCGGTCAGGCGTTCCTTCAGCTGGTGATACTGGGCCACCCCCCGCTCCGTCAGCCCCACATCGGCATGGCCGTTGTAGCTCGGGGTCTCGAAGCCGACGACCTCTCCATGCCTGATCAGGTAGATACGGGTCTTGGCAACCATGTCAGAATGCCCCCGGGAGCTGCATCCTGCCGGCGGCGACCATGGTCAGGAGGCAGATGATCTCGGCCAGTTCGCTGCTCCAGCCGATGATATCCCCCGTGATCCCCCCCAGGCGCCGGTGGAAGTAGCCTTTGGCCAGCAGGATGAAACCCGATACCATTATACAGCATACCAGGCCGGTTATGCCGAGAATAAGAGCGGCGGCGATACCGATCGTCCCGCCGGCCACGACCAGTTCCCCGTTCCCCACTCCGGCGATGAAGAGTGCGCCCAGGCCGTCACCCCGCGCCCGGCGGGAACCGGTCGCCATCAGGACCTGGCCGAAGCGGGCCACGGCCGGAAAGAGGACGATCCCGCCGCTCTTCATCTCCGGCGGAAGCTCGGCAAGGGCCTGGTACTTGAGCATCAGGCCGAGGACGATGCCGACAACCCCCATCGCCCCGACCGACGAATCCTTCATGACCTCCAGGAACCGCTCCCTCCCCCCCCTGGCACCGAAGCCGTCACAGACGTCGGCAAGGCCGTCCAGGTGGAGGGCGCCGGTCACCAGGACGAGCAGCAGCACCACCAGCAGGTCCGCCAGGGAAGAGGGGAGCAGCAGGGAGCAGCCGTAGCGGGCCAGGGCCGCCCCCCCGCCCATGGCGAGGCCGACGAGGGGGAACCAGCGCATGGAGCGCCCCATCTCCCCCTCCTGCCACGCAACGGCACAGGGGAGAGGGATGATGGTCAGGAACTGAAAGGCGATGACAAACAGTCGCATGGTCTGCTCGCAGGCATGATCCCGTAGGAGCCCGTCTACCGGGCATTCACGGGAGTCGCTACCCCACGGTTTCTCCCGTAACTCCGGCCTCGTCGAAGCTGGCCATCTCGTTGAGGATTTTTACCCCGGCCTCGATGAGGGTCATGGCCAGGGCAGCGCCGGTCCCCTCCCCGAGGCGGAACTGCAGGTCGAGGATAGGCTCGGCGCCGATCCGCTCCAGCATGCACTGGTGGCCGATCTCCACCGACTTGTGGGCGGCGAAGACGTAGTCCCGCACGTGGGGGTGCATCTCGCTGGCAATCAGGGCCCCGGCGGTGGAGATGAAGCCGTCCACGACCACCGGCAGGCCGGCAGCAGCGCCGCCGAGCACCAGCCCGGCTATGCCGGCGATCTCCAGCCCCCCCACCTTGGCCAGGACATCCACGGGATCGGCAGGATCCGGCCTGTTCAGTGCCAGTCCCCCTTCGATGGCGCGGATCTTCCGCTCCAGTGAGGCATCGCCTATCCCGGTCCCCCGGTGGGTCAGTTCCCGCACATCCCTGCCGGAGAACACGGCGATGATGGCTGACGAGGGGGTCGTGTTGCCGATCCCCATGTCACCCGTGCCGAGCATGGTCACCCCTTCGCTTTTGGCCTCAAGGGCCAGCTCGATCCCTGCTTCCAGGGCCTGTACCGCCTCGTCCCGGCTCATGGCCGGCCCCTTGGCCAGGTTGGCGGTGCCCCGGGCGACTTTCCGGTCGATGAGACCGGGGAGCCCGCCGAAGTCGAAGTCGACCCCCATGTCGACGACGCGCACCTCGGCCCCCGCGTGGCGGGCAAGGACGTTCACCCCGGCCCCGCCGTTGAGGAAGTTGAAGACCATCTGGGGGGTGACCTCCTTGGGAAAGGCGGAGACCCCCTCTTCCACCACCCCATGGTCACCGGCAAAGGTAAAGATGACTTTCCTGCCGAGCCGGGGGGCAAGGCTGCCGCTGATCGCCGCTACCCGCCGGCCAAACTCCTCGAGCCGGCCGAGGGACCCGAGGGGTTTTGTCTTGTTATCCAGCCGGGCCTGGGCACTGGCGAGCAGGCCGGCATCCACCGGAGCGATGCGTGCGAGGGTTGCATCCAGAAGTTTCATGTGATCCTCCGTCATTTGAGTTTCAGTGGCAGCCCGGAAAAGACCACATAGGCTTCGTCCGCCGCCTGCGCAAGAATTTCGTTGGCCTCCCCCGCCAGGTCACGGAAGGTCCGTCCCAGGGGGGTGTCGGGGACGATCCCCATCCCCACCTCGTTGGAAACCAGGTAGAGGGGCGTCTGCAACCCGGCAAAGAGACCGGCGGTCCGCCGCACCTCGGCCAGCACCCCTTCCCGGTCATCCGTTGCCAGCAGCATGTTGGTCAGCCAGAGGGTAACGCAGTCCACGAGGGTCGCGCGGAAGTAGCCGTCGTGCCCCAGCAGCACCTCTGCCAGGGCCACCGGCTCCTCGATGGTCTGCCAGGCAGCGCCCCGGCGCTGCCGGTGCCGCCGGATCCGCTCGCCCATCTCCCCGTCGCCGCCGCTCCCCGTGGCCACGTAGAGGAGCGGCTCCCCGTGGAGCACGGCCTGCTCTTCCGCAATGCGGCTCTTGCCGCTCCGGGCGCCGCCGGTTATAAACGTTACGCGTGCCATGAAAAAACCCCGCCTCTCGCGGAAGAGAAACGGGGTCAGTCTATCAAATAGAGCATGCCCGGCGCCTCTCCTGCGGAGGTACTGTCAGCGTTCGACCAGGCAGGTTTCCTGACTTGCGGATCACTTTACTCGCCGCGCCTTCCCGAAATACTCAGTGGCCTTGTTGCGACTTTCATCACCGCTTACAGTTGCGGGACAGTGGAGGATTTGCACCCCCTTCCCTTTTAACCGGGGCACGGGACATCCCCGCTCCGGCACCTGATCGATTAACTATTCAATTGTACGCTACTTTCTAGCAGAGGGGACTGGTAATGTCAATCGGATTGTGGCGACGCAGACTCGGCTTTACCGAACTCGCCGCCGATGATGGCAGAGTATTGATGCGGGATACTAAGGTTCAACGAAGGATTTCAAAACTCTTGTAATCTATTTTGTCATTTCGACCGTTCTGTATCTGGTAATCCTGTTCCATCGGCTCTTTATTTCCATTATTAGAATTTTCATAGGACCCGGTCTTTACCCCTGATGCTTGCTCCACTGGTTGAATAGCCCGCTTCATTTGTTGTTTCTTTGGAGATTCTGCCTCTAACTTCTGGGAAGCTTTCTCGACTTGTCAATCGGCATTGAATTTTGACCCACCATAGGCGTGTTTTTTGACCCACCCC
>CALMBF010000157.1 GCA_937860145.1 uncultured Geobacter sp.
AATTTGGACGCCGATTTAGGCTATAGGTGGGTCATTTTTGCATGCCGATTCACAGATGTTTCCATTTTGAATCTTAAGGCCAGGGGGGCCAACTGGGTGCGACTGGTGACGCCGGCCTTGCTGAAGATGCGGCTGATGTGGGTTTTGGTGGTCTGTTCACTGATATTGAGCTGTGAGGCAATTTCCCGGTTCGTTTGCCCCTCTGCGACCAGCAGCACGATATCCCGCTCTCTTTTACTGTAGCTTACCTGGGCGGTACTGATGCCCTCCGAGGAGAGGTTGTAAAGAATTGCCTTGATTTTGCCGTGGTCGAGCCAGACCTGGCCGGAACGGATTGTCTCAAGAGCCTTCCAGAAAAGTTCTACGCTGGTGTCGACGGAAATCACGCCGTCCAGGCGGTAGTGGAACAGGAGCCGGATCATCTCATCCTCGGTCAGGCCTGTGTCGATCAGGATGACCTTGGCATCGTTCCATAGCACCGAAAACGATTGTTCCAGAGTAGCGGCATCGACGAGAATCTTGTGCGGAGTGAATCCTACCACTTCATCAGTATCGTGGACGATCACGAGCCGGTAGTTTGTCGAGCCCTGTTCCATAAGCAGACGCATCCCCTCACAAAGGAGTCTGCTGCTCAAGTTTAAGAGAACATTCGTCCGCTGAATTTGAGAATCCACTTCAATTACCCCTCCCTGGCAGAGCGGTAAGAGGCTGATTATCCGTACCGATTTCAGAGAGCAATAGAATTAATAATTTCAAATATAGCCTTGTAATTACGTAAATCAAGAGTAATATTTATTAATGAACATGATCTTCCATGTTCATTTTCAACCTGAACTATCTCAATAGCAGAGAGTTACGATTTTACTTGTATGGACGCCACCTCCCAACTGAAAAGCCACCGTCTGTTGCCGGTGGCTTTTCTTTCAATGGACCGACGCAAGCCGACGGGCTGGTTCTGACGACTCGGCTGTGCCGACTCACGACAAGGAGATGCCATGAGTGGTAATGGTAAGCCGACGTTGCGCCTTGTCCGGGGAGGGAAGGACGGTCACCGGTTCGGCAGGGTGAGCCTGTCGGTCTTTTCCCTTCACGATGTTCCCGCCTGCGATGCCATCGTGGTCGAAGAAGATTCCTGGCAGATCCTGGCAGCAGGACCGGAGTTCACCTTGTGCCGTGAGCACCCCGTCCGCATCATGACGGAACTGCTCGATACGAAACCTCTTCCTGCAGGGACAGTCATACCGCGTGAGGGGAATCCGCTGATCATGGTTGCCGTAGTCTACGATTTCGACTCGGTGCCGTGCTGTCGCCCCCGGTGGGTCACGACCGCCCTCAGGGAGGTTTTCAGGATCTGCCGGCTGAGAAAGATCCAATCACTGCTCATGCCTCTGCCGGGGAGTCGGTACGGAAGGTTCCCGGCGAGGAAATCCCTGAGACTCGTCTTCAGGATACTCAGGCACGATGGAGATTGCGGTTTGCGAAGGGTGTCGTTTGTGTGTACAACAGAAGAGGAAAAGGAGACCGTCGACCAGTTGCTGGCAAGTGAAACTGAGTTCTGGTCACGATCACGGAAATGAATTACACTCACTTCCCGCATACCCACTGCATACCAGGAGGGATTTGTCCATGAATATCGTCTGTCTGCTCGGAAGCCCACGCCAGGCGGGGAACAGTGCGACCATCGCCAGGCGCATCCTGGCAACCGCCGAGGCCCTGGGGGCCACGACGCGCATGTTTGCCCTCAACCAGATCACCTACCGCGGCTGTCAGGGATGCTACGCCTGCAAAAAAGAGCTCGATCACTGCGTCCTGAACGATGATCTCACCGAGGTCCTGGAGGCGGTTGGTTCTGCCGATGCGGTTATTCTTGCCTCGCCGGTTTACTACGGTGACATCACCGGGCAGCTCAAATGTTTTGTCGACCGCTGCTATTCCTACCTTAAGACGGACTACCTCACAAACCGGCAGCCGAGCCGCCTCTCTCCCAAGCAGCTGGTCATGGTCCTTACCCAGGGGCACCCCGACGAAGCACTATTTGCCGACATTTTCCCCCGGTACAACGGGTTTCTTGCCTGGATGGGGCTCAAGGATGGCCGTCTGCTGCGCCGGTGTGGAATCGGTCCCTCGACGGTTGATAGCGTGCCCGAGGATGCCCTGCGTGAGGCCGATGAGGTCGCACGGGACCTGCTTGCATAACAGGCCGCAGCGAACGGCACGGCCCTCTGCCATTCGCTGCGGCCTCGTTGTCCCTCATGCTGTGTTCGGGTTGCTTCTCTCAATGAATCCGGATGCGCTTATTTCTGAGCATCGTCTCCCTTAAGGGTCCTGTCCATGGACTCGTTGTGCTGGTCGCCCTTGTTCAGGGCGTTGTCCACACTTTTGCGCACGGCGGTACCGTCGTAACCGGCCGCGTCCGCCCCCTGAAGTTTCTTCGTTTCAGGGCGGCCCTCGTAGGCGGCTCCCTTTTCTTCCGTTTTGCTGCATCCGACTGTCAGCGTGGTCAGCAGTGCAAGCACAAACACTCTCGTAGCCATGTCCCGTTCTCCCTAGTAAGTTCCCGAAATGCGCCGCTCATATCACTTCTTTATGTACCACCCGGCCGTTTCGGAAACAACACCAATCAACAGCCGTGCGACATCCCCATGCAGTGCGTCGCTGTGCGGAGCTTTCGTGAATGATTCAGGAGAGTGCCTGCCCCGTCTACTTGCGGGACCCCGAAAGGCTCTTGAGGTACAGCACCAGTGATTTCATCTCCATTGATTCCGGATCGAGTTTCTTCCCCTTGAGAGGTCCGGTAACGCAGGCATTGACGGTGGTGGTCAACTCGTCGTCCCCCCAGCTGCCGACCCCTTCGAGTTTCTTTCCCCCGGGATGACAGGTCGCACAGCTCATGCCGGCTGTGCCGAGATCCTTGCTTTCAAAAAGCTCCTGGCCCTTTGCGACGGATGGGGTGGATGCGCCGATACAGCTGACGGACCAGGCAAGAACGCTGCAGGTTACACACAATGCCAGACGATTCATGGGCTCCTCCTTTGGGATGGGTTCCTACGGCAAGCTTAGCCGATTGCATCTTCTAGTCAATGCACCCAGATACGAAACCGGCCATGCTTCAATCAGGTGTGAGATTAATTTGTGAAGAAAAGCCCGGTAGCGGATGATGCTGCCGGGCTTTTTGCTATCTGCACAATCAGTCAAGCCTAGTCGTCATCGAATTTCGTCCCCTTCCTGCACCAGCGGCCACCGCTGAATATGGATGAAATGGCGCCCTCCCGCTCCACTGTGTCGGCACGGATGGAGAGGTAGATATGAATCGGGATGAAGGCGAGGAATATCCACATGGTCGCCAGGTGCATGATGCGTACATACTGGGGACCGATCAGGTGGTTCAGCCAGAGGATGTGACCGAAGAGCCAGTGATCGGGGGCATACATGCCATAGAGGCTGAACCCCGTGAAGATCGCGGCGCAGCCGACCAGGTAGATGCCGGTATAGGCGACCTGTTGGAGAGGATTATGGCCGATGTAGTGGGGCCCCTGCTCGAAGATGCAGAGAAGGTAGTTGAGCATGACCCGGACCAGGTTGCGCAGGTCCGTGGAGGTGACGGGGAAGAGAGCCTGCCACCGCTGGTATTTGGTCGAGGCGATGAACAGCCCGGCGATGCGGAGGAGGGCGGTGGCGAGGAGGAGCCAGCCGCAGGTGAAATGGGCCAGTCGGAGCCAGCCGATGTAGAAGGTATCTGTCCCGGGGGTCACATAGACGAGGTTCCCACTCCCCATGAGCCAGCCGGTCAGTGAGAGGGAGAGGATACAGAAAACGGCCGTCCAATGGAGCACCCTGAGTTGCCAGTCCCATACCGGGACATACCGGTAGGCTGCCGGCTCCTCCTTCCTGCTCCGGGGTGAGCGCGTTGCCCTTACCGGTATGAAGCCGAGGTACGCCCACTCTTCATGACCGTCAACGGCAGACACGGAACCCCGTGCAACACCGACCGACCGGAAACCGTGGACCTCCTCGATATCGGCCAGCAGGTCTGCACGGTGCCGTCCTGCCTCTTCCGCACGGCAGAGGTAGAGGATCGAGTCCAGGTCGCCCCGGGCGATCAGCTGCTCCTGGCCGCTGTCCAGGTGGCGAACCCGGCTGATGCTGCGGCAGAATTCAGGATCAGGCGGTGCATACTCCAGCTGCTGGTAATGCCGGAGATCCTCGTAGTGCGCGGCAGCGCTCAGGATGGCCAGGTCCACGGGATCCCGCGTCCCCGCACGGGCCCCCAGTGCTGCGGCAACAGTGAGTTCCCGGGTGGATACGCCGCCATACGGTACGGGAGTGTCCAGGGTCACCTGAATCTCTCCCTGGTGATTTACTGTGCGGGTCATACCCCTTTCACCTCCTTCAGGAGACAGCCGGTGGCATCGAACAGGTGGACTGCGCACGATATGCAGGGGTCGAAGGAGTGGATGGTCCTGAGTACCTCCAGGGGGCGCTTCGGGTCGAGCAGCGGGTGGTTCCCGCTTCCTGCCAGAGCCTCCTCGTAGGGCCCCTGTTTGCCGTCCTGGTCGCGCCCCGAACTGTTCCAGGTGCTGGGAACAATGCATTCGTATCGGCTGATCCTGCCGTTTTCTATCTGTACCCAGTGACTGAGCGTTCCCCGTGCCGCCTCTGCAAAACCAACTCCCTGGGCACTCCTGGGCCAGGTTCCCGGATCCCATTTCCCGGGATTGAAGGTCTTCGTGTCTCCCTGGTTGATGGCCTCCCGAAGGCCTGCAAACCACTGTTCCAGGTGACCGGCGACCTGAACCGTTTCGAGACACCGGCAGAGGGTACGGCCGAGGGTCGAGTTGAGCTGCTCTTTTTTCAGGCCCAGTGTCTGCAACGCCTTGCTGACAAGCGCGACGGTTGGCTGGTGATTCCTGGCAAACGCCACCATCAGGCGGGCATTGGGACCGACCTGCACCGGCCGGCCGTCATAGCGGGGGGCTTTAGACCAGGTATACTTCTGACCGTCTGAGAGCTGCTTGTAGGGTGGGGTCGGTCCCGAGTAACGAGGGTTTGTCTCCCCCTGCCAGGGGTGGCGACCTGCCTTGTCTCCGTCAGGGTAGGAGTACCATGCCGATGTGATGTATTCTGCGATCTTGAGATGGTCGAAGGGGACAACTCTGTCATAGGCTCCGTCAACGAGTACCCCCGCCCCGGATTCGGAGGGTGTGCCCGAGCATGAGTATCCGCTCTCTCCGACCGCCATGAGAGTAGGCGATGATATGCCGATATCGGCATATTCCTTGTAAAATCCGGCAATGGCCATGAGATCGGGGTAGTACACCTCTTCGACAAAGCGCCGGGCACGTCGCAACATACCCTCTATCTGCTGAAGGGATACTTCATTGATGGTCAACTGGTTGTCCATGTTGATGGCACAGGCCATACCGCCGACAAGGAAGTTGGGATGGGGATTTTTCCCGCCGAAGATGGTCTGGAGCTTGATGATGTCCCTCTGCCACTCGAGTGCTTCCAGGTAGTGTGATACCGCCATGAGGTTGGCCTCGGGCGGCAGTCGGTAGGCGGGGTGTCCCCAGTAGCCGTTGGTGAATATGCTGAGCTGGCCTCCTGCTATGGACGTGCCGACCTTCTGCTGCACTTCGCGGAAACGGCTTGCGGAGTTGTTGGGCCAGGTCGAGATGGATGCCGCAAGGCGGGCTGTTTTCTCCGGATCCGCCTTGAGAGCGCTGGTCACATCGACCCAGTCCAGGGCATGGAGGTGATAGAAGTGAATGACATGGTCCTGGACCGTGCCGATCCCGGTCACGAGGTTGCGGATCAACTCCGCTGCCTTGGGCACCGGATACTTGAGGGCATCTTCAACGGCGCGGACGGAGGCGATGGCATGGATACCCGTGCAGACTCCACAGATCCGCTGGGTAATTGCCCAGGCGTCCCGAGGATCATGTCCTTGCAGAATTTTCTCGATGCCACGAAACTGGGTCGAACATGCCCATGCCCTGGAGATTTTTCCCCCCTCCGTCTCCAGTTCAATCCGGAGATGCCCCTCGATACGTGTGATAGGGTCGATGACAATCCGTTCTGGTGACATATCCACTCCTTTCAGGATGTTTCATGGTGGCATGCGGGGTCAGGCCTGCTCTGATTTCTCTTTATCTGTCGACTCTCCGGCCTCTTTGTCTCCCAAAATGGCAAGGGGGACGGTCTCGGGGGGCGCCCCTTGTGTGTCTGCTGCCTTCTGATGACCGTAGCCGCGCTATGTACAGCCACCCCCGCGACAGACGCCGCAACGGCGAGTCCTCCTATCTGGTTGGTGGTGAGCTCCACCCCCGTGCCGGGTACTTCCAGACCGGGCAGCCGACGGTAGAACGGGGTCATGCGGTCGAAAAAGTGGCGTTCCGTGCAGCCGAGGCAGGGGTGTCCAGACTTGATCGGGAAGCTGCACCCCTGGTTCCACTCCATGATGGCGCAGGGGGCGAAGGTGGCAGGGCCCTTGCATCCGACCTTGTACAGGCAGTACCCCTTGCGGGCGTTTTCGTCGTCGAACTGCAGGACGAACTGCCCCGCGTCGTAATGGGCACGGCGGGGACACTTGTCGTGGATTCTCTGGCCGTAGGCAAACAGGGGACGGCCGTCCTGGTCGACATGGGGCGCGTGGCCGTAGATCACGTAGTAGAGGAGGGTGGCGGTGATTACTTCACCAATGGGGGGGCAGCCTGACAGATTGATCACCGGTCGGTCCCTGACGATGCTGGAGACTCCCACCGCACCGGTCGGATTGGGCGCGGCCGCCTGAATGCAGCCATAGTGGGCACATGCTCCGATTGCCACGACCGCGGTCGCACTCCGTGACGCCTTGATGAGCAGTCCCTCGGCAGACTCCCCGCCGATGACACAGTAGGCCCCTTTTTCCTTGGTAGGGATCGAACCGTTGACCACCAGCAGGTGCGGCCCAGCTGACGCCTTTTCCAGGGCTGCATTCGCCTGGTCTCCGGATGGCGCCATGAGGAGTTCGTTATAGTCCAGGGAGATGATACTGAGGACAAGGTCTTCCAGGGTGCGGTCTCCAGAGCGCAGCGCACTTTCCAGACAGCCGGTGCACTCCTGGAGTTGCAGCCAGACGACAGTCGGCCTTTTTGCACTGTTCAGTCGCTCGGCGATCTCCTTGGCAAACGCTTTCTTGTCGTGACTCGACAAGAGGGCTCCACCACCCAGCAGGAGCGCTACCTTGCCGCAGAACTTAAGGAACTGACGACGACTCAGCCCCTGCCTCACCAGGTATTCGGTGAATGTCTCGTCCTTGGTCCACGGGTCAAAGGGTGTAGGCAGCATGACCGCTCCCTCCATCTGTATGAATTGCACGCCGTTACATTTAAGCTTAACCCCTAGTTTTAGTATTACAAATAACTAATGTGCAGAATCTTGAGTAATCGACTGTCTGGAGGGGCTGTTTACGGGGAGATGATATGTGACTCGGAAAACCGCCGCTGGAGCAGGAAGCCTGGAAATCTGCCGGGAAATATTGCCTGCTGAGCGGGGGGAATTGGTTAATGAGCATGAGGTATGTTGATTTTTGTCGCATATTTGTCTATGTATAATGGTTGCGCTTGTGAAACGTTAGTTATCGGGAAGGTGAAAGACGTGGTGAAGAGAGCCGGTTGTATCCTGCTTGCCAGTGTGTTGTTCGTTTGCGGCTGTTCGGAAAACAAGGACAAGAAGATCGTGGGGAGCTGGCAGGAGGTCGGAGATCCTCTGGGAAGGCTCGAGTTCCGCAACGACCATACGGGACGCGCCTTTTGGCCCAATGAACAGCGACGGCAGGAGAGCGAGGCGATGAAGTGGGTGCTCGTGAACGACGGGACCATGGTGTCGGTCATGACCCCTCCCGGTGCGGTAAACTTTACGATCAAGGATGACCGTCTTGTATCTCCCAATGGCGTGGTTCTGGTCAAAGTAAAATAGTCGCTGATACGTACAGTGGCCCGGGGTGTTGCGTGTCTGTACCCCGGGCTTTTCTGTGCCCGGGATGTGCCGGTTCGACCATGGTCCGGCTGGAGAAACAGGAGGAGCAGGTATGTCGCAACTGAGTCTGTTCGGATCACCGGAGGGTGCCGAGTCGCCCCAAACCACGGCACGCGGTGCTGTTGTCAAGGGGAAACTGTATGAACTCAATCTGTCACAGCTCAAGGCCGATCCCGCTCAGCCGCGCAAATACTTCGATGAGCAGGCATTGACGGAGTTGCAGTCATCCATTGCCCGGCATGGTGTGTTGCAACCTATCCTGGTCCGGAAGGGGAGCGGGGGGGCCTACGTCATCGTCTCAGGTGAACGGCGCTACAAGGCGGCCGTGCTCGCCGGCCTGTCGGCCATCCCGGCCATACTCACGGACGGAAACCCCGCCGAGATTTCCATCATAGAAAACCTCTTGAGGGAAAACCTCACCGCCATCGAGGAGGCTGAAGCCATTGAGCAGCTGCGGAGTCTTAACGGGTATCAACTGGGTGATCTCGGCGTCATCCTGGGGAAGGCGATCTCCACACTTTCGGAAATCCTGTCCCTCAACAGGCTTCCCGATGAGGTAAAGGATGATTGCCGCAAGGATCCCCGAACCGCACGGGGGGTGCTGGTCGAGATCGCCCGTCAGCGTGACCCCGCACGGATGATCTCACTGTACCGGAAATGCAAGGAGAACGGCCTGACACGGGGTGAAATCAGAAAGAACAACGCCAGGCCCCGGAAGATGAAGGCACCCGTGAACCTCGGATTTCTTTCGGTCTGCAGCGAGAAGATCGACTCCATCGACCTGGAGATGATGGGGGGTGAGCAGAAGGACGCCCTGCGTGGGGAGCTTGAGAAACTGCGCGGTGTTGTCGCGCAGAAACTGAGGAAACTCAAGGGTAACGCCTGACTTCGGCGCGCCGAAGAGGGGGGTGCTGACTGGTCGGAAAACGGTATCTCCGCTCAGCGCATGTTAGAAAAGACGATGGTCCCGTCGACCTGCAGGTAGCGTTTGATGGGGGCAGTGGCCACGGTGCTCGGCTGCTGGTTGACCGCGTTTCCGGGCATGAATTCCGATGTGATGTTTATGCCGCTCCGCCAGGCTTCGAAATGGAGGTGGGGACCGGTCGCGCGACCGGTCGATCCGGTCAGTGCGATGACGCTGCCCGTATCCACCGTATCCCCTTCATATACGCTGTTGCTGGCATGGTGTGCGTACACCGTCACCATGCCGCCGCCATGGTCCAGGATGACCGTGTTGCCGTACCCTTTCCTCCACCCGCTGTAGATGACGGTTCCCGGGGCGACCGGTTTGACCGGTGTGCCCGTGGGTGCGGCGATGTCCAGGCCGTTATGGTGTTTCAGTTTGCCGTCAAAGGGGTCGTTCCGCATACCCGCGGGGGAGGTGATCCGCCCCTGGATGGGCAGAATCCTGGCATTGTCGCCATGTTCCCCAGTCTGGTTGACGGCACCGGCCTTGGGAAGATCCGGTTGTCCGGTGAGCTTCGCGCCGCTTCGGTGGACCGGGCGGCTCCGCTGTTCCTTCTGCACCAGCTGGAACCCCTTGTTCCGGGGGGAGTCGGTGAAGGAGACAACGTCATCATCCCCGTCGTGGCGGTAGATATCCGCCCGGCAAGCCGAGGCAGCAAGGATGATGCAACATATGGTCAGCGTGCAGGATGCTCGTTTCATGGCCAGCTCTGTACCGTTTTCGATCTGGTTCGCCGCACCACGATAGCATGATGCGCTCGATCAGGCAATCCGCTTCGCTCCGCCCCCCCTCGGTTCCACGAATCCTCCCGATGTCAGGGATGCCACCCTTGAACACGCCTCAGCGTCGAATCTGCCCGTTATCAACCGCACCTGTTGATAAGAGGCCCTGATCTGTGGATAAACGGCATATTCCTTCGTGTTATCTGCTACTTTTCCGCACTGCACAAGGAGTGGGCAGTGCGTGTAACGTGCCGTAATTCCATGTCAATACTTATTTGGGCCACTGCACGAAATATTTTCTCGCAGTTAGCACTTCATCCGCTGCTTTAAGTTGATAACTCGGTGATTTCCCAGACGGATTGGCAGGATGCCCGGCTTCACGGCCTTTCGATGACCGGTGTGGTGCCCGTGCCCCTTCACATCGGAACCCGCGGCTTTCCCGCCGCCACATCGCCTGAAGCCGGGTGTAATGCATCTTGACACGCAGATGCACAATGATGTAAATTTTTCTATTTACTGAGCATTGCAACTGACTGGAAATACGTGGTTTGTGCGCAGCAGTATGGTTCCGTTACCGCACCACGGGCAGGGAGACAGTACATTCTCATGGGAACGACCGGTAACAGAATTGCGCTGGTAGTCGGCGGCAGTCGCGGCATAGGCCGCGCCATAGCACTGAAACTGGCTGCATCGGGTTTTGATATCTGGCTTACCTACAAGGGTAACCACGAAGCGGCGGCATCGACCAGGGCCGAGATCGAGGCGACCGGAAGGGTTTGCGAAACGATCCCCTTCGATGTCGCGAGTTTTGCCGAAACGGAAGCGGCACTCCTCCCCCGTCTGGAAAACGCTACCCCGGACGTGATGGTCTATAATTCGGGGATTGCCCGGGATAATCTTCTCATGTGGATGTCCCCGGAAGAGTGGCATTCGGTCGTCTCCACCAATCTTGACGGTTTTTTCAATGTCACCAGACAGATTGTCTTTGCCATGCTCAAGGCCAAGAGGGGGCGGATCGTGGTTATCTCCTCCACGTCGGGACAGGTGGGGCAGGCAGGCCAGGTCAACTACTCCGCATCAAAGGCCGGTCTCATCGGCGCTGCCAAGGCTCTTGCCCGAGAGGTGGGCAAAAAGAACATCCTTGTGAATGTGGTTGCCCCCGGTTTCATCGAAACCGAGATGACGGCGGAAATCCCCGCGGAACAGGTACTGCCCCTCATTCCCCTCAACCGGGTCGGTCGGTCAGAGGAGGTTGCCTCGCTGGTCGATTTTCTCTGTACCGAGCCGAACATGTACATCCACGGTCAGGTCATCGGTGTCAACGGCGGCCTGGCGATGTAAGCTGGCTAGAAAAATCATTTATTATCAACCTGTTGGCAGACAGTAGTACATGTTCTGCTGTAACATATTCCGGCGGTATATGAAAAGGTACGACAACATCGTAGTCGGGAGCGGAATCAGTGGCCTGACCATGACCCTGCTATTGGCCATGAACGGCCGCAGGGTCCTCCTCCTGGAAAAAGGGACGCACATCGGTGGCTCACTCTGCCGTTTCCGCAAGGGACAGCTCTCCTTCGACACGGGGTTCCACTTCACCGGAGGGCTGAACGACGGGGGGATCCTGGCCGATATCCTCGGCCTGCTCGGCTTGCGGGACATGATCGAGCCGCTCTTTATCGAGGATTCGAGCGAAAACCGTTTCATCTTCGAGTCGACAGGCCGCTCCTTCGAGCATCCGGTGGGATTCGCCAATGTGAAGGCCAGATTCCGGGAGTACTTCCCGTCGGAGTCGACGGCTATCGATGCCTATTTCGACGCGGTGCAGTCGGTCTGCAGCAGGACCCCGTCCCTCAACATCCATGACAACCTGATTGCCCCCCCCAACCTCGAGGAGGATTACATCTCCCTGGACGCCGTCCTCAAGGAGATGACCCCCGATCCGCTCCTCCGTGGCCTGCTCTCCGGGTATGCCATGTGTTACGGTGTGCGCCCCGACGAAGTCTCTTTTGCCAACCACTGCCGGATGGTGCAGAACTTCTATGAGTCGATCGCTTTCGTCAGGGACGGTGGCGACGGTTTTATCCACGCCTTCAAGGAGAAGTTCAAGGGGTATGAGGTTGATATCCGCTGTAGCACGACAATTGCCGAGCTTGCCGAGGTAAGCGACAGCCGGGTGCACCGGTTCGTTCTCAGCACCGGTGAGGAGGTGAGTGCCGACTCCTGCGTTTTCACCATCCACCCGTCCCAGGTCCTCTCTCTGCTGCCGGAAAAGCAGTACAGTCGTGCCTTTGCCAGCAGGGTGAACGGCTTCGAACCATCGGCGGGTTTCTTCTCCCTCTTCGCTCGTCTCAAGCCCGGGGCGGCGAGCAGAACAAAAAGCTCCATCGTTTCGCTCTTCCCCGACCCGGACGTGAACAATCTCCTCGACCCTGAGTGGGGCGGGACTCCCGCCCTGGTCATCATCACGTCTCCCGATGCCCCTGACCCGGACGGGGGGAAGGGTATCTGCATTTTGGAGCCATCCTTTCCCCGACATGTGGCACAGTGGAGCGATTCCCGTCTGGGCAGCCGGCCCGAGGGGTATCGTGAGTACAAGGAGCGGCGGGTGTCCGCGATCCGGGAACATCTCTGCTCCGTCTTCCCCCATTACCTGGAGGGGTTGGAGATTCTCGATGCTGGCTCCATGCTGACCTACAAGGATTACCTCAACTCGCCCGACGGCAGCGCCTACGGGGTGAAGCAGAAGATGCGCCAGTTCAACATGATCGGCAGGCTGCCGCTTCATAACCTCTATGCCGCCGGGCAGAGCGCGCTCCTTCCGGGGGTGATCGGCGCCATGATGTCGTCCCTCATCGTGGGGCGCTCCGTGCTGGGGAAGGACGAGTACGGCAGGTTTCTCGGGAGGGCCGCATGAAACTGAACCGGGTCGTCATATCCGGCCTGGGGGTCGTGTCACCCTTTGGCAACGGAGTTTCCGCCCTGATGCACGGACTGCGTGAAGGGCGGAGCGCGGTCAGGTACATGGAGGGGTGGGATCAGTACATCGGCCTGCAGAGCATGCTCGGGGCACCGGTCGAGATGGTCGACGAAAAGCGGATCCCGCGGCAGAAGCGGCGCTCCATGGGAAGGATGAGCATCTTCGCCGCCCAGGCTGCCGACGAGGCAGTGGCTGATGCGGGCATTTCCCTCGACAGGGAGGACCTCTGGCGGGTCGGCTGCGTCATCGGGTCGACCATGGGAAGCGCCAAGAGCATCAACGATGCCTTTGAAACCATGCTGCCGGACAGGGACCTGAGCCGTCTCAACTCGACCATGTTCTTCCAGTGCATGTCACACACCGCCGCGGTCAATACCGCCCAGTATCTCGGCCTGGTGGGGACGGTCATGGCTCCGGCGGCGGCCTGCGCTTCGGCGCTTCACTCCATCGGGACCGCCTATGACCTGATCCGCCTCGGCAGGCAGGACATCATCCTCTGCGGCGGGGCCGAGGAGTTGCACCCGACGGTCACCGGCTCCTTCGATATCCTCTTTGCCACCTCCACCCGTTACAACGCCACCCCCTCACTGTCACCTCGTCCCTTCGACCGGGAGCGGGACGGCCTGGTGTGCGGCGAGGGGTGCGGCATCCTGGTGCTGGAGGAGTATGAACGGGCCGTCAGGCGCGGTGCACGTATCTACGCAGAGGTCTGCGGTTATTCCACCACCGCCAACGGACTGCACGTGAGCCAGTCCAACCGTGATTCCATGGTCGCGTGCATGAAGCAGGCCTTGAGCGAGGCGGGATCGGCCCTGTCCGACATCGACTACATCAACGCCCATGCCACGGCCACCATCCAGGGGGACATGGAGGAGGCTGAGGCGATTCGCGACCTGTTTGGTGACACCGCCCCGGTCAGCAGCCTCAAGGGGTATTTCGGCCACACCCTCGGCGCTTCCGGTGCCATCGAGACGGCGGCCACCCTGAAAATGATGGAAGAGGGGGTCATATACCCGACCCGCAACCTGGAGCATGTGGCCGATGACTGTGCCGGCATCCGTCACGTCTTTGAACCGGAAGCACGGAAGGTCACCACCATGCTGAAAAACGGCTTTGCCTTCGGCGGCATCAACGCAGCCCTCGTCTGTCGCACAATCTGACCACGTATCCAGGAGGATGTCATGACCGAACAGGAGATCATCGACCGTACCAACAAGGTCTTCGAGGAATCCTTTGAGATAGAACCCGAGCGGCTCGTCCCCGAGGCGCATATCTTCGCCGACCTGGGGCTCGACAGTCTGGACATCGTCGACCTGATCGTGGCGCTGCAGACGAGTTTCGGCGTCAAGATCCGCACCGATGAAAAGGTCCGGGAGATCAGGACCCTTGGGGATGTGTACCGCTTCATATCGGCGATCAAGAACGGCGGACAGGAGTGAATCGTCTCCGATGCTGCGGCGCTTGATGCTTTACCTTTTCAACGCGTATTTCTACGCACTGTTCCTGCTCAGTGCGGTGACCATGATCCCGCTCCTCACGCTCTATGTGGCATGTACCAGGCCGTTCACCACCCATCGCGCCGCCATGAAGAGATTCCGGCGCGCCATGGTCTGGTGGGGGAGGGCGGTCGCCCTGATACCCTGGCCGTTCATCAGAATTCGGTATGAGCTGGCCGGTGAGAACGATACAGGCCGGCCGTTCATCTTCATCTGCAACCACCGGTCGGCGGTTGATGCTTTTCTCATGGGGGTGCTCCCCCACGAGTTCGTCGAGATCGTCAATGACTGGCCGTTCCGCATCCCTGTCCTCGGCTTCTATGCCAGGTACGCAGCGTTCCTGAACATCCGGAACATGGACCATGGCGCATTCGTCTCCAAGGCCGTGCGGCTGCTGCGGGAGGGGGTGTCCATCGTCTTCTTCCCCGAGGGGACGAGGTCGCCCGGGAAAGGGATGGGGAGTTTCCACGGCACCGCATTCCGCCTGGCACTTGAAACCGGGACCTCGATCATTCCGCTCTGCATCACCGGCAACGAGATCGTCATGCCCAAGGGTTCGCCCCTGCTGCACCCCGGCACCATACGAGTCCGGCAGCTGCCGGCGGTATCCGGGGCGGAGTATGCAGGTCTGAACCACTTCACCCTGAAGAACAGGATTCGAGAGATGATGGAAAAGGAGTTACACCACATGGAGGGTGGCATATGACCGTCTTCACCCCCCGCCCCGGCCTCGAATTCCTCTCCCCCGACGAGATCAGAAGCGTCCAGGAAGAGCTGCTGCGCCGTCACGTCACCTATGCAGCAACCGCATCTCCCTATTATCGCGAACTGTTCGCGCACCAGGGTATCGACCCCGCCACCGTCACCCTGGAGAGCCTGAAAAGCCTCCCCCTGACCGACAAGTCGGTCTTTTCCAGTCGCAACAGCGAGTTTCTGGCGGTGCCCCGGGAGGCGATTGTCGATATCGTCCTCTCTTCCGGCACCACCGGCCAGCCGACCACCGTCATGTACACGGAGAGCGACCTGCACCGCCTGACCTACAACGAGGAGATATCCTTCGCCTCGTGCGGGCTCACCGCCAGCGACACGGTGCTCCTCACCTGCACCATCGACCGCTGCTTCATCGCCGGTCTGGCCTACTACTCCGGGGTCAGGAAGCTGGGTGCCGCGGCCATCAGGAACGGCCTGGCATCCGTGGAAAGCCACGGGGAGATCATCCGGCGCCTCAGGCCGTCGGTTCTGGTCGGGGTGCCGACCTTTCTCCTCAAGCTCGGCAGGCATCTCCTCTCCCAGGGGACCGATCCCCAGTCGGTCGGGGTCCGGAAGCTGGTCTGCATCGGCGAGCCGGTCAGGGACCGCTCCCTTGCCTTTCTCAAGGCCGGCGAAGAGCTTGAGTTCATCTGGGGGGCAAAGGTCTACTCAACCTATGCCTCCTCCGAAACCATCACCAGTTTCTGCGAGTGTACCGCCCAGTGCGGCGGGCACCTCCACCCGGACCTGGCAGTGGTCGAGATCGTCGATGAACAGGGGTGCCCGCTCCCCTGCGGCGAGGTGGGTGAGGTGGTCGTGACCCCCCTGGGGATCGAGGGGATGCCCCTGGTCCGTTTCCGGACCGGCGACACCGGCTTTCTCCTGGATGGTCCCTGTCTCTGCGGTCGCAACTCTGTCCGGCTGGGCCCCATCCTCGGCCGGATGAGGCAGATGATGAAGCTCAAGGGGACCACCATCTACCCCGAATCCATTTACGCAGTCATGGATACCATCCCGGGGGTGAGCGAATATTTCGTCACCGCGTCGTCCGACTACGACCTGTCCGACCAGGTAAGGGTCTATGTCGCGGTGAACGACGGCTCCTGCAGCGAAGGGGTGATCCTGGAGAGGTTGCAGGCCGCGCTGAGGGTCCGCCCCGAGGTCATCATCACGTCGGAGGAGACCGTCAATCGCTGGCGCAATGCCGGTAACTCCCGCAAGCTGATCCGCTTCATCGATGAAAGAAAATGATCTGACAAGCAGCATGGCGCAGTACTAACGAGAAAGGTTCTATGACCACCTGTCAAACCCGTATATACGGTTCGGAGTTTTCCCCGCAGGAGATCGAGGATGCCGTCAGGAACGGCCGTCTCCTCTCCATGGAGATCGAGTTCAACCAGGCGTGCAACCTGCGCTGCATCTACTGCTATGCCCTGGACACCCCGGTCGATCGCAATGAACTGACGGTCGACGAGTTCAAGGATGTCATCAGGCAGGCCGGCGAGATGGGGGCACGCAAGATCATCATCCTCGGCGGCGAGCCTCTTCTCTATCCCCACCTCCTGGAGATGATCCGTTACATCCGCGGCCTGGGGATGGAGATCGAACTCTTTACCAACGGCACGCGGGTCACCCCCGAGATGGCGAAGATCCTCTACGACCATGACGTCCGGGTCGTCCTGAAGATGAACACCTTCGACGAGGCCCTGCAGGACACCCTCTCGGGGAGCCAGGGATCCTACAAGCTCATCCAGCAGGCCCTGAAGAACCTGAAAAAGGCGGGGTACCCCTCCGAAACCCACCCCCTCGGTGTCAGCTCCATCATCTGCCAGCAGAACATCGACGAACTGCCGACCATGTGGGAATGGCTACGCGACCAGAACATCCTCCCCTATTTCGAGATGATGACCCCCCAGGGTGGCGCAAAACGGCACGCCATGCTTGATATCGATACCCGCGCGGTCGAGCAGTTCTTTCACCGGATCGCCGAGATCGACCGGACCAAGTACGGCCACGTGTGGGAGCCCAAGCCCCCCCTGGTGGGGGGCGAGTGCCTCCGCCACCAGTTCTCCTGCGCGGTCAATTCGGAAGGGTATGTCCAGTCCTGCGTCGGGATCACCATCCCCATCGGCAACGTGCGCAAGCAGTCGCTGAAGGAGATCCTGCGGGACAGCGAGGTGGTCCAGGACCTGAAAAGCTACAGGAACATGATCAAGGGCCCCTGCGGCGAGTGCGAGAAGATCGACGAGTGCTACGGCTGCCGTGGGACCGCCTACCAGCTGACCGGCGATTACCTGGCATCCGACCCGATGTGCTGGAAGAACCTGGACCGCCAGGACGACATCATGTTCCTCCCCGTGGAGGCTTCCCGGCTCGTGCCCCACAAGCCACCCGTCCTGATGATCGACAGGCTCGTCGAGGTGAAGGAGCGGGCTTCGGTGTCGGAGATGACCGTGGGGGGCGACATGATTTTCGTCAGCGCCGACGGCTTCCTCGACGATGCCGCATTCCCCGAGATCATCTCCCAGGCGATTGCCGCCCAGGAAGGGTTCAGGAAGATGGGGAGCCGTTCCCCCGAACTCGAAGGGTTCCTTCTGGGGGTGAAAAAACTGGAGATCTACTCCCGACCGCGGGTGGGGGACACCCTGCGCATCTCCGTCTTCAAGGCGGCGCGGTACGGCGATTTCGGCATCATCGAGGGTGAGGTCCGCAAGGGGGATGAACTGGTTGCAAGGGGAGAGGTAAAGGTATGGCAGAAAAGCGGGGACCAGGAACCATGAGACTCATGGGCATGATCGTGACAATGTGGCTTCTCATCCAGTCGACCCTGGTCTCGGCAGCCCCCGTACATGAGGCTGTGCAACCCGCCGATATCCCCGCCTTCATGGCGGCCCTCGGGAAACGCGCCTCCGACTTCAGGACCCTGAAGACCGACTTTACCCAGGAGAAGCGGATGGCCATGTTCAAGCAGAAGATGGTCATGAAAGGGCGCATCTACCTGCAGAAGCCGAGCCGTATCGCCTGGCACGTCGACTCCCCCCTCAGGTACTCCGTGCTCATCACCGATAAGCTGATCCGCCAGTGGGACGAGGATACGGACAAGGTACAGGAGATCTCCCTCGCCAAGAACCCGATCTTCCAGAATGTCCTCAACCAGATGAACGTCTGGTTTTCCGGCGACTACGGCTCCATGCTCGACTCCAATACGGTCCGGATCGTCAAAACATCCCCCCTTGTCATCGATTTCATACCGAAAGAGAACAACATCGCCCGCAAGATCATCAAGAGCATCACGGTCACGTTCCGCTCCGACCAGAAGTACCTGCAGCAGATCCGCATCCAGGAACAAACGGGCGATGTCACCACCATAACCTTCAGCAACACCCAGCTCAACCCGCCTCTTAGCAACGGCAATTTCGAGGTCAAAGGGCGTGTTTGACCGCATATTCCCGCTTCTCTACGCTGCGGCCCATCGTCACAGGAAAGGGGTCGTCGCCTTCGTCCTGCTGATCACCGTGCTGTCGTCCGTCATGCTGCTCTTCACCCGCTATGACGGTAACATCGATCTCATGCTCCCCCCGGACCGCGAGGTCATGCGGAGCATGGCGTTCCTTCGTGACTCCAATCTTTCGGACAAGATGGTCGTCTCTCTTGCCCTGACCGACGAGAGCAAGGGGAAGCAGGAGCTCTTCGCCGCAGTCGACCGCCTGGCCGCATCACTCAAGCCACCCCTCTTCAGCCGGGTCATGTACGGGTTTGCCGCCGGCAATGTCATGGAGGAGTTCTCCGTCCTCAGATACGGTCCCGAAGTATTCGGCGAGCAGGATATCTCGGCGATTGCCGCCATGCTCACACCGGAAACGGTGGCACGGAAGATGCGCGGCATCTACCTGCAGTCCATGCGGCCCGAAGGGATATTCACCGCATCCCTTGCCCGGACCGACCCCCTCGGGCTCAAACTGATGGTCCTGGACAAGCTCAAGGCGCTCCCCGCATCCATGAACTACGAGGTATCGGTCGAGGATGGTCACTTCATAAGCCGCGACGGCCGCCACGCCATGCTTATCATCCAGACCAACGTGCCGATGATGGATTCCAGGGGGTGCAAGGAGCTGGTCGACACACTGCAGCAGCGCCTCAGGGAGCTTCCCCCCTACGTGGCTGCCGACATCGTGAGCGGCCACATGCACACGGTCAGCAACGAAAAAGTCATCAAGCGGGATATCATGGTGGCGTCGGTCATCGCCTCCGCCGCCTTTCTCGTCCTCTTCCTCATCATCTTCCGCGATCAGCGGGTACTGTTCGTCTTCATCATACCGTTCATCGCCGTGGTCTGGTCCATCGCCATTGCCTCGGCCCTGGAGGGGAAGCTCTCGTTCCTGGTCATCGGCTTCGGATCCTCGATCGCCGGTATCTCCATCGACTATGGACTTCTGGTCTACATCGCCATGAAGAAGGGGGCCGATGCCGCCCAGATGCTCAAACTGGCCAAGCTGGTCACCGTGGACGCCATGACGACGGTCTTCAGCTTCGTCGTCCTCTTTTTCTCCCTCATCAAGGGGTATCACCAGCTGGCACTCTTCTCCATCCTCTGCGTGGTCATCTGCCTTCTCTTCTCCCTGTTCGTCCTCCCTGTCGTCCTTACCTGGCGGGGCATTCCCCTGGCAGCTCAGACCACGGTGGGTGACCGTCTCCGCGACGTCAGGTGGCCGCCGAAACTCTGCATCTCCCTCTGGCTCCTGCTGACCCTGGTGGCGATCTGCTTCGCGACCAGGGCCAGGTTCGACAGCGACCTGAAGCGTTTCGACGGCACCGAACCCGCAATCCTCCGGATGGAGCAGAATTTCTCCGAAATCTGGGGAGGGAAGGAGACCCAGGCCATCGTGGTGGTCCGGGGGAAGAGCCTGGAAGAGGCGATGCAGGCCAACGACAGGCTCTTTCGCGAGGCGATACAGGTGGTGCCCCGCACCGAGTTCTCCAGCCTCGCCTACTTCTGGCCCTCGGAAAAGATCCGCGGTGAAAACCGGCAGCGGTGGGACAGTTTCTGGAGCGGGGGAGGGGAGGCCCGGCTGAAGGGGCTGCTTGCGTCCTCCTCCGGCCAGTACGGCTTCAACCCCGGGGCGTTCCACCCTTTTTTCGACGGCCTGTATGCCCATACCGGCGAGACCGTTACGGGCGGTGTCATGGCCCAGCTGCATGAACGCTATGTCATCAACAAAAACGGCGAGGTGAAAATCCTCTCCTTTTTCCCCGACCGCCAGGAGTATCTCACTGCCCTGGATCCGGTGGTGAAGAGCTCCCCCGACGCCTTCATCGTCTCCCGCAGGGCGATCTCCTCCGCCATAACAAGGTTCACCGGCACGGAGGTGTCCCTGCTGGCACCCCTGGCGATTCTCTTCAATATCATCCTCGCCTGGCTCTTCTTCCGGAACTGGCGCGAGACCCTCATCGCTCTCATCCCCGTCTTCACCGGCGTGGTCTGGTTTGTCGGCATCATGTCCATGTTCGACATACCGCTCAACATCGTCAACATCGTCGCGGTCATCGTCTCCACCGGTGTCATCGTCGACTACGGCCTGGGGATGACCTACGAGTACCGCTACAACCTGCGGGTGGGGACGGTCGTGGCCGTGACCCTGTCGGCGGCCACCAACATCATCGGCTCGGGGGCGCTCCTCTTCGCCGACTACCCGGCGCTCTACTCCACCGGCATCGCCATGGTCGTCAGCATGGTCTCCGGTTACCTGTCGTCCCTGATCATCATCCCCTCCTTCTCCTCCCTGATGAGACCCCTGGAGGAGAGACGGTGAGAGCGGTTCTGCTCCTGGCACTCTTCTGGCTCCTCGCCGGTTGCGCCGAGTTGCCGTTCCCGCCCGGAGACCTCGTCCCCCTGGGGACGACGGAACCGGCCACCGTGGTGGAAAAGTACCAGAGGGCAACACCGGAGAAGTTCAGCCAGCTGAACTCCATCGTCTTCGAGATCGCCGGCCAGAAGTTTCTCGGCATCGGTTTCCTCGACATCGACCGGACTGACCGGACCTTCCGGGTCATCTGCCTCAACCCCATGGGGGTGAAGCTGTTCGACCTCTCCGGCGACGACCATGGCACGACGTTGAACTTCGCCATCGAACCCCTTACCAGGTTCGGTGACATCGCCACTGCCGTGGGGAACGACATCCGCAGGATCTACTTCGGCCTGGCGCCCCGCCGGAACGCCACGCCACGGGTAGGTTCACGGCGCATCACCTTCGGGGGCGGGGTTCCGGACGGCTACCAGGAGCACGTCTACGCCGGCCGGGACGGTGACCTGGTGGAAAAAAGGATGTATGATGACAGGTCCATCTCCTGGAGTGTCGGCTACTTCGACTATCAGGAGCGGGAGGGGAAGCGCTTCCCCCGCGGCATCGTCCTCACCGACTATAGAGGCGGATATCAACTTACCATCAGGGAGAAGGAGCAGCCCGTTGAAGAGAGTCAGAGAGCAGATTGAAGCATACATGCGCCCCGGCGTCAGCGGTGACAACAGGGCCGTGGCCGAGTTCAGTTTCCCCCCCGAGTTCATCGGGTTCCAGGGACATTTCCCGACCGGCAGCATCCTCCCCGGTGCCTGCCAGATCCAGTGTCTGCTGACACTGCTGGAACATGCCGGCGGAAAACAGCTTGCCCTGAAGGAGATCGTGCTGGCAAAATATATGACTCCCGTCATGCCGGCCGAGACCATACGCTGCGAGACATCCGAACTACCCGATTTCAGCGGTAACGACACAGTGGTCAAGGCGGTCATCACCCGTGACGGTCAGAAGGTAAGCGAGCTGAAGATCAGGGTTGCAGCAGAGGTGGCAGGTTCATGAACATGCGCAGGAAGAAGAGCTACTTCCCGTCCCTTCCCGGGGTGCCGGCACCGATCGTCGCCGAGATCAGGAGGCGGGTCCATTTCAACGAGGCCGACCCCATGGCGGTGATGTGGCACGGGCGGTATCCGCTCCTTTTCGAGGAGGCGTCGGAAGCCCTGGGGCGCCTCTGCGGTCTCTCCTACGCCGAGTACTTTGCTGCCGGGCTCAGGGGACCGATCGTTTCCCTGCATATCGACTACTACCAGTCCCTGTACCTCGACGAGGAGTACACCGTCCGGGCATCGCTCGTCTGGTGCGAAGGGGCCAGGCTGAACACCGAGTTTCACGTCCTCAAGGACGACGGCACCCTGGCAACCAGCGGTTTCACGGTGCAACTCTTCACCGATCACCTGACGGGGGAACCCTGCCTGGTGTCACCGGAGATCCTCGTCAGATGCCGTGAACGCTGGCGATCCGGAGAGTTCCATTGAACGGACACCGGGCTGTCATAGTGCAGGCGGACGTCATCACCCCCTTCGGCAAGGGGATCGACCCCTGCTGGCAGGCGCTGCTCGAAAAACGGAGCGCTGTTACCCCCGTTTCACGCTTTGCAACCGGGGCGTTCAACTCCGATCTTGCGGCTACCGTACCCGGTCTCGACTATCTCGGTGAGAAATCCCTGGTGATGCAGCTGCTGGAGCGGCTCTTCCCCGTCCAGGCCATGGTTCCGGCTGACGCCCACCTCCTGCTCGCAACCATTAAGGGGGAGATCGATTACCTGGAAAGGAGCATTGCCACCGGTGCCGGCGATGCCGGAGAGTGCCGGCTGGACCGCCTTCTCGCCAGGGTCTCCGGCCTGTGCGGTGTGCGTGGCGGCATGGTGGTCTCGGCTGCCTGCACCTCGTCGTCCGCCGCCGTTGCCCGGGGAGCATCACTGATCCGCAGCGGTGCCTTTGATTGCGTGCTGGTCGTCGCCTGCGACGGCGTCACCGAATTCATCTACTCAGGGTTTTCCTCCCTCATGGCCCTGGACAGGGGTCCTGCCCGTCCCTTCGATAGCAGCAGGACCGGCCTGAGCATCGGTGAGGGAGCGGCGTTCATCCTCCTCATGAGCGAAGGGAGGGCGCTGGCCGAGGGGAGGGGGGTGCTCGGCGAAATCGCCGGCTGGGGCATGGCTGACGACGCAAACCACATGACCGGCCCGTCCCGGGAGAGCGAAGGGCTGATTGCCGCCATCAACGGTGCCCTCGCGTGCGCCGACTGCGACCGCGACGATATCGGGTTCATCTCCGCCCACGGCACCGGGACGGTCTACAACGATGCCATGGAAATGGGCGCCTTCAGGTCGGTTTTCACGGCGGGGAGCCGCCCTGTCTACTCCATCAAGGGTGCTGTCGGTCACACCATGGGGACTGCCGGTGCCCTCGAGATCGTCGTCGCCCTGAGGGCGCTCCGGGAGAAGCTCGTGCCGCCGACGGTCAACCTCGCAGAGCCCGGCGAGGATGCCCGGGGCTGGGTGTCACCCGATCCTGTCGAGCTTAGGGAGTGCACGGCCGCGCTGGTGACCAATGCCGGCTTCAGCGGCATCAACACGGCGATCGTCCTGAAGGGATACGGAACACCATGAAACTCTTGGTCAACGGCATGGGATGGGTATCAGCCAGGGGGTGCGGCATGGTGGCCGCCGACTGGTCCGTTGCGTTCGGAGACGCCGGGACGGTTCTCTCGGTTCCGCGGGAGACCATCTTTCTGCAACCGGTCAAGAATTTCGGCCGCCTCGACCTGGCTTCACGGATCACCCTGATCGCCGTCTCCCTGGCCCTGCGGGATGCCGGGATCGAGTCGTCACCCCGGCACAAGCGGAATATCGGCATCGTGGGTACCGGCAGCGACGGTTCGCTGGCCGCTGACATCGACTACTACCGCGACTACGTGGAGAATGGGCGCAGACTCTCCCGCGCCAACCTCTTCATCTACACGCTCCCCTCGAGCTCCCTGGGTGAGGCCGCGATCCATTTCGGCCTCACCGGCCCGCTGCTCTACACCGTCGACCAGGAGTGTTCGACAGCTGCTGCGCTCCAGGTGGCCGCGTCACTGGTCGCCGACGGCAGTGCCCCCCGGGTGCTTGCAGGGAGGACGGAGGGTGAGCGGGCGCTCTATCTCCTCCTTTCCGGGGAGGACGAGCGCGCACTCTGTACCCTCGATGCCGCGGCCGCCATCCTGACCGGCAGTTTCGACGTCGACGCCATGGTCGAAGAATTCGCCAGGGCACGCGGCTGACGCTCCCCGGCTCTCTCAAGGACGTATCCGCAGTTTTTCGTGCAAGGAGAACATATACGTGAAAATAAAATTGATCTATCCAAAGTGGCCCAAGCTGGACCGCCAGACCGAATTCAATCTCCCCCCCCACGGGCCGGTCTGCTTCGCGGCCACCATTCCCGGCGATGTGGAGGTCGTCTTCACCGACGAGCATGTGGAGCCGATAGATTTCGACGATCCGGCCGACCTTGTCGCCATCTCCTGCATGCTCACCTGCCAGATCAAGCGGGGATGGGAGGTCGCCGACCAGTTCCGTGCCCGGGGCATTCCGGTCATTTTCGGCGGCATCGGCACCATGCTCCACGCCGAGGAGACCATGGCCCATGCCGACTCGGTCTTCCTCGGCGAGACGGAAGGGCGCTTCGCCGGCGTCATCGAGGACCTGCGTCGCGGCCGGCTGCAGAAGCTCTATGACTACCAGTGGAATTTCCCCGACATCACGCTTGTCGGCCCGGCCCGCCGGGAGATCCTCAACCGCGAGAAGTACAATTACCGCGGCCTGCAGATGGTCGACCTGATCCATGCCTCCCGCGGCTGCCGTTTCAACTGTTTCCCCTGCTGTACCCCCTACCTGGGGGGACGGGAGTTCCGGCCCCGCCCCATCGACGACGTGGTGGCCGAGATCGCGACCATCAACAACAACCGCCTCTTCTTCGTGGACAACTCCATGTCCCAGAACGACCAGTGGGAGAAGGACCTGTTCAGGGCGCTGATCCCCCTGAAGAAGAAGTGGGTCAGCCACCCGATCAAGGATACGGACGAGATCCTCGACCTGGCTGCCGAAGCGGGGTGCTGGTACGTCTACCAGGCCATCTTCGACACCTCGGACCATATCCGCCGCCGGGTCAAGCGCCTGCAGGAGCGGGGGATCGGCGTGGAGGGGACCATCATCCTCGGCACCGACGACCAGGACGAGGATTACATCAAACGCCTGGTGGATTTCCTCCTGGAGATCAACCTGGACCTGGCCGAGTTCACCATCCTCACCCCGTTCCCCCAGACCCCCATCAGGGAGACTCTGGCGCAGGAGGGGCGGATCCTCTCCAATGACTGGTACCGGTACACCGGGGCCGATGTCGTCTACCAGCCGGCCAAGATGTCACCGGAAAAGCTGCAGGAGATGTTCTACTATGCCTGGGATACCTTCTATGGCGACTGCAGCCAGAACCTGAAGATGGCAAAGCTGTTCATGAAGGTCATCGAGAAGGAGAGGGCCGACAACACCTACCGCCATCACAATCTGCGCCGCGGCCGCTGGTCAGGCGGCAGGGAGCAGGTGGGGGGCGAATGAAAGTTCTCCTCATCTCTGCCAATGTGACCCTCGCTCCGTATCCGATCTATCCCATCGGCCTGAGCATGGTCTCCGCCGCCCTTGCCGATGCAGGCCACGACGTGCTCCAGGCGGATTTCCTCTTCCACGACACGTCCCTGGAGGCTCTCGGCGAGGAGATACGGGGATACGATCCGGACATCGTCGGCATCTCGGTGCGCAATATCGACAACGTCAACCTGATGAACGAGAAGTACTACATCGAGAACGTGAAGAACATCGTCTCCACGGTGCATCAGGTATCCACCGCCAAGGTCGTCCTGGGTGGTGCCGGGTTTTCCCTCATCCCCCGTCTGATCCTGGACGAGACCGGGGCAGACTACGGCGTCGTGGGTGAGGGTGAGCAACTGATGGTTGAGTTTGCCGACAACGCCGCCAGGGGGATCTACCCGGACGACCCTCTCATCGGGCCCGCACCCCGTATCCACGGCAAGGAGATCGGCTCGGCCCTCTACGACGAGCGCCTGCTGCAGTTCTACCTCCACAGCGGCAGCATCGCCTCCATCCAGACCAAGCGCGGCTGCTCCTACAAGTGCGTCTACTGCTCCTACCCGCTGCTGGAAGGTGCCCAGCTGCGCAAGCGGGACCCGAAGGAGGTCGTGGACGATATCAGGAAGCTCCGGGACAGGTACAACTCCAACTACATATTCTTCGTCGATTCGGTGTTCAACGATGACGAGGGGGCCTACCTTGAGGTGGTCGACGAGATGCTCCGCCAGGAGATCTCCATTCCCTGGACCGCCTTCATCAAGCCGGGCGGCCTGACGGACGACATCGTCCTGAAGATGAAAAATACCGGGTTCGCCGCCGCAGAGGTTGGGGCCGATGCCGCCTGCGACACCACCCTGACGAAGATGGGGAAGAATTTCCTCTTCAGGGACGTGGTCGAATGCAACGACATTCTCACCCGTCACGGCATCGCCACCTCCCACTTCTTCATGTTCGGCGGCCCGGGAGAGACGGAGGAGACGGTACGGGAGGGGATCGCCAATATCCTCTCCCTGAAAAAGTGTGTCGCCTTCATCTTCATGGGCATCCGCATCCTGCCGGACACCCCCCTGGCCAGGCTCGCGGAACGGGAAAACATCGTCGCCCCGGGTGACGGCATGCTCAAGCCGGTCTACTATATCTCCCCCGGCGTCGACAAGGCGTGGATGGAGAAGACCCTGACCGAGGCCTTCGAAGGGGTGCGCCACTGCCTGTTCCCCCCCGATACCATGGACAACAGCCTGCAGATCCTGCACAAGCTCGGCTACACCGGCCCCATGTGGGACCTCCTCCTGCCGGGGGCAAAACGGGAGCGTAACCGGCATGCCTGAGGAGGGTTCACTCCCGGCTGGCTTCCTCTGGGCCGCCCTGCCGGTGTACAACAACCGCGAGACCCTGCGCCGGGTCGTGGTCGAGACCCTGGCGGTCGTCGACCACGTGGTGGTGGTCGACGACGGCTGCACGGACGCCGATGTCGGCGAGCTCCTCGCCGGACTGGACGTGACCATCCTGTCCCACGACCGCAACCGGGGGAAGGGGGCGGCCATCCTGACCGCTTCCCGTTACATCGAATCCAGGGGGGGGACCTATATGGTCACGGTGGACACGGACGGCCAGCATCTCCCCGCCGACATCACCAGGTTCATTCCGGCCATCGACCCCGACAACCCCGCTGTCATCATCGGCTGCCGCGACTTCAATACCCCCAATGTCCCCGGCTCCAGCAGGTTCGGCCGCTCATTCGCCAACTTCTGGCTCCTGGTGGAGACCGGTTGCGTGGTGAACGACTGCCAGAGCGGCTTTCGCGCCTACCCGGTCAGGGAGCTCAACCGCCTCACCTTCAGCGGCTCCCGTTACGACTTCGAGGCCGAAGTCCTTGCCCGTGCCGCCTGGGCGGGCCTGGGCCTCAGGATGGTGGACATCGGGGTCATCTACCCGAAACCGGAAGAAAGGGTTTCCAGTTTCCGCCCCTTCATGGACAACCTCAGGCTCACCCACTGCCACGCCATGCTGGTGCTGCGCCGCCTGCTCCCCATCCCCCACAGGAAACTCGTCCGGCGTCAGAAGAGTTTCGACCTGTCGCTGCTGCGCCATCCCGCCAAGGTGCTGCGCCTCCTGCTCAGGGAGAACGCCACCCCCGAAGGGCTTGCCCTTGCCGCGGGCGTCGGCATGCTCATCGCCGTGCTCCCCATCTTTTTCCTCCATACCGGCGTGATCCTCTACGTAGCCCAGCGGCTCAGGCTGAACAAGCTGGTGGCACTCAACATCCAGCACCTGGCCATGCCGCCGTTCGTACCCGCTCTCTGCATCGAACTGGGGTATTATCTGCGCCACGGCCGCTGGCTGACCGACCTCTCCTTTGCCACGGTCTTCAGGCAGTTCTCCGCCAGGCTCTACGAGTGGTTCCTCGGTTCGCTCCTCATCGCCCCCCTGGCCGCGCTCCTCGCCGGGGGAATCATGTATGTCACCGCAGCCGCCATCAGGAAGTACAGGTATGCCAGTGCGCCGGAACGGTGTTGAACGGAAAAGGGGAAACCGGCTCGGCATCTGGTTCTTCCAGACTGCCGCACGCCTGACCGGTCTGAAGGGGGCTTACGGTCTCCTCTACATCGTCTGCACCTACTACCTGCTCGACCTCCCGCTGGTCCGGGAAACGCTCCCCTACATCCGCCGTCGCTTCCCCACCCACGGCCCGCTGCGCCGTCTTTTCGACCTGTATCTCCTCTTCGTCAGCCAGGGGAAATGCCTCCTCGACCGTTTTGCCATCTCGGCCGGCTACGACGGCATCGGGGTCGACATCGTCGGCTACGACAGGCTCGGGGAACTGCTGACTGACGACAACAGGGGATTCATTCTCCTTACCGCCCACGTGGGGAGCTGGCAGGTGGCCATGTCGTCCCTCGACAGGTTCGACCGTGACGTCTATGCCATGATGCGCCCCGAGGACAATGCCGCCGTTCGCGAGGCCCTCGAACTCGGCACCGACAGCGAGCGGATCAGGGTCATCCTCACCAGCGGCGCCCTGGGGGGCGTGGTAGAGGCGTTGCAGGCCCTGGAGAGCGGTGCCCTGGTGACCATCATGGGGGACCGTCCCTACGACTTCCCCTCGGTCGGAGTACAGTTTCTCGGCGGCGAGGTCCGCTTCCCCCACGGCGCCTTCACCCTTGCGGCGGCAGCCAGATGCCCCGTGGTAGTGCTCCTCTCCGCCAAGGTCGCGGCCTATCGTTACGTTGTCGATGTGAGCAATATCATCCCGCCGCCGGAAAAGGTGCGCGGCCGGGGGAACGAGGCGATCACCGCCGCCGTGCAGCGGTACGCCCGAATCCTCCAGGAGTACGTGGAAACATACCCGCTCCAGTGGTTCGTCTTCCGGGACATCTGGAAGGAGAGGGGGGGGAAATCGTGATCAGGTTCATCCATACCGCCGACATCCACCTGGGGAAGACCTACCGCACCTCGACAGGCGAGGGGGAGCGCTACGAGGACTTTTTCCGCATGCTCGGCAGCATCGTGGCCGACGCCGTTAGCGAACAGGTCGACTTCGTCCTCATCGCCGGCGACCTGTTCCACACCGGCCAGATCCTCCCCCGGACCTTTGCCCGCACCATCGAGACCCTGCAGACGCTCAAGGATAACCATGTCCCGTGCATCGCCGTTGAGGGGAACCACGACTGGATCCACCGCCGGGACAGCATCTCCTGGATGGAGGCGCTCTCCCAGATGGGCTACATCCGCCTGCTCCGCCCCTCGCGCACGGAGAGTGGCGGCTACCGTTTCGATCCGTTCGATCCGGCGACCGGCATGGGGGGGCACATCGAGATCAAGGGGCTCAACATCTACGGCCTCGGCTACATCGGCACCCAGGCCGGTGCCCATGTGGGGCGCATCTGCGAGGCGGTGACGACTGGGAACAACCTCCTTCTCTTCCACGTGGGGATATGGACCTATTCGCCGGTGGAGATCGGCAACATGAAGCCGGAGGAGGCGCTGCCGCTGGCCGCTGTCTTCGACTACGTCGCCCTCGGCCACGGTCACAAACCCTACATCATCTCCACCACCGGAGGCCGCCCCTGCGCTTTCAACCCGGGTTCACCCGAATGCGTCAATTTCGGCGAGGAGAGATACGACAAGGGGTATTACCTCGTTACCGTCGCGGACGGAGTCTATGCCCACGAGTTCCGCCCGACCGACCCGCGCCCCATGCTGGTGACCACGATCGATCTCGACGGTGCCGATGATGCTGACACAGCGCTGCTACGCTTCCGCGAACAGGTCGGCGCGATGTGCGCGGCGATCGATGATGACCGCCAGCCGCTCCTGGAGGTGAAACTCACCGGCCGGGTCGGTTTCCACCCCTTCGAACTGGGCCGGGAGCGGCTTCGCCTGGCTCTCGGGGAGATCTGCAATCCCCTCCATGTGGAGATCAAGAACCACCTCTCCCTGGTCACTGCCGGCAGTGGCACCGAAACCGAGAAGAAGAGCCTTGCCGAAATCGAGCGGGAGGTGCTCAGGGATCTGGTTGCCGCGAAAAGCGAGTACAAGGGCCGGGAGGATGAGCTGGTGCGCCTGTCTCTGGCGATTCGTGACCAGGTCCTCAAGGGCGAGGTGGATGGCGAGGAACTGCTGGGACTCCTGATGCGGGAGCCTGCCTGATGCAGATACTTTCCCTTCACCTGAAGAACATCAAGTCCCACCGCGACACTGAACTCTCCTTTTCCGCCGGTATCAACGTCCTTTCCGGCCCCAACGGCGTCGGCAAGAGCACGGTGTTCGAAGCCATCGGTTATGCCCTGTTTGGTGTCGATGCCAGGGACTTCGTCTCCAACATCGACCGGTTCCTCTCCATCGGTGCCAATAAGGGGGAGATCACCGTCACGTTCCGCACGGACGCCGGAGAAACCTGGCGGGTGACCCGTACCGTCGGCACTCCTGCCAAGTGGCTTCTGGCAAGGGAGCAGGGCGGGGAGTTCGAAGTGGAGGAGCACGCCCGCATCGAGGAGACCGAAACCCGCATCGCCGCACTCCTGGGACTCGACAACGGCCGTCCTCTGGCGGACCAGTTCAAGCTGGTGATCGGTCCCTTCCAGAACGAATTCCTCGGCCCTTTCGTCATCAAGCAGCCCACCAAGCGGCAGGATGCGTTCGACGAGATCCTGGGTATCGATGCCTGGCGGAAGACCTTCAGGAACACCAGCTCGCTGCTCGCAACGGTTCAGGAGAAGGTGAAGCTTCTTGCCGTTGAAATAGAGGGGAAAGAGAATCAGCTCGCCGTCCTCCCCGAGTACGAGGAGGAGATGGCGAAGGTAACGGCGGATGCGGTGGAGCTCCGAAAGGCCCATGCGGTTCATGCGGAAGCCCTGCGGACAGTAGAGGAGCGTCTTGTCGAGCTTGATGGACAGGAAAAAAGGATTGCCGCCCTCCAGGCCGACATCCTGATCCTTGCCAACCGCATCTCTGATGGCGAAGGGAAGGTCCGGGACCAGAAGCAGCGGGTAGAAGAGGCTGAGAAGGCTGGCAAGGTTCTGGAACAGACCCGGCCGGGCAAGGACGCGTATGAAGGGGCCGAGTCGACGCTTGTGACATTGCGGGAGAAGGAGCAGCAGCGTCGTGACATAGAGAAGGAGGTCGCTCTCCTGGAACAGGCGGCCCAGCGCCTGACCCAGGCAGCCGACCACGAGCGGAACGAGATAGAGATGGCAGGCAGGCTGATCACGGATGACGAAGCCGCCCTCGCCAAGGAACGGAAGGGACTCCAGCCTGACCCGAAAGTGATGGAGTCGGCTGCCCGGCTCACCGCCCTGCGGAGCGAGGCCAACCGTCTCCGGACGGAAAGGGGACTGCTGGACGGGCGCAGAGCCGCTCTTCTGGAGGGGCAGGAGAAACTTGGCGAGGGGATTTGTCCCTTCTTCAAGGAATCGTGTCAGAACGTTGCGGGAACCACTCCGATGGATGTGTTCACCGCACGGCTTGCAGACCTCGACAGGCAGGTGCATGGCATCTCCGAAGCCTTGGGAAAGCTTTCCCTGGAGGTAGCTGCCGCCGAGGAGGCAGAGAAGGGACTTGCTGCCTTCACGGTCCGGGTCCAGGAACTGGACAGGCAGGCTATGAACCTTGCAGAACGCCGCGCAAGGAACCAGGACCGTGCTGTCAAGCTGGCAGGAGTGGTTTCACAACACGCCGAGGCAGCGGCCCGGGTAAAAAGGCGCACGGACGATCTTCAGCTCTTTGCCGGCCTCGATGCAGAGATAGCTGCGGCTACCAAGGATCGTGCCCGGTTCCAGTCAGACCGCGACGCCTACCATGCCCACGAGAAGGATGGCCTCGATCTGGACAATCGCCGCCAGTCGCTGGACAAGATGCTTCGTCTTCTGGATGAGCTTCAGAAACAGCTCGGCGCGAAGAATGAAGAGCTTGACCGTCTCCGGGGTGCGTACCAGCACGACAGGCACGGGGAAGCCCGTAACGAGAAGGACAGGCTCGTAGCGAACGTAGCCGCGCTGCGCCAGCAGATGGCAGACCTGGAGAAGGATCGGGCGCGCCTCGAGGGGGAGATCGGCAAGCTGAAAGCGCTCAAGGAAGAGATCGACCGGAAACTGGCCGAGAAGGTCTCATTTGAGCAGAAAGAACAGCTGGTCAGGTTCCTCCGCAACCAGGTCTTCAAGAACGTTTCAGCCCAGCTCTCCGAGCGCTTCAGGGAGGAGATAAGCCTGCGTGCCGACCGGATCTACCGGACCATTGCGGAGGCTGACGAAGAGCTGATCTGGGGCGAGAACTACCAGATCATCCTGCGGGATATGGCCGATGGCGCAGTCCGCGAGCGGAGCGACGACCAGCTCTCCGGAGGCCAGACCATGAGCGCCGTAGTGGCCCTGCGTCTGGCACTGCTGCAGACCATTGGCGCCCGGATCGCCTTCTTCGACGAACCGACCTCGAATCTGGACTCGGCGCGGCGGGAAAACCTGGCCAAGGCCTTCCGGGCAATCGATGTGGGGCGCGAGGAGGTGACGGAGCATTGGTACGATCAGCTCTTCCTCGTCAGCCATGACGTTGCGTTCACCGAGATTACCGATCAGATGATCGATCTCGGAGCTGCCGGAGAGCCATGAACAGACGGGAGAGCGTCCCCTTTGCTCCTGGGTGAAGGAAATATCTTTCCAAATCAGCGGGAATAGTGCAAAATATCAAGTTCAGTAATCGGCTGCCGACGCGTGTTGAGGGTAGCTGTCTGCATATTCACACAAGGAGCGGAACATGGCTGACAGGGAACAGGAACTGCGTGAAATTAGGAAATCCCTGAAGGAGATGCTTGTCAGAGACCTTTCTCTTGAAGATATTAACCCCGAAGACATCAAGGATGACGAAGTCCTGTTCGGTGACGGCCTCGGCCTCGACTCGCTGGACGCTGTGGAGATCGTCGTCCTCCTGCAGAGGAATTTCGGTCTCGAGGTAAAAACCATGGACCAGGGGAGGGAGATCTTCTACTCCATCGACACCATTGCCAACTTCATCTATGAGAACAGGAAAAAAGACGCCTGACAAGCCGTTGTACGGCACGATGCGCCGACTCTTCTTCATCCTGGCAACAACGATCATTCTGAACTCCTGTGCCATGGGTACCGTCCGCACCGACACACCTCCAGCCGGATCCGTCCCCATGGTTTCGTTTGTCTTCGACGATGGCAATGACACCGACTATCTCGTCGGGAAGGATCTATTTGCCGCCCATGGCGCCGTTGCCTCGTCTGCAGTAACCACCGGCTTCATCAATTCCGCCAACCACATGACCACGGCCCAGATACTGGAGTTGCAGCGAGCCGGATGGGAAATAATGGGGCATACCGTCACCCATCCGAACCTGAAGTCCCTCTCCGTCGAGGCCCTCGACGCGGAACTGGCAGGGGCAAAGGCAGAGTTGCATCGCAGTGGCATCACGGTCAGCAACCTCGTCTATCCGTACAACAAGAACGATGAAACCGTGAGAGGGGTCGCTGCCCGGTATTATCGTTCCGGCCGCGGCGGCACGAACGCCTTCAACAGTCCCGGCCTTGATCCCTACTTCATCAGGTCGTTCAGCATGAAACACGACCTGGCGCTGTCGAAGGGGCTGATCGACAGGGCGTACGCGGAGAAGAGATGGCTCGTCTTCTACCAGCACGAGATTGACGCCAAGGTCAAGATCAGCGACTATGACGGGACCTTCATCAAGGGAGAGATGGTACAGCTTTCCCCCTCGGGTGCCACCGGACGGTTCGTGACCACCCACTGGTTCCCGTTTTACGGCCATGCCGCGTACCTGGTACCTCTCGCCGGTGCGCCCCGGCCAGGGGATACGCTCAGGGGAGCCACCAGCGGCGCCACCGCGACTCTTGACTCTGTCATCTACAACGAACGGGAGCAGCTTGACGAGATGCTGTCCTACATCAGGAACACCTACCCACTGATGCAGATTGTCACGATCGACAAGGGACTGGATCTCCTCGGCATCCCGCGGTTTTCGGGCGGAGCCTATGCGCAGCGGTGAATTTCTCATAACCGGACTCGGAACGGTCTCGGCAGTGGGTGGAGATCTCCCCGCCGCCCTGGAGAACATGGCTTCGGGCAAACGGAACGCTTCCGCCGTCACCCTGTTCCCCACGTCTCTGCCGTATCCCGTGTTCCAGGCCGGCCTGCTCGAATCCCGTGACGACGACCTGGAAGGTCTGCGCACCATCGCCCTCCTACAGTGTGCGGTGGACGAAGCACTCAGGACTGCCCGTGTCGCATCGACCGAGGGTCAGCGCATCGGCATCTGCATCGGCACGACGGTGGCAAGCCAGCTCAACGATCTCGGTTTCTACCGTGCCTACCGCGAGAGCGGCACCCCCCCCCTCCAGCCGGTCAACAGGTTTCTCAAGGGGAACCCGGCCGAATACCTTGCCCACCGGCTGAAAACACGGGGTCCTGCCCTGACCGTCGTGAATGCCTGCTCGTCCGGGACCGACGCTGTCGGCGTGGCCCTCACCTGGCTCAAGGCGGGCCTGTGTGACATGGTCATTGCCGGTGGCGCCGACGAACTGAACCATATCCCCTATGCCGGCTTCTCCTCCCTCGGCATTCTCAACCCCGGCCTCTGCGCACCTTTCGACAGGGAGCGCAGGGGGCTCAACCTGGGGGAGGGGGCTGGCGTCATGGTCATAGAACCGAGGGCTGCCGCGGTGCGGAGGGGAGAAAAACCCGACCTGTTCCTGGCCGGCTACGGGCTCTCCAGCGATGCCTATCACCTGACCGCTCCGAGTCCCGATGGTGTGGGCCTCAGGGCGGCCATCTCCGCCGCCCTGGCGGAGGCAGGTGTCGGACCTGGGGACATTTCCTTTGTCAATGCCCATGGCACCGGGACCCATGACAATGACCTGGTCGAGGGGAAGGTGCTGGCCGAACTGTTCGGCCCCGCGGTCAAGGTGGTGTCCACCAAGGGGTACACCGGTCACACCCTCGGCGCGGCAGGCGGAATCGAGGCAGTTTTCACGGCAGCCGGCCTGAGGGACGGCTGGATCCCGGCAAGCGCCGGATTCTCCCTGAGAGACGAAGAGATCCCCCTTGCACCGGTATGCCGCAATACCCGCATCAACGGCAGCTTTGCCCTCTCGACATCACTGGCCTTCGGCGGCAACAATGCCGCGCTGGTCATCGGCAGGGAGGGGTGACCGGTATGCAGGTCCTCGGTATCGGCACCATATGCGCCCAGGGGTACGGCATCGGCTCTTTCGAGCATGCCCTTGAAAACAGCCTGATCCCGTCCGGCGGCTCCGGAGACAACCCGTACTGGGTCGATTTCGACGCGGTGACCGACAGGAGCCTACTGAAGAAGCTGCGCCGGGCGGACAAGCTCAGCAAGATGTCCGTTCTCGCGGCGGCAGCGGCGCTGCACGATGCGAACATCGACGATATCGCTGCACACCGGGTCGGCATCATCCTCGCCACGGCATTCGGCGCCCACGTGACGACCTTCAACTTCCTCGACGGCATCCTGGATTTCGGAGAAGCGAGCGCGTCACCGACCGAGTTTTCCAACTCGGTCCACAATGCGGCAGCATCGTACATCTCGTCGGCACTGGAGATCAAGGGACCGACCCTTACGGTCACCCGCTTCCGCTTCTCCTTCCCGTCGGCACTCCAGCTGGCACATGGATGGCTTGCGCAGGGGCGCTGCGACTATCTTCTCGTCGGCGCTACGGAGCAGTACGGCACCGTGCTCGGCCATGTGGCCGGGCGGAAACTCCTCCAACCGGCGAAGGGGATCATCACCCCGTTCGTCTTCAATCCGGCCGGCCAGGTGCAGGGGGAGGGGGCGGCGTTCTTCCTGCTCGGGAGGGGAGAACCGGGGAACGGC
>CALMBF010000158.1 GCA_937860145.1 uncultured Geobacter sp.
CAACTATATACCCCTGGAGCGGTCAACGACCGCTTTCTTTCATATCATCTCCTTACAGACCAAGCAATTTCCTAACGCCACCCCCGATACTCGGCGGTTCGTTAATGTGCGTCCATGAATGACTGCAAGTATACTGTTTCTCTCTCGCCATGACCAAGAGAATTTTAATCGGCATCTGTGCTTCCTTTTATTTCGCTAACGGGGCGGGAGAACAGCGGCGGTTCTCAGGCCGCTGTTTCTGTCTTGTTGACTCAGCTCGTAAATTTTAGCCTGTGTCAGGGTGACCTCTCCGGATTCTCCTTGTCTATTAAACCAGCCTTTTCGCAAAAGCTTTAATCCTAGTCCGTACCCGCTCTGGCAGTTTCGGATGTTGCTGCTTGGCAATCATACCGGTGAAAAGGGTACCAACAACTTCGGCGCCAATCGTTTTTGCCGTCATTTTGAGTTGTTTGCTGGTTCCAAAAAAACAGCGTCCTAAAGCTCCCGGTGCTGCACACGAGGAGACCAGTAGTGCTTTCTTCTTTGGTGCCCGAGCTTTTCTAAACTGTGGTCCATTCATATCCCATGGCCAATAGGCATACACAGCCAATCGCTCCATAAAGCGTTTGAAGATAGACGTAACTGATCCAAAGTTAGTCGGTGCAGCTAGAATATAACTATCCGCACTTTCTATCTTTTCGATTAATTCCTGCATGCGATCATGGATCACACACTCCCCCAGTGTCTCACCTGGCTGTTGGGTGCAGGCACGGCAATTCAAGCAAAACTCGATAGGGTATTCACGAAGAAGTACTATCTCAACTTTAGCACCATTCAACTCTAGAACTTTTGCCAAGGCCTCGATAGATTGATCAGTAATCCCATCATCCCGATATGAACCATTAATTGCGAGTACCTTGATCATGATCGTCATTTCTTCCTGTGAAGGTTTCTGAATTTTTGAGTCAACGGGGTCCGGCCTTGACCGGCGGCGTTAGCCGTCCGCTCCTGAGGTCGATGGTTGGGCTGTGCCTTTCTCGTCTGGTTACTTGACTCTGTGTAGCCTTGTGGCTACAATGTGCTCATGGTTGAAATTCGCAAAACAGAGCTTTGCCAAATGGCTTGATAACCTTCGTGATATCCAGGTCAGAGCTCGCGTCCTGGTCAGAATTGAACGTCTCGCCTCAGGAAATGCAGGAGACGTCAAGCCTGTTGGTGAAGGTGTCTCTGAAATGCGGATCGATTACGGTCCCGGCTATCGTGTTTATTTCGTCCAGCGCGGTAGTGAGTTGATTATCCTCCTGGCTGGTGGTGACAAGAGCAGCCAGTATAAGGACATTAAATCAGCAATTCGGCTTGCACAAAATTTATAGGAGTTGAAAATGCCCAAAACAGCAACTAGTCGATATGATGTTGCCGAACACCTCCGAACTCCGGAAGAAATGGCGGCCTATCTTGAAGCATCCCTCGAAGAGGCTAATGGCGATGCAGCCTTCATTGCCAAGGCCCTCGGTGACATTGCCCGCGCCAAAGGAATGACGCAGGTTGCGCGTGATGCCGGTCTTTCCCGTGAAAGCCTTTACAAGGCACTTTCAGGTGAGCGCATTCCGGGTTTTGATACGATTCTCAAAATCGTCTCGGCACTGGGGCTTAAACTTCACGCAGAGGCTCGATAGATTCGTATTCCTCAATTATTGAGGTAAATTATGCATCCTGCGATTACAGTAAAACCAAGTAGAAACAGCAAGTTGATCCAGATTTCTTTCTTGAATGAATTCTGCTGATTGCCTAAAACCCAAGTTCGTAGGGTAAATGCCACAAATCCCAACCCAACAAATCCAGAAATAATCAGAATTTTTCTTGTGAATTCCATTTTCTTTATTCCCAACGGCCCGGAAGAACACCTGCCGGGTTTTAGGGCAGGTGCTTCTTTCTGGTTGGAACCAAATTTTCGCCCTTCTTAGCTTGACCTGGATAAACAATTTGTTTATAGTTGGCCCATGATTACATCGTTCGCAAACAAAGAAACGGAAAAACTCTTTGCGACAGGGAAGTCCAAGAAACTTCCCCCGGAAATCATTACTCGCGCAATCATGCGACTAACGCAGTTGGACAGTGCACGCGAGGTTACAGATTTGTTGATGCCGCCATCGAACCGCCTTGAGTCGCTTTCCGGCGACAGGGTCGGACAATGGAGTATTAGAATTAATGACCAGTGGCGCATCTGTTTTTCATTCGCCAATGGCGAAGCAACCGAAGTTGAAATAACCGACTACCATTAAGGAGAAATCTCATGGCAACTATAAACGGTCTTCCTCCTATACACCCAGGGGCATTCTTGAAAGAAATTCTTGATGAACTTGGAATTTCTCAGAATGCCTTTTCGCGAGCAATCGGCGTTTCGCCGATGCGGGTTTCGCATGTTATTAAGGGTACACGTCCTATTACTGCAGAGTTGGCATTGCTGTTCGGCAAGGCATTTGGTCAGACGCCAACTTACTGGATGAATCTACAGACTAGCTATGACCTCAAAACTGCTGAAAAAACGCTGGTGCAGAAGGTACGGCAAGTTCAACCGTTTTCGCAGGCTGCGTAGGTTTGGACTATTTCTGCCGATGAATGGTCAGCCACTTCTGACCAAAAGCTACCCATCCTCTAGTTCCTCCATCCGTTTCAACAAGAAGCGCTCCATAGTCCTTTCCGTAAGTCGCACGATTTACTTTTAGCTTATCTCCAGTTTTTAGAGTTCCCACTGGCTTATGGCTGCCGTATGCAGCATCAACTTCGCTGGCATAGAGTGGTGTCGTAGAATCTACAGTGACTTTGATTTGCTGGTCCTGATATCGGTCCCACTCCCAAATGAAGAACGAGATAGCAATTACGCAAGCAATTATAAGCAGTAATTTCTTTTTCATTATTTTTTTCATCCAACGGCTGAGAGCGCAGCGGCGTAGCGAAGTGGAGACCGTCTGTCGCGCTTGGTTGAGCATTCCTTGCTGGCTAATCAAGACTGGCCTCAACTCCTTCAGGATAAAGGCGAGGGAAATAATACCCCACCATTGATGCTGGAAAACCGAGCATTACAGGACCTTTTTCCGAATCGGAAACTAAATAACCTTTTTCCAATAAACTACTGATGACCCTACGTGCTGAGCGCTCAGGCATTCCTATGATATGTGGGATTTCTCCGCGAGTTATTTCCCCGCGTAAAAATACATCTCTCAGTAAATGACCAGCTTCAGGTTTCAATGCACCAAAAGAAACTTGACGATCAACCACTGCTTGTATTCTTTTCTGCATTCCATCCAAATCCAAAAGTCCTGACATAAAATCAATTTGGTCAATAGCAACTTTAAGAAAAAATTTACAAAATCTCAACAGGCCCGCTTGTGTCAAGTTTCCACGACCATCCAGATCTCCTCTGCGAGGTTGATCTGCCCCTGCCAATGAAGCAAGATATTCTTCACGATTTCTTGCGAAACCTCTAGAAACAGTCCACAATCCATGGCCATCTATTTGGGCTTTTTTTAGATAGGCATGTGTCATAAGACGTGTAACTCGCCCGTTGCCATCCAGGAAAGGGTGAATCCATGCGAGACGGTGATGAGATGCCGCCGCCGCGATAACTTGACTTAAACCCTTTAGTTTTTGAGGGTCGTAGACTTCTTCAAATCTTTTCATAAAATCATCTAGATATTCTGATTTAGGTGGCAAGTGCCTTCCAACCTCAACCTCTAATTCCCTTGTTTTGCCAGGAATCACGTTTTCAGTTTTTCCATCTGGGCGTTGTACGACAAGATACTCTTCAGGCATCCGCTCATAAAATTCTTTGTGTATCCAGCACAAAAAACTCTTGCTTGTAATAACTGTTCCTGCATTATCCTCAATGTGGGTCTCAATGCATTTCTGAACTTCAATATGTGCTTTGCTTTCCAGTTGTTTTGCTCTTTTTGCAGGATCTTTGGAAAAGTCTTCTCGCATAGCGCGATCAATGTCTACAGGATGGGTGTTGTGCCCTTCTATCAAATTGGAATAGTAGCTGTTCATTTTTCTTACTAATTCCACGATTCCTCTACGGGTAACTGGATGAACAGCGGCACTAATGCCGGCAGACTTACGAATCACCTCAATCGCCAAATCATCGAGTTCTCCCGCAGGATCAGTAGGCATCATCGGTTCCATTTCAGAAATTTTTGTATAAAAGCCATCTTCCATGTTAATTCTCCGTACATCGGCCAGTATTCTGGCCGATACTGAACGTTGATATTTTAATTAATTTAAAGCCAGCTTTTGCGCGTGAATGTTTAATTACTCGGATAATTTGGCCGGTTTATAGGCCGATCTTATAAAACAAAAAAATAAATAGAAACGAGTTATTGCAATTAATTGCACCGAAAGATATCGAGAGTTCTGGCCGATATTTTGGCCGATGTTTTTGTACCGCAATTTATCAATAAAATAAACAGCTTTTTTTATTTTTTAATTTTGTTGGCCGATATTTTGGCCGATCTTGCGGAACCTAACAATAAAAAAGGGACCATTCTGGTCCCTTACCTCAGCATGATACCCTGCGGCCCACTATAGTGGGCCGCAGGGTATCATGCTCGTAACATTAAATAAATGAAATTATTTACTGACAACCGCCCGTTAGGCGGTTGTCAGTATAACGTTAAGCTTCTATGCAGTCAATTTGTTTAAGCGACCTTTCTCTTCTGTAGTTTTTGCTCAACGCCCAAAGCCTGACCGGCCGGGACTTTTATGGCCGGTCTTGGCGCTGGTTAGATGTCAATTGCCAAAATTTGCAAACCGCAATTTCTTAGCAAAGCCGAAATGCACAATCAATTTCATATTCTCGTCGAAGGGCATATCGTGGTCCTTATACTTAAACAACCATCGCTTACGGTCATCCAAGTTCCCTAATACACTAAATTCAAAAAGTTTTTCGGCAATATTATTTAAAGACAAAGAATGACTTTCGACATATGTCATTATTTGCTTATCCTGTAACATTTTTGCTTCCAGCTCTGACATAGGAAATACACCTTTTCCGACTTTAGTGACAGCTTGAAGCGCTTCTTTCCATATTGGGAGATGACTATGTATTTCGTCTCTTAGTTCATTGTAAAACCAATTTGAATATTCTAGTTCGGCTTTTTGTACCGTTTTGAACGGTAATTTTCCTGACGTAGATTGTTTCTTGATACACTTAAGAAACTTTACAATGTCCCTTGGTCGTTCAAATGTTCTGTTTGCAATATATGCCCAGACTGATTTGACTTTATCGGGCAACTCCTTATCAAGGTCATCTACAATAACATCCCACCCATTTTTCTTCAAAATTGGTAACGATGCTGCAATCCTAATATTTACAAGGGATTTCAAAGAGTAGTCACCAACCTTGTCAGAATACCAGTTTAACCTTATTATGTAGTCGTCAAGTTTATTCAAGTCCGTTGTCTTCCAATGAATCGAATATGTCACTGCGTAAGGCTAATACCGGCCTCACTTTTAAGCCAGTACCGTCAAAATCTAAAAAAACATCCTCTACTGAACGAAGGAGGGATAAAAGTAACAATCTCAGATTTTTGTCTCCAGCCCTATATCCTTCATCTAATTCATCAAAAAATAAAAAGTATTGACACCTAGAACTAATTTTATGCAATTTTGATTGTATTATTTGAGATGCTTTTTGAAAATGCACATGCTCAATAGTTTGTACAGATTGCTCTTCTGATGTACTGAGACCTAATAGTTTAGAAGTTATACTGACTTTGGCATCCTGTTTATCGAGATATGTGAGCGTGTCAACAAATGTAAATTCTTGTGGAAAATTCAATTTGATGAATTCTCGCAACTCTGAAACCTCTTGATGTGGTTCAGCGCTTTGATCAGTAGCTATAAATTTGCAAATTTCTACGAGCATTAAAAACTTCCATACAGGAACAAACTGAGATTTGTCTTGATATGATTTATCTCTGAGTTTTCTAATTAGTGATAGGGGAAAATCCCTTAAAGATAATGATGCCCCTTGCCACAAGGCATTAGATTCTACCTCTTCTCGTATTCTTTCTATAATAGCGGTTTTGCCGGTTCCTTTTCTGCCGATGACATATCTATATTTCCCATCCAAAATCCCGTCATACTCTGGTATTTTGAGGAAATATTTTACAAGGTTTCTGTCACCTTTGGCTTCATCTGCACCCCAGTCAACATCGACAAAATTAAGAATTTCCATTTTAATCTCCTGTGTATTATTTTGCATCTAACGGCTTTGCGGATGACCTGAGAGCGAAGCGAAACAGGTCTATTCGCGTGTTATGTGCGCTTCAAATTCCTTGAAGTTTCAGCTCGATATATTGCCCAGTGAATCGCATTTCTATACTCGCCAGATGCATCATTGGGCAACTCAGCTATTGCAAGCCAATACAGATCTTTGAGGTATTCGGCATCTGTGACATGGGCTTGAAGGACAACAGCAGCGGCCAGTCGTTTGTTGCCGTTTTGTGTGTGTGGGCCAGCCAGCTTAATTACATCCGCTAAAGGAAGGGTTTCCAACTGCGCGAGTAATTGGTCTACTGCTGGGCCTTCCATATATTTGCTGGCTTTTTCTGGTTTTATTGAAATACCTCTTACTCTTTTCGCTTCAGACTTTAAATCGCTGACTGCTGTTAACTTCTCGTCGAGGGTAGGTAACGAGTGATTCATAACTGTGCCGAAAATCACCAAGGAAAAGACAATTGGGCAACTGTAAATGCAGTGTTTGGAAGAATAGTCAACGTTGTTTATGAGTGATGTTAAGGGCTGAATATAACGTTGATCCTTTATAACTGCGGCAAGGTAGATCAACGCATCTGGTGTTCCCGCAGGTTTTGTTGAATGTTTTTTCAGTTCCCTAAGGACAATATTCCTGTATTTATTCTCGCTTGAAACGATGATGTCGAATGCTTTTTGCCTGTCATTCAAACTTTCGGAATAGAGAAACCTATTTAGCACCTTTTTCTCATTTTCGGCAGCGAACACCGTGCTTGAGACCAAGCAAATAACGATTGTGAACAGGATATATCTTAATTTCATTTTTCCTCACATAACTCGTAATTGAGCCGTTAGTAGCATGTTTACAGTATTGGAAACATGTTTATAGTATTGTAAATAAGTTTATACATCTACAAACATGCCATGTTTACAATACTATAAATATGGTGCTTGTTTTCTGCTTGGCGAATGTTTCTAGTATTGTAAATATTGCTCGAATGTGCTTGTTACGTTGTTTCTAATACTAGTAACTTTTCCAGTCTTGTCCCGCGGATGCATCCGTAGGGCACTATCCAGAGTTTCCTGTCTTTGTCCCAGCGCCCGCCAACGGCTTTCACCTGGCTCTGCAGGGCTGTCTCCTTGATGCCGATTGCCAATCCCACCAGCAAACTATCCGGATACTTCGCCGCTGGCGGTTCCCAGTCGGATTCGCTGACGATGATCTCGACCGTTTTGTACTGTTTGCGCTTTTGTTCGTCGTAGCGGTAGCGGACGCAGACCAGGGCGTCCCCGTATTGGGCCAGATACTGCTTGGTGCCGTTCTGGCCCGGTTTGAGTTTTGACCGTGTCTTCATGGAGTCCCGCCGTTAGTGATTTCTCCACCCGTTGATATCACAGAAGCCGAATATTAGAAAACAATTTATTATCGAACGCTGTTGACACTGGGAAGATAACCGCGGTAAGGATAGTCAGTATGATGCACTATCTGACGGCGCAAGAGAGGCGGAAATGGTAACGGTACCGCACGAGGTCATGTCAGGCTTTGTGGAGCTGCTTCGCTCGAAGGGCATCTCGACTGGGCAGGTCGAGTATTACCAGAAATGGTTGCGCTATTATTATGATTTTTCTGCCAAGTACCTTCATGAGCAGGACCAGTCGGTGAAGGTACGTATGTTCCTTGATAAGCTTAAAAGCAAGGGTCAATCCCCGGTCCAATGTCAGCAGGCCGCCCACGCCGTCACCCTGTATTACGACCTTATGGCACGACAGACATCAGCTCATAAACATGATAAACCTGTGCCGTCACCGAGTGATTGCGTCGAGCCTGTCGTATCGGCTCCTCTAACGGTTACGACCGGGGAACCGGCCAGGCGTACGATGCCGACGGGTCACTTCCGGTTGTCACAGTTCAACGTGGCCGGTTACCAGGAAAAATCAGATTCTGCGGAGTGGGACGAAGTGATCGGCAAGCTGGCCGACGAGATCAAGGTCCGGCACTATTCCCGCAAGACGTTGCAGACCTATGCCCTCTGGTCGCGGCAGTTCCAACGGTTTCTGAAGGACAAGCCGCCTGAGGAACTGACCACCGAAGATGTAAAAGACTACCTGACCTTCCTGGCGGTGAAGTGCCACGTGGCGGCATCGACCCAGAACCAGGCCTTCAACTCCCTGCTGTTCCTCTTCCGCCATGCCCTGAAGCGGGACTTCGGCGCACTGCGGGATGTGCCGCGGGCGAAGAAGTCGCTCTACATTCCCACCGTGCTGTCACGGGAGGAGATCGACAGCATCCTGGAGCATCTCTACTTCCCCTACAGCCTCATCGTGAAGCTGCTGTTCGGCTGCGGTTTGCGGCTGTTCGAGTGCCTGCAGCTCCGGGTGCGGGATTTCAATTTCGACGCCGGAGTACTGACGGTGCACGGCAAGGGGAAGAAGGACCGGACCGTGCCGTTGCCCGAATCCATCAACGTCGAGTTCACGCGGCAGTTGCTACGGGTGAAAACACTGCATGAAAAGGACCTGGCGGAAGGGTACGACGGGGTGTTTCTGGACGATGCGGTGGAACGGAAATTCCCCAAGGCGCCGAAGGAGCTGCTGCACCAGTGGTTCTTCCCGCAAAAGGAGCTGACTCTGGTGGCGGAGAACGGACAGCGGCGACGGGCGCATGTGCATGAATCGAATCTGCAGAAAGCGCTCTATATCGCGGTGCGGAAGGCGGGTATCACCAAGCGGGTGACGGCCCACACCTTCCGCCACTCCTTCGCTACCCACCTCTTGCAGGCCGGTTACGACATCCGCACCATCCAGACCAAGCTCGGCCATGCCAGCCTGAAGACCACCATGATCTATACCCACTGCGTTCCGGTTCGCACGATCAAGGAGGCGAGGAGTCCTCTGGACCTGGAGTGATCCGTCCGCGGGCCTGCAGGGTGGAACAGCAGGGTGGAAAAGAAAAAGGGGCTGCCGATCGGCAGCCCCTTCTTTGTTGCAGCTATCTGGAACCTCTTACTTGGTCAGGTCGGTCCCGCCGCCGAGGGCAGCGTGGGCGGCGGCCAAGCGGGCGATGGGGACCCGGAAGGGGGAGCAGGAGACATAGTCGAGGCCGACTTCGTGGCAGAAGACCACCGACGCCGGATCGCCGCCGTGCTCGCCGCAGATGCCCAGCTTGATCTTGTCGCGGCCGGAGCGCCCCAGTTCGCAGGCCAGCTTCACCAGCTTGCCGACGCCGCTCTGATCCAGGGAGACGAACGGGTCCTCGGGGAGGATGCCCGTCTCCACGTAGAAGGGGAGGAACTTGCCCGCGTCGTCCCGGGAGAGGCCGAAGGTGGTCTGGGTGAGGTCGTTGGTGCCGAAGGAGAAGAACTCGGCTTCCCGGGCGATCTCGTCGGCGGTCAGGGCGGCCCGGGGGAGTTCGATCATGGTGCCGATCAGGTACTCTACCTGCACGCCGTAGCGGGCGATGACCTCGTCACAGACCCGGACGGCGTTGGCACGCAGCACCTTCAGCTCGGCCACGGTGGCGATGAGGGGGATCATGATCTCCGGCACGATGGTGAACCCTTCGTTCTTCACCAGTTCGCAGGCTGCTTCCATGATGGCCTGCACCTGCATGTCGTAGATCTCCGGGAAGGTGAGGCCGAGGCGGCACCCCCGGTGGCCCAGCATGGGGTTGAACTCGTGGAGGAATTCTACCTTGTGCTTCAGCTGCTGGGGAGAGACCCCCATGGTCTTGGCCAGGGCCTCGATATCCTTCTCCTCCTGGGGGAGGAACTCGTGGAGCGGCGGGTCGAGGAGGCGGATGGTGACCGGCAGCCCCTTCATCTCCCGGAAGATGCCGATGAAGTCCCCCTTCTGCATGGGGAGGATCTTGGCGAGGGCCTTCTGGCGCCCTTCCAGGTCCTCGGAGAGGATCATCTCCCGCACGGCGGCGATCCGGTCCGCCTCGAAGAACATGTGCTCCGTGCGGCAGAGGCCGATCCCCTCGGCGCCGAACTGGCGGGCGACCTTGGAGTCGTGGGGGGTGTCGGCGTTGGTCCTGACCTTGAGCCTGCGGTTCTGGTCGACCCACCCCATGAGGGTGGCGAAGTCGCCGGTCATCTCGGGGGAGACGGTGGGGACCTCACCCAGCATGACTTCGCCGGTGGAGCCGTCCAGGGTGATGACGTCCCCCTTCTTCACGAGCTGGCCGTTCCGGGCCACGAATGATTCGCTCTTGTAATCCACCTTGATGTCGCCGCAGCCGGCGACGCAGCACTTGCCCATCCCCCGGGCGACCACCGCCGCGTGGGAGGTCATGCCGCCGCGGGCGGTGAGGATCCCCCGGGCGGCGTGCATGCCGTGGATATCCTCCGGGCTGGTCTCGATCCTGACCAGGATGACCCGCTTGCCGACCTTGGCCTCCGCCTCCGCCTCGTCGGCGGTGAAGACCACTTCGCCGGAAGCGGCCCCCGGCGAGGCGGGGAGCCCCTTGGCGATGACTTTCTTCTCGGCCTTGGGATCGAGGGAGGGGTGGAGGAGCTGGTCCAGCTGGGAGGGGGCGACGCGGAGCACGGCGGTCTTCTCGTCGATCAGCCCCTCCTTCACCATGTCGACGGCGATCTTGATGGCCGCCTTGGCGGTCCGCTTGCCGTTGCGGGTCTGGAGCATGTAGAGCTTCCCCTTCTCGATGGTGAACTCGATGTCCTGCATGTCCTTGTAGTGCTTCTCCAGGATGGTGCGGATGTTCGCCAGCTGGGCATAGCAGTCGGTGAGGACCTCTTCCATGGCGGGGAGATCACCCGGCTTCTTCTGGTGGAGGTTGATCGGCTGGGGGGTCCGGATGCCGGCGACCACGTCCTCACCCTGGGCATTGACCAGGTACTCGCCGTAGAAGTAGTTGTCGCCGGTGGAGGGGTCGCGGGTGAAGGCGACGCCGGTGGCGCAGTCGTCACCCATGTTGCCGAAGACCATGGACTGGACGTTGACGGCGGTCCCCCAGTCGGCCGGGATGTTGTTGAGCTTGCGGTAGGTGATGGCCCGCTGGTTCATCCAGGAGCCGAACACGGCGCCGATGGCGCCCCAGAGCTGGTCGTGGGGATTCTCGGGGAACTCCTGCCCCAGCTCCGCCTTGATGGCTTCCTTGAAGGCCCCCACCAGCTCCTTCCAGTCGGTGGCGGTCAGTTCCGTGTCCAGGTGGACCCCCTTCATCTCCTTCTTCTGCTCCAGGAGGTGTTCGAGGACGTGCTTGTCCATCCCCATGACGACGTCGGAGTACATCTGCACGAAGCGGCGGTAGGCGTCGTAGGCGAAGCGCTCGTCGCCGCTCTGGGCGATGATCCCCTTGACGGTGGTATCGTTGAGGCCGAGGTTGAGGATGGTGTCCATCATCCCCGGCATGGAGGCGCGGGCGCCGGAACGGACGGAGACGAGGAGGGGGTTGGCCGGGTCGCCGAAGGTGCGTCCCATGAGCTCTTCGACCCGCTTCAGGTTGGCGGCCACTTCGGCCTGGAGTGATCCGGGATAGCTGTTGTCATTGGCATAGTAGTAGGTGCAGACGTCGGTGGAGATGGTAAAACCGGGGGGCACGGGGAGACCGATGCTGGTCATTTCTGCCAGGTTGGCCCCTTTCCCCCCCAGGAGGTTTTTCATTGATGCATCACCTTCAGCGTTGCCGTTACCGAAAAAATAGACGTACTTTGCTGCCATGTGGCTCTCCTTGATCAATGATATGAAATCCTGACGCCGTGCGGGACTCCCTGCACGGCGACGGTATACTGACACAGACCGCATGCTGTTGGCAATGCTTTTTGTTGGCTAACTACTTAATTTTACTTGCGTTAAAGCTTTACAGCCGGAGTAAAGCGGATGGGGTGCGTTCTTTAGCGCGAGTGAAAATATTTTCCCTACACGGGTGCCTCGATCAGCCCGCTTGCGGCCTCTTCCCCGATGCCGCCGAACCCTTCGTTGATGGTCGACGCCCGCTTCAGGGCGGAGGTGATGTTGGGGAGGATGTTGCGTGCCCCGACCACGCGGGGGAGGGTGGAGGTGTAGATCAGCCGCTTCGGCTGGCTCCGGGCCCCGCAGAGGAGGAGGGTCCGTCCCGAGGCGTGGAGACGCTCGTGGAACCTCTCGATGGCGTAGAGCCCGGTGGCGTCCAGGGCGGTCATGTAGCGCAGCCGCAGGATGACGATCAGGTTGAGATCGTCGATGACCACGTCGTTGAGCTTTTCCGCGGCACCGAAGAGAAACGGCCCCTGGATGTGGAAGATGCCCACGTAGGGGGGGATGGTCCGGTCCTGGAGCCGGTGCACCCGGGCCTTTTCGATGGCTTCGGAGGTGATCGGCGCGACCACGGTGGTCCGTGACACCTGGTAGATGTAGAGGAGCGCCGCCATGGTCATCCCCACCTCCACGGCGATGGTCAGGTCGGCGAGCACCGTGAGGGCGAAGGTGATCAGCCAGACCACGATATCCTTCGGCTCCTGGTGGAGGATCATGGGGATCTCACGCCACTCCCCCATGTTGTAGGAGACCACGAAGAGGACCGCCGCCAGGGTGCCGAGGGGGATGAAGCGGGCCAGGGGGGCGGCGAAGAGGATGATGGCCAGCAGGGTCAGCGCATGGACCATGCCGGAGACCGGGGTGCGGGCGCCGGAGCGGATGTTGGTGGCCGTCCGGGCGATGGCGCCGGTCACCGGGATGCCGCCGAAGAGGGGGACGGTGAGGTTGGCGATCCCCTGGGCCACGAGCTCCACGTTGGAGTTGTGCCGGTCGCCGCTCATGGAGTCGGCGACGACCGCGGAGAGGAGGGATTCGATGGCGGCCAGCAGGGCAACGGTGACGGCGGAGGGGAGGAGGGGGATCACCAGGTCGAGACGGAGCTCCGGCACCACGAGGGGGGGGAGGCCGGTGGGGATGCCGCCGAATTTGCTGCCGATGGTCTCCACCGGGATCCCCAGCAGGGGGACGCAGGCCGTGGCCAGGACCAGGGCGACGATGGAGCCGGGGACCTTCCGGGTGATGCGCGGAAAGGAGATGATGACGACCAGGGAGCAGAGGGCGAGGAGCACGGTGGTCGGCGAGGTGCTCCCCAGGTGCTCCCAGAGGTAGCGCATCCGTTCGATGAACTCGCTCGGCACCGCACCTTCGGCCCTGATGCCGAGGAAATCCTTGACCTGGGTCGAGGCGATCAGCACGGCGATGCCGTTGGTGAAGCCGATGATGACGGGCCGGGGGATGAACTTCACGGCGTTCCCCAGGCCGGTGATGCCGAGGAAGAGGAGGATCATGCCCGCCATCATGGTGACCATCAGGAGGCCGGAGAGGCCGTGCTTGGCGATGATGGCGGCGATGACCACGACGAAGGCGCCGGTGGGGCCGCCGATCTGGGTGCGGGAGCCGCCGAGGGCGGAGATGAGGAAGCCGGCGATGACGGCGGTGTAGATGCCGGCCTGGGGGGTGACGCCGGAGGAGATGCCGAAGGCCATGGCCAGGGGGAGGGCCACCAGGCCGACGGTCAGGCCGGCGGTCAGGTCGGCGGCGAAGTCGCCGCTGCTGTAGCCGGAGAGTGCTTCAACGGATTTAGGTAACCAGGAGCGGAATCTGTCGATCTTCATACGGTTGTTCCCTGCTTTCTCTGCATGGTGCCGGTGAGCGCGGAGAGTCCGCCGGCCGATGCAGGGCCGGGTCTCCGGTCACGGGCTGCTACGGTTGACTGCGTCGTTTCCCCTTGGGGAGGTTGATCTCACTGGTGCCGAAGAAGGCCGGCGGCAGGTTGGTGGCGTCCAGGATCTGGGTCAGCCGGTCAAGGCCGTGGTAGATGATGGTCAACTCCGGGATGCCGAGGGATTCGAGGCCGTGGGTGATCTTGTTGGAGGCGACCTCCGGGGTGTGATCCACCAGGCGGCGCCCCTCGTCGGTGAGGGAGACGTCCACCACCCGCCGGTCCGTGGCGGAGCGGGTCCGGGTGACGAGCCCCCGTTTCTCCAGGCGGTCCAGGATCCCCACCACCGTCGTGGGGTGGAGGTACATCTTCCCCGCCAGCTCGGAGACCCGCAGGGTGCCGTGGGCTTCGATCACCTTGATGGCCCAGACCTGGGGGCCGGTCAGGCCGGTCTCCCGCTCCACCAGCTTGGACTGCTCGTTCACCACCTGGAACACCCGGCGGATGTTGTCCATGATCTCGGCGACCATGGTTTCGGTCTTCGGTTTGGCCATGGGGTCTCCACTGAATAGTTTGTGTACCAATAAATGTTATACAAAAAAATTGTGTCCCAAGGCAATCGGATTTTTAATGTGAGGGGCGAGGTGTGGTAAACTCTGGCAGCCGGTTCATTTTCGGCGTACTATAAAGTGGTTGGCTTCATGGGATCACCCGGCGGTCGTCGCTGCCGGTTATCTGAGAGACGGGGGAATCGAGATGAAAAAGCGTTACGTGACGATCATTGCCTTTACCGCTGCCATGGTGCTCGCGGGGAGTGTTGCCTATGCCGCCGACCGGCGGAAGAAATCACGGCAGGCTGCGGACGAGGCGAACAACCTGTCGGAGGAGATCCTCAGGGTCGAGCTCCTGCCGGCCGGTGAGGAGGGGCAGAAAAAAACGACTCCTCCCGCCGCCGTGAAGGGTGGCAGGGAGGATGGGCTGCAGGCCGACATGGACCGGGAGTACGCGGCGCTGCTCAACAAGTAGGTGCGGTGCTCGTCACAACCGTATGCACGGGGTGACGCTAGGCCAGGATATGAAAAGGGGGAGCGGAATGATCCGCTCCCCCTTTGTGCAGGCATGTTGCTGAGTAGTTCTAGCTGATCCGGCCGAAGTCGGCGACGCCGGCGAAGAGCCGGGCGATGGAGGTGAGGAGGGCGAGCCGGTTGGTCCGGACCGCCTCGTCGTCGGCCATGACCATGACCTTGTCGAAGAAGGTGTCCACCGGAGCCCGGAGGGTGGCGATCTCGGTCAGGGCGGTGACGTAGTCCTTGACCCCGATCGCGGCCTTGACGGCGATGGTGACGTTGGCCACGTTGGCGGCCAGGTCCTTTTCCGCCGGGTCCTGGAAGTGGGCCGGGTCGATCTTCGCCTCGACCCCTTCCTTGACGATGTTCCCCACCCGCTTGAAGGTGACCGCCAGTTCGGCGAAGTCGGGGCGGCTCTTGAACGCGGCCAGGGCACCGATGCGGGCCACGGCATCGACCAGGTCGTCGCAGCCGATGCTGACCGCCGCGTCCACCGCGTCGGTCGGGTAGCGGTCGGCGAGGAGGTTGACGAAGCGGCCGCGGAAGAACTCCAGCACGTCGCTCTTTACCTCGGCGGCCGGACGGGTCAGTTTGGGGGCCAGGCGGGAGAGTGCCCGGTCGAGGAGGTCGGAGAGGGAGAGGCGGTACTCGCGGTCGAGGATGATGTTGATCACCCCGAGGGCCGAGCGGCGCAGGGCATAGGGGTCGGCGGAGCCGGAGGGGATGAGCCCCACGCCGAAGCAGCCGCAGATGGTGTCCAGCTTGTCTGCCATGGAGACGAAGGCGCCGATGTCGGAGGTGGGGAGATCCCCCCCTGCCTGGGTCGGGAGGTAGTGCTCGGAAATGGCGAGGGCGACCTCCGGGTCTTCCCCCTGGGCAAGGGCGTATTCCCGCCCCATGATCCCCTGAACTTCGGGGAATTCCCCCACCATGCCCGAGACCAGGTCGGCCTTGCAGAGGTAGGCGGCCCGGGATGTCTTGGCCTTGACGCCGGGGTTGAGCAGGTCGGCCAGCTCTTCGGCAAGGGCGCGGAACCGCTCCATCTTCTCATAGGAGGTCCCCAGCTTCTGCTGGTAGACCACCGCCTTCAGGGCTTCGACGCGGCTCGCCAGGGAGACCTTCAGGTCCTCCTCGAAGAAGAAGCGGGCATCGGAGAGCCGGGCACGGAGGACCCGCTCGTTACCCTTGACCACGACCGTGGGGTCTTCGGTCAGGGTATTGTTGACCGTGATGAAGACGCTGAGCAGCTTGCCGTCGCCGTCGACCACGGAGAAGTAGCGCTGGTGGCTCCGCATGGAGGTGATCAGTACCTCCTTCGGGACCTTGAGGAAGTCGGGGGAGAAGGTGCCGTGGACGGCGCTCGGGTATTCGCACAGGAAGGTCACCTCGTCCAGCAGCCCCTCGTCCGGCAGCAGGTGCCCGCCGGCGGCCTTGGCGACCCGGTGGATCTCCCGGCGGATGATCTCCTTGCGGACCTCGGGGTCGGGGATGACGAAGTGGCGCTCGCACTCCTCCAGGTAGTGGGCAAAATCCTTCACCGGGAAGGTGGTGTTGGCCATGAAGCGGTGGCCCCGGGAGACCGTGCCGCTCTCGATGGGGCCGAAGCTGAAGGGGACCACGACGCCGTCGAAGAGGGCGACGATCCAGTGGATCGGCCGGGCGAAGCGGACGTCGAAATCACCCCAGCGCATGGACTTCTTGAAGGGGATGTTGCCGATCAGGCGGGGGAGGATCTCCCCGAGGAGCTCGTGGGTCGGGCGGCCGGTCTCCTTGCGGACCGCGGCAACGTACTCCCCCTTGTCGGTGGTCACCACGGTCAGGGAGGATACGTCGACCCCCTGGCCACGGGCAAACCCCTCGGCGGCCTTGCTGGGCGCGCCGTCCGGGCCGAAGGCGATGTTTTTCGCCGGCCCCAGGGCGGTGATCTCCGCATCCGGTTGCACCGCGGGGATGCCGCCGACGAAGAGTGCCATCCGCCGCGGGGTCGCCAGGGTCTTCATCTCGACGAAGTCGAGACGGGCGGTCTCCAGCTCCTTGCGGATCAGCGCCTCCATGTCGGCCATGGCCCTGGGGAGGAACCCGGCCGGGATCTCTTCAGTTCCTATCTCAAGAAAAAGCTCTTTCGCCATGGGTTAGCACCCCCCTTTCAGCAGCGGATAGCCGAGACGTTCCCTCTGGCGCACGTAGGCCTCGGCGCAGAGCTTGGCCACGCCCCGCACCCGGCCGATGTAGGAGGCCCGCTCGGTGACCGAGATGGCGCCCCGGGCGTCCAGGAGGTTGAAGGTGTGGGAGCACTTCATGACGAAGTCGTAGGCCGGGAAGACCAGCTCCTTTTCCACCAGGCGGATGCACTCCTTCTCGAAGTTGTTGAACGACTCCAAAAGGAGCGGGACGTTGGCCTCCTCGAAGTTGTAGGTGGAGAACTCCACCTCGGTCTGGTGGTGGATGTCGCCGTACTTGACCCCCTTGACCCACTCCAGGTCGTAGACGTTGTCCACCCCCTGGAGGTACATGGCGATCCGCTCGCAGCCGTAGGTGATCTCGCCGGCGACCGGCTTCAGGTCGATGCCGCCGGCCTGCTGGAAGTAGGTGAACTGGGTGATCTCCATGCCATCCAGCCAGACTTCCCAGCCGAGGCCCCAGGCGCCGAGGGTGGGGGACTCCCAGTCGTCCTCCACGAAACGGATGTCGTGCCTGTTGGGGTCGATGCCGAACTCCCGCAGCGAGCCGAGATAGAGGTCGAGGATGTTGGCCGGGTTCGGCTTCATGATGACCTGGAACTGGTAGTAGTGCTGGAGCCGGTTCGGGTTCTCGCCGTAGCGGCCGTCCGTCGGGCGGCGGGATGGCTCCACGTAGGCCACGTTCCACGGCTCCGGGCCGAGGACGCGCAGGAAGGTGGCCGGGTTGAAGGTGCCGGCCCCCTTCTCCGTATCATAGGGCTGCTGGATGACGCACCCCTGTCTGGCCCAGTAGCCCTGCAGGGAGAGAATCAGATCTTGAAAGGTCACGGGGAATGCCCTCCTTGGAAGTTGACTCAACTGCCGGTCGGGATTCGGCCGGGTTGAAAAATGCCACGCAATACAATGGGTTAGACGCGTAAAAGTACACGCTGACGGGGCGTGTGTCAAGGGTTAATGATTACTCAAGGTCCACGTCGGAGAGGCGGACGAACCGGTAGCCCCTCTTTTGCAGCTCCGGGAGTGCCTCGATGACCCCCGCGGCGGTGCCGCTCTCCGGGTGATTCATGTGCAGGATCACGATGTCGCCGCCATGGGCGCCGAGGAGGGCCTTTTTGACCTGCCCGGCGCTGAAGGTCGCCCCCGCATCGCCGAGCACGGAGAACCCGGCCACCTGGTGTCCCAGTTCCCCGGCGACGCGTACCGCCACCTCGTCGTAGTAGGCGGTGCCCGAGCGGTAGAAACGCGGCCTCACCCCGGTTATCTGCTCGATCTTGCGGGCGTTCAGCTCGATCTCGTCGACAACCTCGGCAACGCTCTTCGTGCCACTGATGCCGTAGGCCGAGCGGCCGGTCACGGAAGCCGGCCTGTGGCCGTAGCCGTGGTTGGCGATCTCGAAGAGCGGGTTTCGCGCCAGGCGGTCGAACACCGCCCGGTTCGGCTCGATCCACCGGGCGTTGATGAAGAGGGTCGCGGGTATCCGTTCCCGTTCGAGGAACTCCAGCAGGCGGCTGTCGACGCCCATCCCCCGGGGGCTGCCGCAGGCATCGAGGGTGAGGGCGATGAGCTTCTCTCCCCCCCTGATGCGCGTTCTGACGCCGGCAACTGTCTCGCCCCACTGGAGGGGACGGGCGGAGGAGTATCGCGCCACGATCTCCCCCCTCTGCTGCTGGTAGCCCGGCGGGGGTGCGGCTGCCTGGAGGAGTGAGGCGTGCAGGAGGATGGTGGCGGTGACCGCCCCGATCCGTGCGCTGTTCGCGGCACGGCGTGCATTAAAAATGATTTGTGCAGGGAATTTCCAACGATTTATTGACATGTTACCGCTCGGTGTTTTATAAGTGGTGGAGTTTGCAGCGGATATGACGGAGGCACTTGTGAGGCGATGCATCCTGGCAGTTTTTCTGCTCCTTTGTTTCTCGCCGGTTTTTGCCGAGGATATGGCCGTGGAGCTCCGTTTCGACTCCAAGCCATCCGGCCTGCAGAGCCAGGTGTTCACGGCAACGGTAAAGTCGTTTCGGCCCATCCGGATTCAGGCCTTTTCCGACACCAGGTCAAACGGGGAGACGTACCTCGGCGAGCTGAAGGTGAATGGGCAGCCCCGTAAAATACAGTCGAGGACGGCGGTCTCGGTGTATGCCACCGATGCCTTCCGCAAGGTGTACGATGGGTGGGGCGGAACCGTCTCTCCCGATGCCCCGCTGGTGCTGAAAGGGGAGATCACCCAGTTCTCCCTGGAGGAGACTGACGGTTACCTGGCCCGGGTCGGGTTTCATTTCCTGCTCAAGGATGGCGAGGAGAAAGTTCTCTGGGACGGCCATAGCTCGGGGATCGTCAAGGGGACGGGGCGTGTCCTGACGGCGGAGACTCTCCCCGCCCTGTTCAACAGCCTGCTGCGCGAAGTCTACGAAGAACTCCTCGAAGACAAGAAACTGGTCGGCGTCTGGTCCGGCAAGGTCCAGAACACCTATGTCATAAAGGATCCATCCCCCTCATCCCCCGCGGTCGGCAAGGAGAGCTGAGCCGTCGCTTCAGGCCTGATCGAGCCCTGTTTCGTATTTCTGCAGGGGGCTGCCGGCGATGAGCCGTGGCCGTCGGTTCTGGTCGTCCCACAGGGTCAGGTACCCTTTCCACCCCTTCATGGACAGAAGTTCCTTGATCTGGCTGATCACCTCCGGCGTTGGTGCGGCATGAAAAGCGTTGTACCCCGAGTAGCCGCCCGGGGGGACCAGCCGGTAGGCACCGAAGCCGTGGCTCTCTCCCCGTTTCACCAGCGCGGCCTTCCCCTCGTCCCAGGAGTGCTCCTCGAACTTGGTCCAGCCGCAGACCGGGCACATCGCGCGCCTCGAACTGCTGCTGTTCCATCTTTCCGTGTCGATCCGCGCATAATCGAAACCGCACTGCCTGCACTTTTCATGCATTTCGGTAATATCAAGCATCGTGTCGTCTGCTCCCGTTGCGGTGATACTGTAACACTCCCCCGGCCATCCGGTCGCAAGTGGCGGCTGGCGCACCGCACGACGTGCGGCCGGTGCGGCTCACATCTCCTCGAAGCCGGGGGGGATCGTCAGTTGAGACCCTTGCGGATCTGGTAGAGGTCTTCCAGGGGGAGACCGTTGAGTTCGAAATACTCCATCTCCAGCTCCTCGACGTAAAATCGGTCCAGACCGGAGTTGTCGAGGAAGTCCTCCCGGAGGGAGATGTCCTTCTCGGCGATGATCTGGGGGAGGAGGTTGTGCAGGTAGATGGCCTCTTTCTGGATGGTGAGGATCGTCTCGTTGAACAGGTCGTTGTTGATCGGTCCCTTGAGCAGTTTCTTGCCGTGCAACTCGTCCTCGACTTCCCGCTTCAGGGCGATCTGGTCGTCCCTGGTGTTGAATTTGGAGTAGAAGTTGCGGATCCTCTCCCTGATATGGCGCATCAGGACGAGGAAAAGCTGCTCCTCCCTGTCGATGGCCTGGAGCTGTTCGAGGACATCGGCCGAGAGCCGCTTCCCCTCCTCGATGTCCTCCAGCCCCTGGACCAGGGTGATCAGTTTCTTCCTGCCGTATTTCCCCAGGTACTTGTTCTCCATGACGCCGTCGATGAAGAGGTTGTTGAAGAGGTTCGGGCGCAGGGTATCGAACTCTTTCTTGTTGCCGAGGAGGCTGCGGAGCATCTCTTCGCTGATCCGCACGTTCTCCATGAAGGCGAGCTGGTTGATGACCTGGGAGGTGGTGTCATACCGGTCGAGGTAGGTGATGATGTAGGAGAACTCTTCCAGGAGCGAGATGTCCGCGCCGTCGCGGATGTTCTCGTCACAGGCCTTGCTGGCATCGAGGAGGATCTCTTCGAAGGTGTGGTTGCGGTGTTCCGCCGCCAGTTTCTTGGCGTGGAGGAGCTTGAGCATGTCATCCCGGTCGACCCGGCTCTCGATCTGGCGCTCGCTGAAGAAGATACCTTCGAGGATCTGCCTGGTTTCGGAGATGTAATCGCTCTCTTCCGTCTCGACGAGCTTGCGGTCCTTGCGCAGCAGCTCGTCCAGGGTATAGAAAAGCGCGCCGGGGATCTTGTTGCGCACCGACAGCGTCTTCAGCCTGGTGAGACGGGCATTTTCCAGGCGGTTTATCTCACCCCGGATATTGCAGGAGCAGAGGATGTTGCGATACTCGTCGACGATGCGCCGGTTATCCGGGTGCTTGTACATGACATCGATCCGGATCCGCTCCTGCTGGTACCGGTCGATCTCGTTGCGGTTGGCCAGTTCGGTCAGGTGGGCGAACTCGTCGTCGGCAATCCGCTTGTTCCTGAAGTAGAGGGTCTGGAACGCGTTCCGGTACTCTTCGTGCCGGTTGTTGACCAGCTTGAAGAGGAAGAGCTGGACACCGTCGATGCCGATGGTTCCGAGGATGTCGGCAATGATCCGGTTGTCGTCCCCGTTGCCGATGGCCTGGGAACGCTTGAGGGTCTTCCCGAGGCGGCGGAGGATCTTCTCCTGCTGCTCCTGGGTGGATGACGCGAACTCGTCGCTGTGCAGGAAGAAGAAGTAGTTGGTTACGGCATTGCCGTCGAAAAAGATCTTGTCGTAGGAGAGGGCGCCGTCGGTCCGGTTGCTGAATCTCAGGGTGCCGGCCTTCTGGTCGATATGGGTGCCGTACATGACGAGGCGGTTGATGACGTCCCCCTTGGCCATGTCGGTCAAGGGCTGGTCGACACCGAACATGTACTCGCAGAACGAGCCTCCGTTGCCCCGATGGGTGATCCCCTTGCTGCCGATGACGAATTCGTTGCTGGCCGAAAAGAACCGGAGTTCCGACTCGCTGCTCTGATCCAGGTTGAAAAAATAGCGCTTGTGGGCATCGACCCCCGCGGCAACTGCATAGTACTCGATGCGGTTTTCAAGGGATCCGTGGAGCCGGATGTCTTTGTACATGGGCAAGTCCCGGTATGAAATTAGTGAAAAAATACCGTACTTTTGCGGTTTCAGCAACCTTAATGTTGACGGTCAGAGGGAGAAAGAGAGGCCGTCGTAGGCATAATAAACGCCTGCGGGGAGATCTCCTTCGCTGCCATGGGAGATATCGTGGGTCAGGTGGGTGATGTAGGTGCGTTCGGGGGCGATGGCTGCCGCCACCCTGATTGCTTCGGCAATGTTGAAGTGGTGCGGGTGGGGCGTATGGCGGAGCCCGTCGATGACCAGGATCTCCAGCCCGGTGAGAAGTGGCAACGAAGCCTCCGGAATCCGGCTGCAGTCGGTCAGGTAGGCAAACCTGCCGAAGCGGAAGCCGGTGGATGCCATGGTGCCATGGAGAAGGGGGATGGGGGTGATCCTCAGGCCGAACAGGTCGAAGGGGCCATCCACCCCGTGGGGTTCCATGATCTGGTGGTACCCGTATTCGGAACGGCCGTTGAAGAGGTAGTCGAACTTGCTCTCCAGTTCCGCCAGCGTCTCGGGCGATGCGTAACAGGGGATGATCTGCCGGTGGTGGAAATGAAACCCCCGCAGGTCGTCGATGCCGTGGACATGGTCGGCGTGGGTATGGGTGAAGAGGACGGCATCGATCCGGGGGATCTTTTCGCGGACAGCCTGGATGCGCAGGTCGGTCGAGGTGTCCACCAGGATGAAGTGGCCGTCATGCTCCACCAGCAGCGAAGCACGGGTGCGCGAGTCCTTTGGGTCGGTGGAAGTGCAGACCGGACACCCGCAACCGACCATGGGGATGCCGGTGGATGTGCCGCTGCCCAGGATGGTGATTTTCATGGGAGTCCCTTGGCTATTTTGCCCACAGTACCATGAACCGTGAGCCGAGACAAGAGCGCCCCTTGCAGCGGAGGGGATAACGGGGTATCCTGCGGGCAACCGAGAGGAGGGAGCCCGGCTTGAAGGTTGCTTTCATTACCCCCTGTTACCTGCAGGACACGCGAGGGAACGCGGTGACGGTCCGGAGGATCGAGGGGCACCTGCGCGCGGCCGGCTGCACGGTCAGGGTATTTTCCCGGGAGGAGTACGGGGACGACTTGCTGCGGGGGATCCGCGCATTCGGCCCTGACCTCGTCCACGCTTTTCACGCCCTGCAGTGCGGAGGTGCGGCACGCCTGATTGCCGCGGCGTTGGACATCCCGTACCTGATCACCTTCACCGGTACCGACCTGTACGCCGGCAGGGCCGCCGACGGCGGGAGCGACCTGGCCGAACTCCTGGCGGCGGCTGCTGCCCTGGTGGTTTTTCACGAAGGCGCCAGGCAGAGGCTTCATCGTCTCCTTCCCCACCTCCTCACTCCTGTCGCCGTTATCCCCCAGGGGGTCGGACTCCCCCCAACCGTCCCCCCCGAGCCGGCAGGCGATGTCGTCTTTCTCCTCCCCGCCGGCATCAGGCCGGTGAAAAACGTCATGTTCCCCGTCGCCCCCCTTGACCGTCTCCATGCCTCCCACCCCGGGCTCCGGCTCCGGCTCGAGGTGGTCGGCCCGGTTCTGGATGCGGCGTACGCCGGGGAGTTTTTTTCCGCCATCGACCGGTCACCCCATGCCGAATGGCTGGGGGAGCTCCCGTTCGAGGCGATGCCCGGCCTCTACGCCCGTTCCCACGTGGTGCTCAATACGTCCCTGTCCGAGGGGATGGCCAACAGCCTCCTGGAGGCGATGGCGTTCGGGAGGCCGGTCCTGGCCGCGGACATCGAGGGGAACCGCTCGCTCGTGCGGGATGGTGTGAACGGGCTTCTCTACGGGAGTGAAGACGATTTCCTGGGGAAGGCGGAGTTGCTGCTGGCCAGCCCGGAGTTGCGCCGGCGTCTCGGGCGTGCCGGGAGGGAGCACGTGGAGGCGCACTGCTCGCCGGAGCGGGAGGCCGAAGCCTACCTGAAGCTCTATGCATCTCTGACATGAGTCCGTTGGCACCAGGGGAGAGGAGAGGGGGGGACGAGATCGTTATCCCGACGTTATCGGCTCGGGAAGGGGACGAGTTTCCGGTGCAGCCACTGTTTCGTATCAATAACTCGCGAACGTGTCGGTGGTGAAGTGCATCGGCATATGGGACCCGGCAAAATCGAAATGCTTCCCGTGGTCCTTCATCATCAGTTTGAAGGCGCTCATCATGTAGCGCCGTTTGAAACAGTCTTCCAGCGCGACTATTTCCGGTACCTTTTCCCCGTAGAATTTCATGTAGCAGGTGCCGAGGGCCTGGGTGATCTCGTCCATGGTCATCTCGTAGGGCTCCACGATCGGCGTCACCAGGTTGTATTTCGAGTAGTCCCAGACCCGGATCCGCTCCTTCATCTCCTTGAACAGGGGGGTGAACGGCATGGGGGTCACCACGGGGAACACGGCGATGTCCGGGTTGAGGTACTTGGCCGAGGCGATGGTGTTCTCGATGGAGTCCCAGGTCTCGTTGGGGAATCCGATCATGAACGACGCCTCGGTGATGATCCCCGCCTCGCGGCAGAGGTCCAGGGCCTGCTTGTTCTGTTCGAAGCTGGTCCCCTTGTTGAGGCTGTTCAGGGTGTCCTTGTCGGCGCTCTCCGCCCCGATGTAGATGTGGATGATCCCCGCGTCACGGTACTTGTGCAGGATATCCGCATCCCGGATGATGTCCTCGACCCTGGTCTCGATGAGGAGCTGCACCCCGAAGTCCCGCTCGATGAGCAGGTCCAGGAACAGTTCCCAGCGCTCCCGGATCTTGGTGGGGTAGGCGTCGATCAGGGTGAAGAACCGGATGTCGTAGGTGTCGATCAGGTGGGCCATCTCCTCGATGACGTTTTCCGGCTTCCGGCAGCGCCAGTCCTCGCGCCAGAACATCCGCTGGCTGCAGAAGGCGCACTCCATGTCGCAGCCGCGGGACGTGAGGATGGAGGCCATCCTCCCACCCGGGGCCACCCGGTACTGGTAGTCGTCCCAGTCCAGGAGGTGCCACGCCGGCTTCAGGGCATCCAGCTCCGCGATGTGGGGCTGCTTTTCATTGGCGACCACCACCTCCCCCTCCCGGTAGACGATCCCCTTGACGCTTTTCGCTCTCCCCTCGGGAAGCGCGGTCAGCAGCTGCTTCAGGGTCTGTTCCGGCTCCCCCGTGATCACGAAATCGACGTGGTTGTCCGGATCTTCCAGGATCTCGTTGTACATGAAGGTGGGGTGCGGTCCCCCCAGCAGGGTGACGATGGCCGGATCGACCTCCTTGGCCACATCCAGGATCCTCAGGGCATCGGGAACCGTGGCGGTGCTGATGGCACCGGTGACGGGGAGGTAATCAAGGGTCATGACATAGTCGGGCCGGTACCGTGCGATCTCTTCCCTGATGTCAGGGAAGCCGAGCTTCTTGTTCATGGCATCGAAGATCCTGGCCTCGTGACCCTCGTCAAGTGCCGCTCCAGCCAGATAGGCCAGGTGCAGCGGTGGCCAGGTACCGACCACCTGTACTCCCCAGCAGTGATAGGGTGCCGTTACAAAAAGAATCCTGCTCATCGTCTCTCCCTGCCCGTGTGTTCAGAAACCCCGGTTCGGACAAAAATATGCCTTCGGGTACTGTAGCAAGTAAACGGGTAACAAGTATGTAAAGATTTGGTAAAGAATCAGTGGAGGAGAGGGGGAAATGCCTATGCCGGGAGGGTGAACCAGACCCTGGTGCCGTCTGCGTCGCTTGCGGCCCCGACCGTACCGCCGTGGGCCTCGATGAGCTCCTTCACGATGGCAAGGCCGAGCCCCGCCCCGCCAGCATCCCGGGAGCGGGAACGGTCCGACCGGAAGAACCGCTCGAACAGGTAGGGGAGGTCCTCTTCGGCAATCGCCGCGCCGCTGTTGGCAAAAACGGTCCTGACGCCGTCGGCCGTGCGCCGGGCCGAGATCGTGACCCTTCCACCACGGGGGGTGTATTTCCAGGCATTGTCGACCAGGTTGCGGATAGCCTGCAGGAGCTTGTCCCGGTCCGCCGTTATCCGGTCGCTCCCCGGGTCGAGCTGCCACTCCACAGCGATCTCCTTCTCCTGGAATTTCGGCCGGTACAGCTCCATGATCTGGGCGAGGAGCTCGTGGAGGGAGAGCTCCCGGCAGTCGAGGAACGACCTGGCGGCATCGGCCCGTGCCAGCTGCTGCAGGTCATCCACCAGGTGGACCAGGCGCAGGACCTCCTGCTCCAGCATCTGGAAGGTCTCCCGGTCCGGCGGGATGACGGCGTCGCTGAGCCCCTCCAGGTAGCCGCGCAGGTTCGTCAGGGGGGTACGCAGTTCGTGGGAAATGTCGGCCACCATGTTCTTGCGCAGCCGCTCGATGGCCTCCAGGTTGTCGGCCATGTGGTTGAAGGCATCGGCGAGCTGCCCCCCTTCGTAGCGGGAGACCACGTTGACCCGTTCGGTGTAGTTGCCGTCGGCGACCTTCTTGGTGATGGCGGTGATCTGCAGCAGGGGGCGCAGGACCCAGGTGGTCAGGAGATAGGTGAACAGGCAGCTGAAGATCAGGGCGGCGAGCATCCCCCAGAACATGTGGTGGTGGATCGCCTCCAGAAACCGGGTGTGGGCCTCCAGGGGCGCCACATGGAACCGTTCGGTCAGCTCCCGGTAGTATTCGGCCGCACGCTTGTCCACGGCCTGCCAGACCACCACGGAGAAGATGGCGAAGATCGGGACGAAATGGCCGATGAGCAGTTTCCAGAGCAGTCGCTGGCGCATCTACCCCCCCGGGAGTTCGCTGAACGCGTAGCCATGGCCGCGCACCGTCAGGATGAAGCGGGGATGGGCGGGATCGTCCTCGACCTTCTGGCGGAGTTTGCCGATATGGACGTCGATGACCCGTTCGATGACCGCCTCCCGGTTCTGGTAGCACTGGCTCAGGAGTTCGTCCCGGGAAAAGGCTTTCCCGGGAGAGCTCATCAGTGCGTGCAGCAGCTTGAATTCCCAGACGGTGAGGGGGATTGCCCTGCCGTCGCGGGTGACCCTGCGCCTCACGGGGTCCAGCTCCAGTCCGGCGACGGAGAGGAGGGGCGATGCTGCTGGGGGGGCGGGCCTGCTGCGCCGCAGGATCGCCTTGACCCGCTCCACCAGTTCCCGGGGGCTGAACGGTTTGACCACGTAATCGTCGGCCCCCATGGCCAGCCCCGCGACCCGGTCCACTTCTTCCTCCCGTGCCGTGAGGATCAGGACCGGTACGTCGGAACGGCCCCGCAGTTCCCGGCAGATCGTCCAGCCGTCCATGTTCGGCAGCATCACATCCAGGATGACGAACACCGGGTCGCACCTGTCCGCTGCCTCCAGGGCCTGACCGCCGTCATGGACCACAACGGTGGCAAACCCGTCCCGCTCCAGGTAGGTTGCCACCAGCGCGGCCGTGTTGCGGTCGTCCTCCACGATCAGCACGGTCCCCTGGTTGCCGCCGGCGGGGGATGGTCCTGCTGTCGCGCTCGTTTCGTCCGTCATCGAGCACTCCTCACCTGGGGGAGGCCGAGGCTCCTCCAGGCGGCCATGTGCCCGGAGAGCAGCCGGGCGTTGCGGTAGCCGAAAAGCCCCAGCAGTTTCCTGGCCATGACCGCCCGGGGTCCCAGTTCGCACAGGACCACCATCTCGGCCGCCTTGTCCTCGGGGAGGGGTGCCATCCCCAGGAGGATCTTCCAGGTCGGCGCGTGGAGGGCGCCGGGGATATGGCCGGCCCTGAATTCGAAGCCGGTGCGGACATCCACCACCACCGGGGGGTGACCGGCTGCTATCGTCTCCGCCAGTTCCTTCGGCTCCATGGTATCACCTCGTAAGTTGCCGGCTTTCATCCTTGCCCCGCCGCATCTCTTCCATCTTTGCCGGGATCTTGCCGAACAGCCCGATTCCCAGCTTTCTCATGACAAAGGAACTCCCCATGAACAGCCTGGTGATCCCCATGAGATAGTCCCGTCTGAAATCGGCCTTCATGGTCATGAATTCGATGATCTTCCCCATGTAGAAGCGGCGGTAGCTGTCCGCCTGGGCCACCTCGACCTGGAGCATGCTCATCCCCTCGGGTTCCAGGACCGGATCCACCATGTTGTACTTGCCATAATCGCGGACCCTGATTCGGGGTTCCAGGTCCCGGTATCCCTCTGCATAGGGCCAGGGGGTGTAGGTGAAAAAGTTGGCGATGTCCGGGTTGTACTGCTGGACCATCTGTATGGTCCTGTTGATGCTCGCCGGGGTCTCGTCGGGAAATCCCAGCATGAACGACCCCTCGGACACGATCTCCTCGGCCCGGAGCAGTTCGAAGACCTCCCGGACCTCGTCCGTTGCCATCCGTTTCCCCTCGGCATCCAGAAAACCCTGGTCGGCGGTCTCGATGCCGACCGAGACGTAGATGACCCCCGCCGTGCGATACTTCCCGAGGATGTCCCGGTCCCGGATGATGTCCGCTCCCCTGGTTTCCATGAGGAGATGGACCGGCATCTCCCTGGCGATGACCGCGTCCAGGAGCGCTTCCCACCGTTTCCGGTCACGGGTGGGATACTCGTCGGTGATCAGGAAGACGTTCACCCCGTACGTGCCGTGGAGGTATGCCAGTTCGTCGGCCACCCTCTGCGGATCCCGGGAGCGCCAGGACCTCCCCCAGAACTTCTGCTGGGAGCAGAACCGGCAGCCCTGGTCGCAGCCCCGGGAGGTGCTGACCGCGCCGAGGCGCGAACCGGGGATGGCCAGGCAGGTGTAGTCGTCCCAGGCAATCAGGTCCCACGCGGCCTCAAGCGCATCGAGATCGTCCAGAAGGGGGCGCCTGGCGGTGGCGGTGATGGTGCCGCCGGGGGCCCGGAACGCGATGCCGGGGACCGTGGCCGGATCGCCGCCGGCTTCAAGAACCTCCAGCAACTGCCGGAGGGTGGCCTCCCCCTCGCCGCAGACGATGTAGTCCACGGCAGCTGTGCCGGCTAGCACCTCCTCGTACATGAACGTCGGGTGGATACCCCCCAGGATGGTGACGGTGCGGGGATTGGCCGCCTTTGCCAGTTCGAGGGTCCTGACTGCGGCATCGATGGTGGCGGTCATGGCCGAGGTGGCGACATAATCCGCGTTGGTATCGCGCAGCCGGCGCTCCACATCCCCGAAGCCATCTCCCCTGGCCATGGCGTCGTAGATGGCCGGTGTCACGCGTGCCTGGCGCGCCGCGGCGGCAAGATAGACCAGGCCGAGGGGGATCCAGCGGCCGGCTATCTCGTCAACACCGCTGTGGTAGGGAGGGGTCACGAAAAGGATTGTGCTGGGGTGTGCTGCCGTTTCTATCTGGATTCTCCCGGGAGGGTCTCCGCAGCAGGCCGGTTTCCCGCGTGTTTGGTATGTTTAAATTTCTATCATATTGCGTCCGAATGTTCCATTCAATTGCTGGCCGCCATTACCTCCAGCAGGAGTTCTGGGATTTACTCTTCGGTGAGGATCAACACCACAGGGGTTGAAGGGGTCAGGAATCTCGCCAATTCTCTCCAGATGGCAGGGAGAAATGCCGAGGCGATCGAAGTGTTCCGCCAGGCGGTCTGGCTGAGTCCTCAAGATCCGGAAAGCCATTTTCGCCTGGGGTATGCCTACCTTCTGGCAGGAAACAGCGACCTTGCCTACCAGGAGTACAACCAGTTGGTGCGACTGAACAGCCCATACGCCCAATCGCTGCGTGAATCCCTCAGGGTGCCCGCTCAACGCTGAGCCGCGTCATTTCCCTTCAGGTGAGCGTGCCTGAACCGTTGAAGGACGACGACCGCTCATCTTTTCCTTGCCACGAAACAGGCGTTCCATGTGTCGCTGCCAAGAGCCCTGCCGGTCATGAACTCGCCGGTTTCGACAACCTCGAGGCCGTTCAGGGAAGCCAGAAGATCTATCTCGGGGCAAAAGAGATAGCGCATGGAATGAACTTCCCTGATCTCGTCATGGGTATCGTCTCGTGTGTCGTGGGCCAGCATCTGGTAGTGAACCTCGACCAGATTGTCATTGGGCCTGATGACAGGCTCGGCGATTCTGATGAGTTCCAGCCTGTCACCTGCGCACCTCTTGACCCGGACAGCCGGTCTGTCGTTCAGAACAGCCGGTCCATACCAGCAATCGAAGATGAAATGGCCGCCGGGGCGCAGATGCTCAGATGCGGTAGCGAAAAACTGGCGGATATCGTCATTGCCCGTCTGATAACTGATGACATGGAAGAGGGCAAGGACGACGTCATATGTTGCCGGAAACCTTATTTCCCGGGCATCGCCGCAGGAGAATGCCGGATTGTCATCCCGGGACCGGCGACGCGCCTCCGCAAGCATCACTTCGCTCCGGTCGACGCCATGCACCCGGTAGCCTTCCCCGGCCAGCAATGCGGCATGGATACCCGTGCCGCACCCAAGTTCAAGCAGAGAAACAGCCTGGGCATCACGGCTCCTGATGAGGCCGGTCACGTAGCGAACCTCGGCGGCATAATCCTTGTCCGCGTAGAGCAGATCGTAGTAGCGCCCATACCGGGCAAAATTTTCCATGCTCAACCTCGCGGAGAAGATTTCCCGCCGGTGTTACCCGTCCCTATGGTGCCGGGAAGAGAGTCAGCCATCGGTCTCACGTGCCGCAGCCTCGGCAGCGGTGATGCCGGCAAACCTGGTCTTGTCGGCTTCGCCTGAGTAAGGCCCCTGTTTCACCTCGATCATCTCCACCTCTTCGAGCGCTTCGAATCCGTGACCTCCCGCTGCCAGGAGGATCACGTCGCCAGTTCCGAGAATCCGGCTGGTGACATAGCTGCGCTGCTGATCGTAGAAATCCACCCTCAATCGTCCCTTCTTGAGCAACAGGACCTCCTGGGTGATGAATACTTCGCGCTGCACCGGATTGTGGACGTGGGGGTCAATGACCTTGCCCGGCGGGTGTCTCATGTAGGCTAGCTGCTGGGAAAACTCGTCCGGGGTGAAGAAAACGATCCCGTTGTTGCGATACTCTGCATAGATGATGAGCGCCAGCATGACATTGTCATGGGTTATCTGTTCGAAATTGTTTTTCATGATGTTCTTGTATCACCTTGGCTGGTTATGGCAAGCGTATTCACGCATCCCGGCCCTCTTCAGCAGAGGCGCACGCGAACTCCCGGTCATGCTTGCGGTCGGGATGACCCGTCCGGGCGGATCATCCCCTGTCCGCCAGGCCCCGCTCCGCGACAAGGTCGAGTGCCTCATGAAACACTCCCGCGTGTCTTCTTGCCCCCCCTTCGGCTCGGGAAGACGCCTTGATCACACCATGCTCGGAGGTGAACACCATTTCCCTGCGGGGGAAGAAGAGCCTGAGCGGTAGCCAACAGCATCCTGCAAGCAGGTAGAACAGGGCCGTTGCCCATATGAGCAGGAGGCCGTAATCACCGATGAAGTCGGTTACCACCAGACGCCTGACGTCGGGTAGCGACAGGCGATAGCCGTCGCGCTCATAGCCTCCCCCTGCCGGAACGCTCCCTGTGAAAAGGAGTTCCTTTCCTTTCAGCAGCTTGAACCCGAGAGTCTTGTTGTCCGCCATGTAGGATTGGTAGGGGTCACTGCCGGCAGCCGGTTCCGGAATGCTGAAGACGATCTTGTAGGGGGAGCCCGGCACCGCCACGCTATCCTCTTTTCCCGGAGGGTAGCAGTTCAACGTGTAGGGAGTCTCGTAGCCTTCCGGAAGGTCGGGAGCGGAGAAGCGGAGGAAGAGGGCCAGTCCCAGGTAGCGGGGGTAGATGAAATGCCCTTCGTACAGGGAAGGTGGATAGATGCCGAAGGACCTCTTGCCGTGTCCTGCCGGTGACGGCGCCAGTTCCATGGTCAGGGTCCTTCTCAGTATCGAGCTGGATGATTCCGCCAGAGTGATCCGCGAAATCGTGCCGCCGATCCCGTGCGGCGTCGGTAACGGTTCGCCCTCGATGACCATCTGCCGGTGGACGGACCGGGTGGTGAGACTCACGAGAATACCTGCGAAGAGACAGAGCGTACCTGTCAGAAAAAGGATGCGGAGCGGGAAATTAGTGGTGCCGCGCCAGGCGGCAAGAGAGTTCCCGGTGCAGCGCGTCTTGTATTCTGCGGCAGCGAGGCGGCCCTGGAGTTCCGGGAAGACGGTTGTGGCGGGCAGTTCAACCGTTTCGTCGAACAGTTCCGGCATGACATCTGCCGATCTGCCGGACATTATCCGGCGAATCCTGCGGTGTCTGGCCGTTTCCTGAACAATCCTGGACAGGTAGTTCAGGGGAATCAGGGCGAGCAGTGCGGTAAGGATGATACTCTTGCGGGTGAAAGCCATCAGCGTGACCAGGGTTTCATCGGTAAAAAAGGCGATTCCGATGTAGATGACAAAAAACAGGGAGAGTACCAGGGGGGGGACGGCCCGGGACGATATCAGCGGCAGCGCGGCAGAGAAGAGTCGGTTCATTTGCCCCCCTCCGTTGCCCCTGTCGTCGCCCGCACCGTTGCGGTCCAGCTGTTGATGAGCGTTATGCCATCAATGGCTATGCCGTCAGCCTTTTCCGTGAATTGGACCGGCACGGGGTTGCAGCCCCCCGGTTTGCCGACGGTATCCAGGGGGATGAGCGTCTTGCAGTAGTAGCAGATCACCGATCCTTCCGCCTGGCCATAGCCGTCAGGCTTGCAGATGGCGCAGGCATCGAGGTCAACGGTGAAGCTCCCCGCTGGACTCATCAGCACGAAGAAACGGGCTTGCCGCTCACCCCGTTTGAACAGGTACTTGTGCAGTTTGCCGTCTTCCAGGTCGACCTCCCCCTTTTTCGGGATGAAAATCTCCCCCGACGGGCTTGCCGTGACCGGGATCGGCTTGGGGTCCCAGTACTCCACGGCGGGAAAACTGCTCCGGTAGGCTGCCCCCCCGAGGATGACCACGGTGAGCAGGGGTACGACGAGGAGTGAGCGCTGCCTGCCGATGGCTGCAGCCAGCAGCTTGCGGCGCTGTGCCCCCTGGCGGATATGGGCCACCGACGGGGGGCGCTGGAGCTGAATGGCAAGGAGGACCAGCAGCGCCGGGGTGAACCAGATGGCCATCCCCCCCCAGAATCCGACCTCCTTGCCGAACAGCAGACCGATGAGCTTCCAGGCAATCGGGCGGATAAAGAGGTGGTCCGGGACCAGAACAGATTCCATGAACTGATGCACGAAATCATGAATCCCCTTCATGACCTTCATGCTCAGGGGGGAGAAAAGGTCGAGGCGGAGGATCGACGAGGAGCTGTAGAGCAGGAGCGACACCACCCCGGCCAGCATGCCCGAGGGTGATACCCGGAAAGAGTCGGGGAGCAGCCTCTCCAGATGCCGGGCGCCGGATGCCAGTACCGCGGCCGCCAGTACGAGGAACACAAGGTGCACAAGTGTGCCGCTTCCCCCCTGGAGCGTACAGGCGCCGACGGCCCCGGCCAGAAGGCCGGCCAGCGCAGCGCAGATGCCGGCGCCGAGCGGCGTGCCCAGGAACCGCTCTCCAGTGGGCGTCACCCCTCGGTCGGTACTCCGGTAGATGGCCACGACGGAGCTCCCCCAGAACAGGAGAAAGCTTACTCCCAGGGCCGACCTGATCGTTCCGAAGAGGGTGTTCACCGGAAGGGAGCCGAAAAGAAAAAAAGTCCCCGCAGCGCCCACGGTGAAGCCGACATTGCCCGCGATGGCAACGGTCGGTCGTTGGCCGGAAAACCCCCGCAGCAGGACCAGGACGACGATGGCCCAGGAGAGGATATGGGGAATGAATTTCAGGGCGGACATCAGGCGTTCATCCGTTCTTCCCGCACCAGCACCCCGTCATCGAGGTAGATGGTCCGGTCCCCCCAGGCTGCCACTTCCTGGTTGTGGGTTACCATGATCACCGTGAACCTCTCCTCGGCCCGTAGCTCCCTGAGGAGTTCCATGACCATCATGGTGCTCTTGTGGTCGAGGTTCCCGGTCGGTTCATCTCCCAGGAGCAGTTTCGGGCTGTTGATGATCGCCCTGGCGATGCAGACCCGCTGCTGCTCCCCGCCGGAAAGCTCCCCCGGCCTGTTCTTCAGGCGATGCCCCAGCCCGACCCGCTCCAGTGCTGACCGGGCCTCGGCTTCATCGGGAACGCTGTGGAAGTACTGGGCCATCATGACATTCTCCACGGCGGTCAGGTAGGGTACCAGGTGGTGCTGCTGAAAAATGATCCCCACGTACTCCCTGCGGAACCGTGCCAGCCCGTCCTCGGAAAGCGTGAGCAGGTCCCTTCCCCCGACGAGCAGCGAACCGTCGCTGGGCCGGTCGAGTCCCCCGATGAGGTTCAGCAGCGTGCTTTTACCGGAACCTGAATGCCCCATCACCGACAGCCACTCTCCTTCCGGTACGGTCAGGTCAAGGGGTTTCAGGGCGCAGATCTCGCCGTAACTGCGGCTGAGCCTGCCTGTTTCAACAATCGTTGTTGCCATCAGTGCCGACCTTTCCTTTGTGCAGCCGTAACCGCCGTACCCCCGTGCAACCGGTGAGCCGATCGGTGCCCGCGATCACCAGGGTTGCCCGGGTATCGTAAACCTGCTTCATGACCAGTTCCAGCGCCCGTTCCCGCCACGTCTCTCCAAGTGCGGCGAAGGGTTCGTCAAGCAGGAGCAGCCGGGGTGTGGGGAAGAGTGCCCTGGCCAGGTTCAGACGCCGTTTCTCCCCCGCGGACAGCTCCGCCGGGAAGCGATCGAATACTTCGGCAAGCCCGAACTGCTCCAGGAGCGATTCCCCCCGGCCGGTGACGGAATCCTCCCCGGAGCGGCTGAGCGGCAGGAGGAGATTCTCCATGACCGTCAGCTCGGGGATGAACACCGGTTCCTGAAAGGCAGGGGAGATCGTCCCCTGCCGGACGCTGCCGGGGAGCAGTTCCGTTCCGTCCAGCCGGATACTCCCCGATGTCGGCCGGGCCACTCCCCCCATGATATCCAGGAGTGTCGTCTTGCCGCATCCCGACTCGCCGCGGAGCAGCGCCCGCTCTCCGCTCTCCAGGTCCAGGTCGACGCCGGCAAGCACCGTGACGAAGCCGCCATGGGGCAGCACGTGAGTTTTTCGAATCCCCCGCAGTTCGACTCTCATCGGCCCCCCCGCAGCAGGTCTGCCGGTTCACGTCGCAGGATGAGGAGCACCAGGCCACCACCCGCAAGGCCCAGGGCGCCTGCAAACGCCGGGTAACACCAGGTGATGGCAACGGCAGAGCGGGTGAGCCAGCCGGGGAGGAGCGGTACCCCTGTTGCCATGGTGAGGTACTGACTGCTGAGCCCGAGGGCGATGAAAGCCGCCGCCCCTCCCGCTGCCATGCCCGCCAGGGAGAGAACGAGGGTCTCCAGGCCGAACATGGTGGCCAGGAGCCCCCTGCCGTAGCCGTACGAGCGCAGCAGCCCGAGGCTCGACCGGCGTCCCTGGAGGCCGGTGAAGAGGAAGGCTCCCCCCGAGAGGAGGGCGATGAGCCAGAACGCCGCGGCAAGGGGACCACGGCCCCGGCCCAGATTCTCCAGATGCAGCCGGCCGGCGCGCAACGCCCCGTCAATCGGGAGCGCCCGGATGCCGGGGTGCTGTCGTTCCAGTTCGAGAGCCGTCTGTTGCGGCTCAATCCCGTCGGCAAGCCTGAGGAGCAGCAGGGATGGCCTGCCCCATGGGATGGTGAGCCGGTTGCCGCGGCTGCGTGATGACCGCTCCATCGCGGCCAGCCCTTTCAGGGGGATAAAGAGCGCCGTGTCGAAAGGTGCGGACCTGCTCTGGTCCAGCCGGGCCGTCAGGGTGAAGGTGTGGTCAAAGAATCGCATGGCAGCGCCGGGTGCTTTCATGACCCGCCCGCCGGCCAGAAGTTGCAGTTCGTTGTCCGGAAGAGAGTCTTCCGGACGCAACCAGGGCTGGACCGTAAAGTCCCGCGCAGGGTCGAACCCGACCAGGAGGACTTTCCCCAGTTCACAGCAGGGGTCCGCGGCCGATGTCAGGACATACTGGGGAGCGACCCGGCGGACTGCCGCCATGGCGGCGATCCGCTCCGCGATACCCTCCGGCAGGACGGAATCGACCGGTATCCCGCCGATCAGTCTCTCGATGCCGTCGAGCCTCGTCCCTTGCGGCACGATCATAATGCTGTCTCTTATACACATCTGACGCTGCCGACGAATAGAGAGGTG
>CALMBF010000159.1 GCA_937860145.1 uncultured Geobacter sp.
CCTGGGCGGTCGGCACGGTGAAGAAGCGCATGAGGATGTGGGGCATGCCGGCGGTACCGAGCACGAGGGCCATACCGAGGGAGATCTGGTCGAGCGGGTTGGTGAGGAACAGACCCGGCTCGAGGAAGCGCTGACCGGCGTCAGTCGTGGCGGTGCCTGCATCCAGCTCTTTCAGGTAGATGGGGAGGAGCTTGACGTGGTCGGCGATAGCCTGGCTGGAGGCGATGTCATTGAAGAACTGGATCGGGTTCATGTTCGACTTCAGCATGACCAGCACGGACAACAGGGTAGCACCGGACATGAGCAGACCGGCCTTGATGATCTGGACCCAGGTGGTGGCGGTCATGCCGCCGAACACGACGTAGCCGACCATGAGGATGCCGACGCCGATGATCGCGACCTTGTAGTCGATGCCCAGGAGGAGCTGCATCAGCTTGCCCGCACCGACCATCTGGGCGGTGAGGTAGAAGGTGGAGACGGCGACGACGGAAATGGCGGCAACGGCGCGGACCGGCTTGGGCTCGGTACGGAACGCCAGGATGTCCCCCAGGGTGTACTTGCCGGCATTACGGCAGGGCTCGGCAACGATGAGCAGAACCGTAATGTAGGCAACCAGCCAGCCGACGGAGTACATGAACCCGTCGTAGCCGTAGAGGGAGATCATGCCGGAAATGCCGAGGAACGACGCGGCGGACATGTAGTCGCCGGCGATCGCCCAGCCGTTCTGGGTGCCGGTGATACCGCCACCGGCGGTGTAGAAGTCGGCAGCCGACTTGGTCTTCTTGGCCGACCAGACGACAACGGCCATGGTGGCGCCGATGATGATGAGGAAGATCGGGATGGTGACCTTCGGGTTGGCCTTCAGCTTGCCGTCGTCGGCGGGCTTGGCGGCCGGTGCGGCAGCAGCAGGAGCTGCGGCGGGCGCGGGAACGGCCTGCATGGCAGCCGGAGCAGCCGGAGCGGTTGAGGCGGGCGCAGCAGCTGCCGGAGCTGCCGGAGCGGCGGCCGGCGCCTTCTGGGTTTCAGCAAAAGCAATAGAGCCCAGGGAGAGGGCTAATGCCAGTCCTACGAACAGTTTTTTCATTAGTTAGTCCTCCTTTACTTGAGCTCGTCTACAAGTTCACGGGTCAGTCTGTCGAAGTCACGGTTGGCGACCTTGGCATAGTACATTGCAAGCCACCAGGAGACAAAGAACTGGGAAAGGGCGAAGAGGTAGCCAAGATTGATGTTGCTGATGATCTTGATCTTGAAGAGCCCCGGGGTGTAGGCTGCACCGATCGGGAGGAGGAAGTAGTAGATGGAAGAGAAAATCCACCATCCGAAGAGAAAAACCGTCTTCTTGTGATGCAGTTCGATAAACTTGGGGTTTTTGGCAATTGCTGCCCAGTCGTACTGTTTTTCTGCCATGGTTTGGTACTCCTTTCTTGAAAAATGTAACCAGCCTGAGAGAACGGCGTCCCGCTCTCCGTTGATGTTCTGCCCTGTACGCCTCCTTTCGTGAACGTGTAACCTGCCGACAATCGCTAAAACTTCGCGTAACCGAACTTCATGGAAAGCATATCGGCCCCTTCCAGGAGCGAAGGGGCAATCTCGTTCTCTATCCTCTCGGCAACCAGCCGGAATGCCGGCCCCAGCAGGGTTATGGCACCGACGACCTTGCCGGCGTAATCCTTGATGGCCACCGCCACATCGGTAATCCCCTCGCCAAGGCCGTCATGGGCGACCGCGACCCGCTTGACGCGGATCTCGTCGAGCTCGCTCTCCAGCCGGAGAAGCTCTTCCGGAGACATGCGCCGCCGCCCCTTCTTGAAAAACTTCTCGAGCAGGTCGGAGGATTCGAGCGCCTTGATCACCTTGCCGGGGGCGTTGGTGAGGCAGGGGAACTTCTTCCCCACCAGGGGAGCCGTCTTCACCGCCTGGGCTCCGTCGACCATGTCGAGGAACAGGACCTCCTCCCCGAGAAGGACCGTGAGGTACACCGCTTCCTCGTGCCGCCTGGCCAGCTCTTCCATCACCGGATGGGCATGCTTGATCAGGTTTGCCCCCTTGATGAACCGCTGGGCAAGGCCGACGGTATTCAGCCCCACCCGGTAGACGCCGCTATGCTCTTCACGCTGCACGAGCCCCCTGCTCTCCAGGGTGGCCAGCAGACGGAACGCCTTGTTCCTGCTGATGCCGAGCTTTTCGGCCAGATGGGGGAGCGTGGCGTCAACAGAGTCATCGGCCAGGAGCTCCAGAATATCCAGAGCCTTTTCCACACTCTGCACAGAATAGCTGCTCTTGCTCCTGAACATGATGATCGACCCGCCCGCTGTAAATTTGAAAGTTCGTTTTACCCACTAATAGTTATAGTTGATTTATTTTTTAGCACGTCGTTTTATTAGTGTCAACCCAAAAGTTTATTTTTTTGTATACAGTACCATTAGTTCATTATTTTTCAACAGGTTACCAATAAACCGGAAATGATCAAAGCTGAAACCAATGAATTTTGCAGCCCTTTCAAACATGGGTTTACATCATCGTCTCCGCAACGTCAAACGGGAAATATTCCGCTGCATTCTCCCTTTACAAGCATAAATTCAGCATGATATTATTTCATGCTTTACGAACCACGCACCATGCACCTTCTGAAACATGCCGGATCAACCGCGGGGGCGGAGCACCCCCTCCGCAACCGGAACGGCAATGGGTTCATACACCATACACAGGAGCAGAACATGTCAGGCCACAATAAATGGAGCACGATCAAGCACAAGAAGGGCGCTGCCGACGCAAAACGGGGCAAGATATTCACCAAGATCATCAAGGAGATCTCCGTTGCCGCCAAGCTTGGCGGTGGAGACCCCGCGGCAAATCCTCGCCTTAGAACGGCGATTGACAAGGCCAAGGGTGAAAACATGCCCAAGGACAACATCGAGCGGGCCATCAAGAAGGGTACCGGCGAGATGGAGGGGGTCAACTACGAGGAGATCACCTATGAAGGGTACGGACCCGGCGGCGTCGCGGTGCTGGTTGAGGTCATGACCGACAACCGCAACCGCACCGTATCGGAGGTGCGCAGCATTTTCACCAAGTGCAACGGCAACATGGGGGAAACGGGGTGCGTCTCCTGGATGTTCGACCAGAAGGGGCTGATCACCTACCCGAAGTCGGTGGATTTCGACAAGCTGTTCGAAGCCGCCATCGAAGCGGGTGCCGAGGACGTGGTGGACCTGGACGAGCAGATCGAGGTGACCACCGAGCCGTCCGCATTCATCGAGGTGCGTGATGCCCTGAACGCGGCCGGCTTCACCTTCGAGAATGCTGAAGTGACCATGATCCCCCAGACCCAGGTCAAGCTGGAGGGGAAACAGGCGGAGAGCATGCTGAAGATGATCGACCGCCTCGAAGACAACGACGACGTACAGAACGTCTATGCCAACTTCGATATCTCCATGGAGGAGATGGAGAAGCTGATGTAACACGGGGGCCCCGGCCCCGCACCCAACCTCAGGCGGACTACGACATGAAAATCATGGGCATCGATCCGGGCTCGCGCATCACCGGCTACGGCGTGATCCGCAAGGAAGGGAACCGGCTGGTCCACGTGGACAACGGCGCCATCTTCACCGACAGCGCCGCGGACTTCCCCGGCAGGCTGCAGCGGATCTACGAGGGGCTCAGCGAGATCATCGCCCGCTACGCCCCTGACGTCGTCTCCGTGGAGGATGTCTTTTTCGCCAACAACGTGCAGAGCGCCCTCAAGCTCGGCCAGGCCAGGGGGGCGGCCATCGTCGCCGGCGTCAACGCGGGCCTGCCGGTACACGAGTACACCGCCCTGCAGGTAAAGCAGGCGGTCGTCGGCCACGGCCGGGCCGCCAAGGAGCAGGTACAGCAGATGGTCAAGGCCCTGCTCGGCTTGCCGGAGATCGCCCAGGCCGACGCCTCCGACGCCCTGGCGGTCGCCATCTGCCACGCCAACTCGGCCGGCCTGAAGAACCTTATCACCCCCGCCCCGAAGCGACGAGCGTACCGATGATAGCCCTCTTAAGCGGAACAATAGCCCACAAGACCCCCGATGCCGTGATCCTGGACGTGAACGGCGTCGGCTACCGCGTGCAGATCCCCTTCTCCACCTACTTCGCCCTCCCGGAAGAGGGTGCGCCCCTCTCCCTCCACATCCACACCAACGTGAAGGAAGACGCCATCCACCTCTACGGGTTCCTCACCCCGGAGGAGAAACAGTTCTTCCAGCTCCTCCTGGGGGTCACGGGGGTGGGGCCGAAGCTGGCGCGGGACATCCTCTCCAACATCCAGCCCGCCGACCTTTCGGACGCCCTGGTCCGCGGCGACCTGGCCCGGCTCTCCGCCGTGCCGGGGATCGGCAAGAAGAGCGCCGAACGCCTGGTGCTGGAGCTGAAGGACAAGATCGTCAAGCTGGGGCTGGTCACGGGCAGACAGAGCAGTGCCAGCAGCACCGCCCCCTCGTCGGTGCGGGACGACGTCGCCTCCGCCCTGGTGAACCTGGGGTACAAGGAGGCGGTGGTGACCAGGGTCCTCGCCGAGCTTGACGTCGATGCCGGCACCCCCATGGAAGAGCTCCTCAAACACGCCCTCAAGAGGCTGATGAAATAGCCATGTCCCGACTGCTCGAAGCACATGCCACCGACGAAGAGCTCCTCATGGAGAGCTCCCTCCGTCCCCGCTCCCTGGACGAGTACGTGGGGCAGGAGAAGGCCAAGGGGAACCTGCGGGTCTTCATCGATGCCGCCAAGAAACGGGGCGAGGCCCTCGACCATGTCCTCCTCTACGGACCGCCGGGGCTGGGGAAGACCACCCTCTCCAACATCATCGCCTGCGAGATGGGGGTCAACATCAAGTCCACCTCCGGCCCGGTCATCGAGCGGCCCGGCGACCTGGCCGCCATCCTCACCAACCTGGAGGCGGGCGACGTCCTCTTCATCGACGAGATCCACCGCCTCTCCCACGTGGTGGAGGAGATCCTCTACCCGGCCATGGAGGACTTCCAGCTGGACATCATCATCGGCCAGGGGCCGAGCGCCCGCACCATCAAGCTCGACCTCCCCAGGTTCACCCTGGTGGGGGCCACCACCCGGGCCGGGCTCCTCTCCTCCCCCCTGCGCGACCGTTTCGGCGTGATCTCCCGCCTGGAGTTCTACACCGACGACGAGCTGGCCTTCATCGTCAGGCGCTCCTCCCGCATCCTGGGGATGGAGATCACCCCCGACGCCTCCCTGGAGCTGGCCCGGCGCAGCCGGGGGACCCCCCGCATCGCCAACCGCCTCCTGCGGCGGGTCCGGGACTTTGCCCAGGTCCTGGGGGACGGCTCCATCACCGCCAAGATCGTGGACGAGTCCCTGCGCCTCCTGGAGGTGGACGGGATGGGGTTCGACAACATGGACCGCACCGTGCTCCTCACCATCATCGACAAGTTCGGCGGCGGGCCCGTGGGGCTGGAGACCTTGGCGGCTGCCATCTGCGAGGAGAGCGACACCATCGAGGACGTCATCGAGCCGTACCTCATCCAGCACGGCTTCATCAACCGGACCCCCCGGGGACGGGTCGCCACCCGGGCCGCCTACCTCCATTTCGGCCGCGTCGCCCCCGAAGGCCCGCAAGGGACCCTCTTCTAGATGCAGCTCATCTTCGACTTCCCCGTCACGCCGAACTACACCTTCGCCACCTTCGTCACCTGCCGCGGCAACGACGTGGCGGTGAATTTCGCCCGGCGGGTCATGGACCCGGTCTCCGGCGAGAACCTCCTCTTCCTCCACGGCCCGGAAGGGTCGGGAAAGACCCACCTCCTCACGGCCATCGGCAACGCCGTCGGCGACCGGGACGGCTGGGACGTGCCGGTCTTCCCGGTGCAGAGCCTCACCCCCGGGAGCCTGGAGAGCATCGGCGAACAGGCGCGACACCTCCCCCTCCTCCTCCTGGACGACCTGCACCTGATCCGGGACGACGACCGGGTCAGGATCGCCATCTGGCAGCTGTTCAACGACTTCTACACCTCGGGGAGGAAGATCGTCGTCACCGCCGCCGCACCGCCGAAGGAGCTCCCCCACCTGGACGGCCACCTGGTCTCCCGCCTCCTCTGGGGCCTGGTGGCCAGGCTGGACATCTCCGACGACGACTCCCGCCGCATGATCATGGGGAAACTGGCCGCCGACCGGCAGATCGTCCTCCCCGCGGAGGTGATCGACTACCTCCTCGTCCACGTGCAGCGGGACATCCCTGCCCTCACCGCGGCACTGGAGCAGATCAAGCGGCTCTCCTTCGCCACCCAGCGGAAGATATCCCTCAAGCTCGCCCGGGAAGCCCTCAGCCTGCACCTGTCTCTTATACACATCTCCGAGCCCACGAGACCGTACTAGA
>CALMBF010000160.1 GCA_937860145.1 uncultured Geobacter sp.
GGGGGGACGGCAGCATCCTGGGGAGCGTCGGCGGGGGGCGGATCGAGCAGGACACGGTCCGGGCCGCCCTGGCGGCCCTGGCGGACGAGACCCCCCACCTGCTCGATTTCACCCTGACCGAGGAGAACGGCTTTGCCTGCGGCGGCAGCATGGCGGTCTACATCGAGCCCCAGGGGCACCGCCCCCTCCTGGTCATGTTCGGCGCCGGCCACGTGGGGCGGGCGGTGACCAGCCTGGCCCACGGCTGCGGGTTCCGGGTGATCGTTGTGGACGACCGCCCCGAGTGCGTCACGGGCGACCTGCTCCCCGGTGCCGACCAGACCAGCTGCCTGCCGATCCGGGAGGCGTTCGGCAAGCTCACCCTCGGCCCCGACGACTTCGTCGTCATCGCCACCCCCGGCCACCAGGGCGATTTCGACGCCGTGCGGGGGTGTCTGGCCACGGGGGCCGGCTTCATCGGCCTGCTGGGGAGCCGCCGCAAGCGGGAGACCCTGCTGCAGACCCTGGAACGGGAAGGTTTCGACCCCGGTCAGCGGGAGCGGGTCGTCACCCCGGTGGGGCTCCCCATCGGCGCCCAGAGCCCGGAAGAGATCGCCGTCAGCATTGTCGGCCAATTGATTGCCAGGAGGAGAGGATTATGAACGGCACTGTTGCTGCCATAGTGACCGCCGCCGGTCTTTCGCGGCGCATGGGGTGTTGCAAGCAGCTCCTGGACCTGGGGGGGAAGACCGTCCTGGCCCGCTGCCTCGATACGCTGCTGGCCGGCGGCCTGACCCAGGTCGTGGTCGTGGTCGGCCCGGGGAACGAGCTGGTGGCGGCCGAGGCGTCACGCTTCCCGGTGGAGGTCGTCGTGAACCCGGCCCGGGGCGGGGACATGGCCTCCTCGGTGCTGGTGGGGCGGCGGCTGCTGGCTCCCCACATCACCGGCACCATCGTGGCGCTCTGCGACTACCCCCTGGTCTCCCCCGCGACGATCTCCTACCTGGCCTCCGTCCACGGGGCCGCCCCGACGGCGATCCTGGTCCCCCGCCACGGTGGCCAGAAGGGGCACCCGACCCTCTTCCCGTCGGCGCTCCTGGACGAACTGTCGTCGGGCGGGACCCTGCGCGACATCCTGGCGCGGCACCACGAAGAGGTGAGGCTCCTCGACACCGGCGACCCGGGGATTCTGCTGGACATGGACACGCCGGAGGATTACCGCAGGCTCCACCGGATGAACCTCGATGCCGGGGGAGCGGCGGTGACCTGAACTACACCAACGTACTCGCTACCGCTGGTCCCGGTCGATCCACTTGTGCAGATAGGGGAGATGGAAGGATGTCAGGCGGTCGATCAGTTCACCCGATGCGGTCGAGGAGAGGACGATGCTGCGGTGTTGGGGGCGGATGAACCCCTCGACTTCGGCATGGTCCAGGAACGCGAGGAACCCGTCGTAAAAGCCGCCCACGTTCAGTAGCCCCAGCGGCTTGCGGTGGAACCCCAGTTGGGTCCAGGTGGCGATCTCGCTGAATTCCTCCAGGGTGCCGAAGCCTCCCGGAAGCGCGATGAAGCCGTCGGCCAGTTCGGCCATCTGGGCCTTCCGTTCGTGCATGGAACCGACGACCCTCAGTTCGGTAAGGCCGTCATGCCCCAGTTCCTTCTCCAGCAGCGCCCGGGGGATGACGCCGATCACCTTCCCCCCCGCGGCCAAGGCCGCATCGGCCACCACTCCCATCAGACCCACATTGCCGCCGCCGTAGACCAGGGTGATCCCCCGCCGGGCCAGTTCACTCCCCAGAGATTCCGCCGCCAGTCGATATTCTTCTTTCCTGCCGCTGCTTGAGCCGCAGTAGACACAGATGCTGTTCATAACCCCTCGCTGCTTACGTTTTTCAGGGTATAAGAAAACCTTGCCCGGTCGCTGTCAACTATTTTCCTCTGCGGGGAGGGGGCAGGGTCATGTGGTGAAGGTTTTTTTACACTGTAAAATTTCTTTACACATCCTGCCATCCCCTATCAATAGCCGCTTTACGGCTTGCCAGTGCTGACGGTGTAAATTTTCTTTACACTTTCTATCCCATCCACAGATTCTCACCTTACCAGGCCCTGGTGTTCAACTATCTGAATACACTCGTGTTTTTAAAAATGTGCTGTAGCAGCCGCTCTGGCACGGCACCTGCTACATAAGATGGTTCTTATTGTTATTAATTAACGTGGTCCAGCACTCTTTTTGCGGATGCTTGCCCCGTGACGGGTCAAATCCGCGCAACACTACAACAAGGAGGAAGAAAAGGTATGAAGCACCGAATCTCGAGCAGATTGCGACTATGTTACCCGCTACTGCTACTGTCACTGCTCCTCTGCTGCCTGACCGGCAACGGTTACGCCGGCATGAACCAGTGGACCCAGGCCGGCGGCCCGGAGGGGGGGCACATCAGTTCCCTGGTCGCCAAACCGTTATCCCAGACGCTCTATGCCGGCACGTATTATTACGGCGGCATGTTCAAGAGCACTAACGGCGGAGGGGACTGGATCCGGCAGAACCTCGGCAATCCGGCTATCACGGGGATCAGCGCCCTTGCCCTCGACCCCCGTGACCAGACGGTGCTGTTCGTCGGCACCGCCAACGGTTCCGAAGTCGGGGTGCATATCCTCAGGGACAACCAGGGGACCTGGACACCCGTCTATCCTAAGCAGTTGCGGACCCAGTCCATCTCTTCTCTTGCCACCGATCCCCAGCCCGGCTCCACGGTCGTGTATGCCGGTGCGTACATGGGTGGCGTTCACAAGAGTCTGGACGGCGGCGCGACCTGGAGCCAGATTTTTAACGAGTATAACCCGGACTATGGCGAAAACCTGTCTGGTTACTCCATCGCCGTCGACCCGACGCCGAATGTTGCCGACACGGCAAGAATCTTGCTCATAGGAACCGAAATGGGGCTGTACCGCAGCGAGAACGGCGGCCGCACCTGGACCCCCCTCGCCAATGTGGCGGCCCATGCCGTGGCCATGGACGGCACCACGGTCTATGCCGGCGGCTACGGGAAACTCTACAAGAACACCGCCAAGGGGGTCGGGTCATGGACCGAGATCGCCATTGCCCCGGATGCCTATGTTACCGCGATAAAGATCGACCCGTTGAACCCGGCCACCGTGTACGTGTCGAGCTCGAAGGGGCTCTACAAGCTTACCCCCGGCACACCGGACAGCGCGACGCTGGTCGACGCGACCCTCGGCACCGTGTATGCCATCAACCAGGAGACCGCCCAGGATACCGTGGTCTATGCCGGCTCTTCCCTGCCCATTTCCTCAGGCATTGTCAGGAGCACGAACGGCGGTGCCTGGACCCCGATCAACCACGGTTTCATCAATAGTTATGTCATGTCCCTTGCCCAGGACCCGGTCAATGCCAACACCATTTATGCGGGATTGATCGGCGGGGGCGTGTACAGAAGCGACGACAGGGGGGCAACCTTTACCCCGCTGAATACCGATTTCCCCTTTGCGACAAGCACCAGCGTCAATGCCCTGAAGGCCATCTCCTCCGCGTCCGGAACGTACCTGCTGGCAGGCACCTATGACGGTGTTTACCGGTACGTGAACGATTCTCTCGACCCCCAGAACCCCCACTGGAGCTGGAAAGCCCAGACCCCACCCAGCCTCGGTTATATCCATGGCTTCGCCGCTGGCCCCGTGGATCCCGCCTCTGGCACCAGGCAGATTTTCGTTGCCACCGAGCACGGGGCGTTCCTCAGCACAGACGGTGGCAACATCTGGTCACTGGTGTCCGAGCCGAACCATGCGTTTAACGACCTGGCCATTGCTCCCGACGGCACCCTGTACGGGGCGGGATACCGCTACGAACCGTCGGGATGGGATTCCCTCGACAGCGGTGTGTACAAGCGGGAGTTCGTCAACGGCGCATGGGTCTGGACGAATCTCACCACCGGTATCGCTCCCTACCTGGAAGTCGGCAGGCTGGTCATCTCCGGTGATGCCTCGGCGTACAGCGTCTATGCGGGAGCGAACTACCCCTACACCACCGCCTGCACCTACGTAAGCACCGACAAGGGGGCCACCTGGAGCAGGATGTCCGCCTGCGTCGGCACGCCGGTCATCGATCCGACCTCTCCGACCACGTTGTACGCGGCCGACAAGACGCGCAGGAGCAGGGATGGCGGCGTGACATGGACTACCTATGGCACCGGTTTCGCCGACAACGACCATGTGCTTACCCCGATCCTCGTCGACCCGACCGGAACCTCCCTGTATTTCGGCATGTACGGTGTCGGGCTCTGGAGCATCACTCTCGGTACCACCGTTTCCCCATCCCCGGCGAGCCGTGACTTCGGGAGCCTGAACGTCGGCCGTACCGCATCCCAAAGCTTCTCCGTTACCAACAGCGGCCCGGAAAACCTCGTGTTCTCCTCGATCGGCATTACCGGAACCGACAAGGCAGAATTCAGCCTCTCCGGAAGCTGCCTGGCCGCGGCGTATCTCAAGCGCGGCGAGGCCTGCCAGGTCACCGTTACGTTCTCCCCCACGACCAAGGGGACCAAATCCGCCTTGCTGGACATTACCTACAACAGCGCCAGCGGCACCCTGCAGCAGATCCCCCTGTCGGGTAACGGTACCCTGGTTGCCCTCAACCTCGGCGTGACCGGAAACGGCTCCATCCAGGTGGAGGGGAATACCTGCCCTCTGTTGTGCTACTATGAATTCCCCTACGGCACATCGGTAACGCTGCGCGCCAACGAGGCGGCAGATTCGGAATTCGCCAGTTGGACGGGGTGTGATGCCACGACGAACAGCTGCACAATCGTCATGGATGTCGACAAGGCAGTAACCGCGGCATTTCAGCTGAAAAAGGTCCACCTGACGGCACGGTCCGAGAATTTCGGCGGAACCATCTCGCCGGCCGACGTGTGGGTGCCATTCTACGGTTCCCAGGACTTTTCCATTGTTGCCAATCAGGGTTACAAAATGGCGCGACTCATTGATAACGGCGTCGACGCCACCGCCGCCGTTACCAACGGGATGTATCGCGTGAGCAATGTCACTGGTCCCCACGAGATCGTTGTCAGCTTCATCCAGACAACCCTCACGGGCATCAATGCCATGGCAACCGACACCACGGCCCACGGCCAGGAGGGAAACGAAGTCATCTATGCCGGGACCAAGCACGGCCTGTACCGGAGCGCAACGGCGGGTAACACCTGGGAGCCGGTCACCACGGCCGGGTTGCCGAACGTTAACGTTGCCGCCATCGCCGTCGATACCGGCGCAACCCCCGCCATCCTCTACATAGCGACACAGGCGGGGATTTACACCATGAACGCCGACGGTACGGTCTGGAGCCTGGTGTATAACGACAACAACATCAAGTCGCTGACCGTGGACAAGGGGCTCGTTCCCCATACGCTGTATGCAGGTACAAACGGCGGCATCATCGTCATCAAGCGGTAGCCCGAACGGAGGCAGCCCCCATGGCTGCCTCCGTCCCTCGAAACCTGATGGTCAACTGAAAAGGAGCTGGTTCGAGGAACGGTGTTGGTAAGTTCTGTCATTCATGAGGTCAAGTTGCACGACGACTAAACAGGTCCTTGGAACGGGAACGGGGATTCTGCTGGACATGGACACGCCGGAGGATTACCGTAGGCTGCACCGGATGAACCTTGAAGCGGCGGTAACCTGAGACAGGGGGGTGGCATGGGCACGGCACTTGTGGTGATCGACATCCAGAACGACTATTTCCCCGGGGGGGCGTATCCCCTCTGGAACGCGGAGCAGACCCTGCAAAACGTGGTGACGGCCGTGAACCGGGCGACAAGCGCCGGGGTCCCGGTGGTGCTCGTGCAGCACATCGCCGCCGGCAGCGCTCCCTTCTTCAACGCCGGCACGGCCGGTAGCGAGCTCCACCCGGCCGTCGTCGCCGCCGCCCAGGGCGCACCGGTCGTGGTCAAGCAGTTTGCCGACAGTTTCCACCAGACCGGCCTGGAGGAGATCCTGGCCCGTCACGGGGTGACGGAGCTGCTGGTCTGCGGCATGATGACCCAGAACTGCGTGACCCACACCGCCATCTCCAGGGCGGCGGAAAAATACCGGGTGACGGTCCTCACCGACTGCTGCACCACGGTGGACGAGATGATCCACAAAATCGCCCTTGGTGCCCTGTCGATAAGGGTCACTCTGGCCACGGCGGCCGATGCGCTGTAGTCAGCGGCACACTTCTTCTGCTGCCTGTAAGAACTATAAGGCGGCCCATCGGCCGCCTTTTGCATTGCGTAACCCACCGAATTGCGCAAGAGGCTGTTGATAGCGTTCCAAGAGAATATTAATGTGAGCTGGCTTTTATGTGATGGGGTGAATGATGGTGTGGGGAACAGGACAGGATCAGCATTGAGGGCCGCTGTGCCGGATGAACCGGTAAAGCGGCTTTGTATGTTCTGGTGACAGAGAAATGACAAAACAAGTGTTTTATATCAAAGACATTATGGGACGTTGGAACCCTGAATACGGTTTTGGTTTGTCAGGTCGTAGGACTTAAACTGGAAAAATATATAGATGTAGATGGTTCGTTAAGCAGCAAAACCACACTTAGCATATACATATATATAGCTGCTCTCCATATGTATATAGATATTTCTATCTACATGTATATGGTTCTGTATACATGTAGATACATTAACCGACCGGTCAATAACGAGTTATGCGGAAAGAAGATTACAAATGCACATCCCTCCTATCGACAATTTGATCAGGCTTTCAACGGAAACGTTTAAGCAGTTCCTCTTAGCCCAAAATGTCTTAGCTATTGGGGGCAATACAATATACGGGTTCGCAGATAATGCCTTGATTGGGGCAACGGTCGGGATAGATGTACAGATTGAGCATATTCCTGTCTCTGAAATTAAGCACTATTCTGCCGCAATGCCGCAATTTATGGCGGAAGTATTTCAAGGAAAGTTAGTTCAAGGATGGCAAGATTCATTGACGAACCTGTTTGCTCTACTTGTAGAAAAACATTTCACAGGTGATAGAGAGTTTAAAGAACTAAAGAAATGCCAGATATCATTAGATTTCAGGGACAAGACGGCTATTGTTGATCAGATGAAAGACAGTCTGTTAAAGAACTTTGATTTCAATTCATCAAAAGAGAAAATTAAGCTAATCAATAGTGTATTCAATCCGCAAAATGAACGTGAGAGCGACCTCGCAAACATCAATAAACATATCCAAATACGTAACGCATTCCAGCATAAAAGCGGAAAAATTGACGACTTTTTCCTTAGAGAATTAGGCCTCCAAAGGATCACATTATTGGATAATAATGCCAACCCACGCGAATTTGCACTTAATGATAAGATCGAATTGTCTGTTCCGGAGTTCAACAGCTTCAGAAAATCTGTAGTATTGGTGGCTCAGACATGGAGGAAATGGAATGGGTAAAATACAAATGGAAGTAATACCAGAGCCAAAACAGGGAACCGCCTCTGTTCTCGTTCCTGGTACGGATGGCCCACAGATTATGTTTAAAGGTGCTGGCACTGAAGATTATATTTGTGGTGCCTGCGGCATGACAATATGTGAAAACGTGAATAGAGGGATGTTTGTAGGTATTGTTTTTAAATGCTTTGAATGTGGCTCTTATAACCATGTCCGTGGCACTTAGCAGAATTGCATAACACTCGCCTAGACCAGTCTCCACTTCGTTCCGCTGGTCAGGCTCAAGCCGTTGGGCGGCATAAAACAATAAAAAAAGCAGGTTACCTTGTCGTATAAGCAACCTGCTTCTAATAATCAGTTATGGCAATTGAGTGAGAAAAGCAATGCTATTTACCGTAAAGCCCTTTATCGTAGGCCACACTATAAACTTGCTTGACCTCATCACTCGACCCTTTAGGCGGATCATAGTTTCCGTTAAGGCAATCTCTTTCAAAGCAAGACTTGCCACGGTCATTACTGCCATCGATTCTGCCCTTTTCAGCTGCTTCGACGATTTCTTGTGCTCTTGTCATGGCGGTTCTCCTTTTGGTTTTAAATTTGCTCAGCCTTGGTAAAAACATTTCGGAACGCCCTCCACCTTATTTAGAGTTAAAATGAAGGAGATCACGATTGGTGTCGGCCATTTGAAATGTTTCCGTTTTTTAGCATTACTCATTTAGGAAAAAAACAATCAACAAATCCCCCGATGATATCAGCACCTGCATCAATAACAGAATCAATCAAATAGCAACTTGTATCCTCTTGCGCTTCATAGGTTCCGTCTTCATGGAGTACGTACGTAGTGCCATCTTCACTGGTAAGGATTTCGTCTGACATATTTAGTCCTCCTGTTTTGATTTTCCCTGTAACCAGGGTTTGATGCATCTGGTTTACTTATAGCAGCTAATTACTTTTATTTGTGTGCAAGAAAGTCTTACGTTTGTGCCAGAAAGTCAGGAGGATAAAATGACCGGCAGACCTCGCTTATGGGATCTTTATCCAAAAGCAATATGGGAATTACGCGCCAGAAAATTTAAGCTTTTGAGGGAGACATGGGGGCTGAAAGGTACCGGACTAGCATCAGATGCAAAGTGGAACGCCATATTTTCTACTTCACCACAAGGAATCAAAACAAGAGATGGAATAAGCCGACTGGAAAATTTGGGACGACCGTTAACAGATGAATGTCTCCCCAAAGTGGCAGAGTACTACGGCATCAACCAAGAGCTCATGGTGGATTCTTGCACTCTAGATGTGTTTATCGAACAAATAGAACATCATCGTAGCAACATGGATATTGATCTGTATGAAGCAAACCTTTTGAAAGATATTATAAATGATATGGCTGCTTGGGAGAAAGTAGGTTTCAGGTATAAGTTTGTAACTGATTTGTCAACTAAATATTATGACTGTAAATTCAATCAGTTAAGGTCACATACTGATGATATGTCAAACAAAATAAAGGCCTTCATGTTAATTACAACACTCTACAATAAAGGTAAATGGTTTGATTGGATTTTGCCAAATAAGGCAAATCACTTTGCATGGAAGGCTCTTGCTAAGACTTTTGATATTGATCATTTACGTGTCAGGCTGAGAGTACTTTATGCGCTACAGTACCTACTTGATAAAGATAACATTGAATATTTCATTGGCGAATTAAACGAGTTGCATCGCAATACTTTTAAGAATATTTATAATAACTATATATTCAAGTTTACTGTTAATAATTACATTGAATTATGCGCGAGTGATTTCAATATCTCCAATGCCAACAAAGCACATGAAGTTATGGCTGAAATAAATAGTTTTAGGTTAAGCAAGGGGCTGCCATCGACATAAGAAACGAATAGATAAGTGCCCCAACTCTCGGCAAGCCCCCCCTCTCTACGCTCGGGGGTCAGCCTCATACCCGTTAGGCATGATAGGGAGAAAGTGTGAAGCGCCAAGAAATTTCAAATCTTTACGATCTAGACCGACTAGAAGGACGGATTTTGCGCTCGGTTGAGACTTCGGTGGCTACACTAAAGCGCCTGCTCGAATCTGGGGATTCTATTGGCTTGTTCGCGAAGCTAAAATTTATAGATGTTGGCATAGATCCGCTCAACGAAAATCGCCCCCTGAATCTTGTCGAACAGCTTAACCAGACATTCACATACCTAGCAAGCATTGTTGGTGCTCGATGGCTTGCTTCTCGTCATCCAGAAAGTTTGCCACTCACGCTCAACCTCGGGACATCTCCGGGATTCGACATCCAGTCAGGTTGCGGAAAGTTTATTGCAGAAACATTTGCAGTTACCCACCCGAACTCCAATGACAAACTGCGAAAAGATGTCGATAGGCTAGAAAATCACAAACTTGCTGAACATCGGTTCGTGTTCTATCTCAGCCCAGTAGAAGCCCGACAATTGGGAACCACGGATGTAACAATTATCCGACTCGATCATCCCGCCATGGCATTGTTGCAGGTGAAGCCTAACCAGGAAGATGCACCGGGACAAAATGCCGCCCGGTGATCTCCCACCCCGTTGCGGTGAACTAGTTATTGGGCCATGACCGATTCTATTCACATTCAAAAGGACATTTCCCACAATGGACATACCACGGATCTTTAACATCACCGAAAGTGCCCACCGCATCCATAATCCGATCACACCCGAAAAGCTTGCCACTCTCGGCGCGGCGCTGCGTCTGGAAGCAGGGACCAGAGTGCTCGACCTCGGCAGCGGTTCGGGGGAGATGCTGTGCACCTGGGCTCGCGATCACGACATCTTCGGCACCGGTGTCGACATGAGCCAGTTGTTCTCCGAGCAGGCGAAACTCCGCGCTGTAGAACTCGGCGTTGCCGATCGAGTCACGTTCATCCATGGCGATGCAGCCGGATACGTCTCTGACGAGAAGGTCGGTGTGGCAGCCTGTGTCGGTGCCACCTGGATCGGTGGGGGAGTCGCCGGAACTGTCGAACTTCTGGCGCAGAGTCTGTGTGCCGGAGGGATCATCCTCATCGGCGAGCCCTACTGGCGGCAGTTACCGCCGACTGAAGAGGTCGCCAAGGGATGCCATGCCAACGCGATCTCCGACTTTCTCATGCTGCCGGAACTCCTCGCGTCTTTCGGCCACCTCGGCTACGACGTTGTTGAAATGGTTCTGGCTGACCAGGACGGCTGGGACAGATACGAGGCTGCCAAATGGCTCACCATGCGCCGCTGGCTTGAAGCCAACCCCGACGACGAGTTGGTCACAGAGGTGCGAGCCCAACTGACCTCCGAACCCGAGCGCTACGCTGCCTACACGCGTGAATACCTGGGCTGGGGCGTGTTCGCGCTGATGCCGCGGGGGTAACTTCCGGGGACACCATACGTACGTGCCGTTTGACACAGACCTTGCTCGAGGGGGCAGAACCAAAAGGGGACAGGCTGAAAATAGCCTGTCCCCTTTTTTTCGAAGTCAGTCATCAGGAAGCAGTCCTCCCTCTCAGAACGCAAAGCAGGTACAGCCGACCCCCCACACTCCGCTGCTCCCGAAAACCGGGCGGGTGTGCCGGTGCAGTGGCTCGCTGCACGCACAGGCGTGCAGCGCGATGTCCTCACCTGCCGGCCGGGACTGGTGATACGCGCCGCCGTAGACGCCGGCGGTGACCAGTCGGGGGAGACGGGGGGGAGCGGGGGGGCCAGTCCGGCAAACGGGCCGCTGCCATGGACGATCCGTCCATCCATGACGGTCAGCACCGCCTCGATCCCCTTGATCTCCTCTTCCGCCACCGTGAAGTAGTCGGCCGACAGCACCGCCAGGTCGGCCAGCTGTCCCTCGGCAATCCGCCCCTTGGCGCCGTCGTCGCCGGAAAACCAGGCGCTCCCCTCGGTGTAGAGCCGCAGGGCCGTGGTACGGGAGAGCCGGTTGTCTTCGTCGTAGAGGGGGAGCCCTCCTACCGTCCTGCCGCTCACCAGCCAGTAGAGGGAGACCCAGGGGTTGTAGCTGGCCACCCGGGTCGCGTCGGTGCCGGCCCCGACCGGGATGCCCAGGTCCAGCATCCGCGCGAGGGGCGGCGTCCTCCGGGCCGCCCCGGCGCCGTAGCGGTCCACGAAATATTCCCCCTGGAAGGCCATGCGATCCTGGATGGCGATCCCTCCTCCCAGTGCCCGGACCCGCTCCATGTTCCGCTCCGAGATCGTCTCGGCGTGGTCGAAGAACCAGCGCAGGCCGGCGAACGGGGTCTCCCGGTCGACCTCCTCGAACACGTCCAGGAAGCGGGAGATCGATTCGTCGTAGGTGGCATGCAGCCGAAACGGCCAGCGGTTGGCCGCCAGCAGGTCGACCACCTTCTTCAGTTCCCCCTCCATCACGGGCGGCAGGTCCGGCCGCGGCTCCAGGAAGTCCTCGAAGTCGGCCGCCGAGAAGACCAGCATCTCGCCGGCGCCGTTCATCTTGTAGATGTCGTCCCCCTGCCCGGGGGTGACGATGGCGGTCCACTTCGCGAAGTCGTCGTACTCCTCTTTGGGGCGCTGGGTGAAGAGGTTGTAGGCGATGCGCAGGGTCAGTTCGCCCCGCCCGGCCAGGTGCTCGATGACCCGGTAGTCGTCCGGGTAGTTCTGGAACCCGCCGCCGGCATCGATGGCGCTGGTGAGGCCGAGCCGGTTCAGTTCCCGCATGAAATGCCGGGTTGAGTTGACCTGGTCGTCGAAGCCAAGCTTCGGCCCCTTGGCCAGGCTCGCATACAGGATCAGCGCATTGGGCTTGGCGATCAACAGGCCGGTGGGGTTGCCGTGCCGGTCCCGCTGGATCAGCCCGCCGGGCGGGTCGAGGGTCTCGCTGGTGTAGCCTAGTGCCCGCAGGCCTGCCCGGTTGACCAGGGCCCGGTCGTAGAGGTGGAGCACGAAGACCGGCGTGTCGGGGGAGACGGCGTTGATCTCCTCGAGGGTCGGCATGCGCCGTTCCGCGAACTGGAACTCGGTCCAGCCGCCGATCACGCGCACCCACTGGGGCGCGGGGGTGCGGTCGGCCTGCTCCTTCAGCATCCGCAGGGCGATCGCCAGGGACGGGACCCCGTCCCAGCGGAGTTCCATGTGGTAGTTGAGCCCGCCCCGGATAACGTGGATGTGGGAATCGTTCAGGCCGGGGATGACGGTGCGCCCCTGCAGATCGATAACGGTCGTCTGCGCCCCGTGCCGGGCCCGGACGGCACGCTCGTCCCCCACCGCCAGGAAACGGTTGCCGCTGATGGCGACGGCGCGCGCCTCGGGTGCTGCCGGGTCGAGGGTAGCGATCCGCCCGTTGACGAGAATGGTATCAGCTTCCATGGTTGCCATGGCACACCTCCCCGGGGCTCAGTGCCCCGACGCGCCGCCCCTGCTGGGGGGCGCACCGTGGACCATGGTATAGGCGTATTCGACCCCCTGGCCGTACGCGCCGCAGTGTTCCTTCACGGCTTCGATGACGTCGGCATACGTCTCCTTCCGTGCCCAGTCGCGCTGGTACTCAAGGAGCACCTGGAGGGCGGTCACCGGGACCACCCCTGCCTGCTCGATCCGGCGCATGGCGGCGTTGTGGGCCGTGATGCTGGTGCCGCCGGAGGCATCCTCCACGGCATAGACCTCATAGCCCGCCTTGAGTGCTTCGAGGGCCGGGAATGCCAGGCAGACCTCGGTCCAGAGGGCTGCCATGACCAGTTTCTTCCTCCCCGTGGCGGCAACGGCCGCGACGAATTTCGGTTCCTCCCAGGAGTTCATGGAACTGCGCTCGATCGGTTCCCGGCCGGGGAAGATATCCAGCAGCTGGGGCCACATGTTGCCGGAGAAGCTTTTCGTTTCCACGGTGGTCAGGATCGTGGGGACATTGAAAATTTTCGCCGCCTTGGCGAGGAGGATGACGTTGTTGAACAGGGTCTGACGGTCGATACTGGCAACGCCGAAGGTCATCTGGGGCTGGTGATCGATGAATATGACGGCGCTGTTTTGTGGATTCAGGAGTTCGCTTTTCATGATGCACCTCCATAACAGGACTTATTTTGTCCCTTATGAATCCACTATACGCCACCATGAAAAAAACTGCGCTATGTTTGATCCGTGCTTACCGCCCTGTCCGTCCGGCCATTTTCCTGGCCTTCAGACCGCAGCAGGGGCAGCGTTTTTCCGCCACCGGGCGCTCACAGGTTTCGCACCAGTAGGGGAGGGGCTCATCGATGCCGCACACCCGGCAGGCCCCTTCCCGATCCCGGTCGTTGCAGCTGCATTCGTCTGTGCCCGTCATCCCATCCCCGCCAGTTCGTCGAGCAGCCTGCCGAGCTCCCCGGCCCCGGTCAGGGGCGGCCGGCAGGCGCCGGCGGCACAGACATAGGCTGTCGGCCTGCCGTCGACGGCCGGGTAGCCCCCCTCTTCGTCGCCATGACGGAGCACCAGCTGGGGGAGGAAACGGCGATGGACGGCCTGGAACATCTCCCCCAGCGCTGCCCGGTCCCCGGCGAGGGTGACCGTCAGCTCCTGCCCCTGATGGTAGTGGGCGGCGGCGAGGAGGTGGAGGGAGGCGAGGGGCTGGCCTGCCACCGTCCCCATGAAGGTCCGGACGATCTCCTCGCCAGCCTTGAGATACCCGTCGTCACCCGTGATCCGGCCGAGGCGGAACAGGTCGAAGGCCGCGACGCTGTTCCCGGACGGGAGTACGCCGTCGCGGGCGCTGAGCTGCCGGACGGGGAGCTGCTCGCTGTCGAGGCCGGTTGCGTAGAGCCCCTCGCCGTTCGGGCCGGCGAAGAGGCGGAGCATCTCCCCGGCCAGGTGGCGCGCCCGGTCGAGGTCTGCCTCGTCCAGGGTCGCCTGGTGCAGTTCGATGAGCCCCCAGACGAGGAAGGCGTAGTCTTCGAGAAAGCCGGGTATGGCTGCTTCACCCCGGTGGAAGCTGCGGAGCAGCCTGCCGTCGGGGGTGGTCAGCTGCGTGGCGATGAAGTCCGCGGCCCGCCGGGCCGCCGCCAGGTAGCTCCCCTCGCCGGTCAGGGCGTACCCCCTGGCCAGGGCGGCGATCATCAGGCCGTTCCAGGCGGTCAGCACCTTCTCGTCGCGGAACGGCCGGATCCGGCGGCTGCGCAGGGCGAGGAGCGTCTGGCGCCAGCGCTCCAGGTCGGCCAGGAGCAGCCGGGGCAGGATCCCCTCCCGAACGGCAAACTCTTCCGGCGGCAGGGGGAGGTGGAGGATGTTCTTCCCCTCGAAATTCCCCTTCGTGGTGACCCCGAAGAGCCGGCAGAACAGCTCCCCTTCGTCATGGCCGAGGGCGGCGACGATCTCGTCCGGCGTCCAGAGGTAGCAGGTCCCCTCCTCCCCCTCGGTGTCGGCGTCCTGGCCGGAAAAGAACCCCCCGGACGGGGCGGTCATCTCCCCCAGCACGTAGGCGAAGGTCTCCGTCGCCACCTGGCGATATCCCGCGGTGCCGGTCACCTGGAATGTCTCCAGGGAGGCGATGGCGATGAGCGCCTGGTCGTAGAGCATCTTCTCGAAGTGGGGGACGAGCCACTGCCGGTCGACGGCGTAGCGGTGGAAGCCGAAGCCGAGCTGGTCGTAGACCCCGCCCCGGCGCATCGTCTTCAGGGTCTGCTCCACCATGGCAAGGGGCGCCCCGCCGTCCTCCTGCCGGAAGCGGAGGAGGAAGGAGAGGTAGAGGGGCATGGGGAACTTGGGCTCACTGCCGAACCCTCCCCACTGGCTGTCGTAGATCTTCGCCAGCTGGCGGCAGGCGGCCCGCGCCAGCGCCTCGTCCGGGAGCCCGCCGGGGCGGGGCTGGTACTGGCGGGCCAGCGCCTCGATGGCGGTCCCGGCGTCTGCCTGCAGCTCCCGGCGCCGGGTGCTCCAGAGTTCGGCCACCCGCTCCAGCAGCGCGATGATCCCCGGCATCCCCATCCGCGGGGTGCGCGGCAGGTAGGTGGCCGCATAAAACGGCTTCTTCTCCGGGGTCATGAAGATGTTCAGGGGCCAGCCGCCGCTGCCGGTCATGAGCTGCGCCACGGCCATGTACTGCTCGTCGATGTCCGGCCGCTCCTCCCGGTCCACCTTGATGCAGACGAAGGAGCGGTTGAAGACGGCGGCCACCTCCCGGTCCTCGAACGACTCGTGCTCCATGACGTGGCACCAGTGGCAGGTGGCGTAGCCGATGGAGAGGAACACCGGCTTCTCCTCGGCAGCCGCCCTGGCAAATGCCTCCTCACCCCAGGGGTACCAGTCGACCGGATTGTCGGCATGCTGCAGGAGGTAGGGGCTCGTGGCGAAGATCAGCCGGTTGAACTCCGGCCCGCCGTCGGGGGGGAGGCTGCTCCTGTCCAGTTCGACCAGGCGCCTGATCCGTTCGTTTTCGTCCTTGTCGTGCATATTCCACCCCGACTGTCATTGAACAGCGCTGCAGGGAGCATTGTCCTACGGATGCTTGTGGGGGAATGCCGCCAGGCTCCCCCGCAGATCGACAATCGTCTCCTCCAGCTCGGCGATGATCTCCTCCAGCTCCTCCATGTCGCAGTCTTCGCTCAGCCTGTGGGCGATCTCGCGGATGGAACCGATCTGGAGCCCGATGACTTCGTTGTAGCGTGCGGTTTCGATATGGGTCATGCGCTCACCTCCCCGGCAGTCTGTACCTGGTGCAAGAGTACAGTATATCGGGTCGGTGACCGTTATCAACGGTATCTACCGTAGCGGCCGGTCCCGTGGGTACGGGCGGGACCGGCCCATCGTCACCCGTTGATGCCGGCCAGGGCGCTCTCCGACAGGTAGGGGAGCAGCATGTTGCGCAGGATCAGGGTCCCCCGCCGGAGCGTCTCCTCCGTGACCTCCTCCCCCCCCGCCTCCAGGTAGTTCAGCCAGAAGAGGGCGATCATCCAGAACTGCTCCGCCAGGAGGTCCCGCTGGGGCGGGGGGATCTCCCGGATGAACCCCTGCCCGATGGCGAGCTCGATGGAGCTGCGCACCACGGCCAGGTTCTGGCGGTGGGAGGCGACGAACCGCTCCTTCAGCTCCGGGTCGCTTTGCACCAGGGCGGCCAGTTCCCGCTTGAAGAAGCGGTAGCGCCAGTTGAAACGCTGGATCATGAGGAAGGTCTCTTCCATGGTGGCGGCCGTGCCGGGCCCCCGCTCCTCGTTGATCTCCCGGTAGTCGGTCAGTCCGACATCGTGCATCTGGGCGAAGATCGCCCGGATGATCTCCTCCTTGTTGCGGAAGTGGTAGTAGAGGTTGCCGGGGCTGATCCCCATGGCCGCGGCGATGTGGTTGGTGGTGACCGCCTTCGTCCCCCTGTCGTTGAAGAGGTCGATGGCGGTTTCGAGGATCCTGCTCCTGGTGCGCTCGGCTTTCGTCATGTCAGTACTCCAGGTGGAACTGCTGCACCCGCTTCAGGAACGCCCCGAACAGCTTCATCCTGAGGACCATGCCGTGGAGGCCGAAACGGAGCAGGGTGGGGAGGGCGCGGTGGAGGGGGATCGCCTTGGCGTAGAGGGTGGCCATCTCCCGGTAGAACTCCTCCAGGGGGAGCCGCGTGGGGACCAGGGCGTGGAGCATGTCGTAGAGCTCCGGTTTCCGGCTCAGGAGCCTCTCCCTGACCGCTGCGTGCAGGTCGGTCCCCGGCAGGGGGGTCATGACCGTGAAGGTGGCGTATGTCAGCTTCAGCCTGCCGATGTAGGCGCGCAGGGCGGCGAAATCCTCGCGGCCGTAGTCCGGGTCCACCATGAAGGAGGCGTACATCATGATCCCCAGGCTGTCGAGGATCCGCACCGCCTCCTCCTGCTGGGCCACGGTCCCCCCCTTGTTCATGGCCCGGAGCCGGGCGTCGGAATAGTCCTCCATGCCGACGAAGACCTGGGCGAGGCCGATCTTGCGCCACCGGGCAAAGAGCTCGGGATGGCGGACGATGGTGTCCACCCGGGCGTAGAGGAAGTAGTTCTTGCGGATCCCCGCCTCTTCGATCAGCTCCGCCAGCCTCTCCATGCGGCGGGTGTCGCACATGGATTCGTCGTCGCAGAAAAAGACGTTCTCCTCGGCGATCCCCGCCAGTTCACGCACCACCAGCTCCGGGTCCCGGCGCAGGTACTTGCCGTCCGTGACGGACCAGAGGGCGCAGAAGGTGCAGCGGGCCGTGCACCCCAGGGAGGTCCGGATGGAGGCCAGGGGCTTGAACCATTCGCTGAAGTAGTTGTGGCGGTACGCAGCGGTCAGGGTGCGGTCGGGGAGGGGGAGCTCGTCCAGGGGGGTGTAGG
>CALMBF010000161.1 GCA_937860145.1 uncultured Geobacter sp.
AACTATATACCCCTGGAGCGGTCAACGACCGCTTTCTTTCATATCATCTCCTTATTTCGCTGTTTCCAGCGGTATCTCCCGTACCGTCCCGAAGACGGCAAGGGGCTGGTCGAATTTCTTGTCGTCCCCCACCACCACCACGGTCAGGCTGTCGGGGTGCAGGTAGTTGCGACCGACCCGCAGCACATCCTCGCGGGTCACCTTGGCGATATTGGCACGGAAGTTCTCCAGGTACCCTGCCGGGAACCCGTAAAATTCGAGGCGCGCCTGCTGGTTGACCACGGAGTCGGCGCGGGCGAACCCGAAGATGAAGGAGTTGATGATGGACTCCTTGGCCTGCTGCAGCTCTTCGTTCGACACCGGCGTCTTCGTCATGTCGGCGATGATCCCCTCCATCAGGCCGATGACCTTGGCCGTCGAGGCGGACTTGGTCTCCGTTTCGGCGATGAAGGTCCCCGGGAAGCGCCGGCCGATGTCGAAGCGGCTCCCCGCGTGGTAGGCCAGCCCCTGGTTGGACCTGATCTCCTGGGTCAGGCGCGAGGTGAAGCCCCCCCCGAGGATGTAGTCCATGACCCGCACGGCATACTGGTCGGGATTGTTCTTCTCAAGCCCCGGGTGCCCCATCCTGATCACCGACTGGCTCACCTGCTTGCGCGCCAGGAGGATCTGCTTCTTCGGGGTGGTGTCGGGAGCGGCAACCGGGGGGAGCTGCTCCTCCGCAGGGCGCCACCCTCCCAGGAGCTTCTCCAGCCGGGCCTTCATCGCCGCCGGATTGAAGTCGCCGCTCACCGCCAGGATCATCCCCTGGGGACGGTAGAAACGCCGGTAGAAGGCGTCCAGGTCGGCGCGGCTGATCCGGCCCACCGATTCCATGGTCGCTTCCCGGCCGAGGGGGTGCCCCTCGTAGAGCGCCTTGTGAATCTCCCGGCCGGCGATCGCCTTGGGGTCGTCGTTCTGGCGGCGGATCGCCTCCCGGGTATTCTTCTTCGCCAGCTCCACCCGCGCTTCGTTGAACGCGGGGCGGAGCAGCACGTCGGTGAACAGCTCCAGGGTACGGTCCAGGTTCTTCGCCAGGGTGTACATGGCAAGGGTTCCCGAATCCTCGCCGATGCCGGACTCGATGCCGGATGACATGAACTCCAGCTCCGCATCGAGCTGCTCGGGTGAGAGGGAGGTGGTGCCGCCGCTCCTGAGGACGGCGCCGGTAATCCCCGCCAGCCCGGTCAGCTCCGCCGGTTCATAGACGCTGCCGACCCTGACGTAGGCGGTCATGTTCACCAGGGGGAGCTCATGATCCTCCAGCAGGTACAGGACGATGCCGTTGCTCAGGGTGGCCCGCTCGCTCCTGGGGATGGTGAAGTCGAGGGGGGCGAAGGTCAGCGTGCGCGGGTCCACCGTCCGGGGCGCGGCCGCACACGCCGCAAGGGAAAGGAGCATCATGCTCAGGGAGACGAGACGACAGAGACGGTTCATTGTTTGGCCACCTCCTGGGGGGTGATGAAACCGACGATGCGGTTCTCCCTGGTAAAGTACTTCCTGGCTACCCGCTGGATGTCCTCCGGCGTGACCGTTGCGACCTGGCGGCGATGCTCGATGAGGTAGCGCCAGGTACCGGCAATCGCCTCGTACTCGGTCAGGTTGCGGGCCAGTCCGCCGATGGAGGTCATCTGCCGGGCCTCCTCGTACTCCAGGCGGTTGAGGATCTGCTCCAGTTCCCGCTTGGTGACCGGTTCGTTCTTCAGCTTCTCCAGCTCCTCGTAGACCGCGGCTTCGACCTCGGCGACCGTATGGGGCGCCTGGGGGGTCGCCGAGATGATGAACAGGTTGGGATAGCGGGAGCCCGGGGCGGAAAAGGCGCCGATCCCGGCCACCAGCTGCTTCTCCACCACCAGCTTCTTGTGGAGCCGCGAGGTGCGGCCGTCGGAGAGAAGCATGTCGATGACGTCGAAGACCAGGTCATCCCGGTGGGGGAGGGTCGGTTTGTGGAAGGCGATCATCAGCTCCGAGCCGGCATCACCCACCACCTCGATCCGCTTTTCCCCCTGCTGGGGGGGCTCCTCGACCGCCACCGGCGGCACTGGCACCCCCGGCGGGATGGCGCCGAAGTAGCGTTCCACCATGGCGATGGTCTTGTCCGGGTCGATGTCCCCGACAATGGCGATGATGGCGTTGTTGGGGGCATAGTAGCGATGGAGGAAATCCTCCGCCTTGGTCCTGGTCAGGTTGGCGATGTCGGACATCCAGCCGATGACCGGCTGCCCCATGGGGTGGGCGTTGAAGGAGCTGGCGAGGAATGTCTCCCACAGCTTACCTTCCGGCTCTGCTTCATAGGAGCGGCGCCGCTCCTCCATGACCACGGCCCGCTCGGTGTAGAACTCCCGCAGCACGGGGTTCAGCATCCGGTCCGACTCGATGGCTGCCCAGAGCTCCAGCTTGTTGGAGGGGAGGCTGATCAGGTAGGTGGTGCCGTCCTTGCTGGTGTAGGCGTTGTAGTTCGCACCGCCGTTGCGGTTGTAGATCTGGGCGAACTCCTCCTTGACCACGTACGTGCCGGCCTCCTTCTCCAGGTCGGCCAGCTCCTTCTCCAGCCGTGCCACCAGTGAGGCGTCACCCTTCTCCCGCTTCGCCTTCTCCAGGGTAAGCCGCTGGGCCACGACCTCGATCCGGTCCAGCAGGGGCTTTTCCGCCGCGTAGTCGGTGGTGCCGAGGGTCTTGGTCCCCTTGAAGAGCATGTGCTCCAGGAGGTGGGCGATCCCCCGCTCGTCGCTCCGCTCGTCCACGCTCCCGACCCGGTAGCGGATCCAGGCCGCCACGGTCGGCGAGGTGTGGCGCTCCACCATGAGCAACTTCAGCCCGTTGGCGAAGGTATGCTCCCTGACCCGGTCCGCCAGACCCTGGGCATGGGCGGAAACGGTCACCCCCAGCAGGGCCGCCACCGCCACTATCCGTTTGACGCACTGCATCATTCGTTCACCTCGCGATAAATTTCCCCTCAGGGGGTACCAGTGTACAGCAGCAGTCGACCGCCTGTAAACCCGGAAGTGGCGAGAGAAAAAAGTTCACTTCACCTCCCCGGTTATGGTAAAGAGGAGCGAAACCACTTACTGCAAAGGAGCCACACATGAGCGGCGAACAGAATCCACGGGTCCTGATGGAGACCTCAATGGGCAACATCACCATCGAACTTTTCAAGGAGAAGGCCCCGATCTCCGTGCGCAACTTTCTCTCCTACGTCAACGAAGGATTTTACGACGGCCTGATCTTCCACCGGGTCATCAACGGCTTCATGATCCAGGGCGGGGGGATGGACGAGAACATGCAGCCGAAGAAGACCAAGTTCGCCATCAAGAACGAGGCAGCCAACGGCCTGAAGAACCTGAAGGGGACCCTGGCCATGGCGAGGACCTCGGTGGTGGACAGCGCCACCTCCCAGTTCTTCATCAACGTGGCCGACAATGCCTTCCTCGACTACAAGGGGAAGCGCCCGGAGGAGTTCGGCTATGCCGTCTTCGGCCAGGTCGTGGAAGGGATGGACGTGGTCGATGCCATCAAGGTGGTCAAGACCGGCAACAAGGCCGGCCACGCCGATGTGCCGGTGGAACCGGTGACCATCACCAGGGTTTCCGCGCTCGCCTGAGACCGGCAACTAGCCCGCACCAAAAAAAGGCCGCCGGTTACCCCGGCGGCCTTTTTTCATCCCTCTTCCCGCGATGGGCCCTCAATCGGCCGGCGCGGGAACGACCGTCTCCCCCTTACCCCTGTCTCTTATACACATCTGACGCTGCCGACGAATAGAGAGGTGT
>CALMBF010000162.1 GCA_937860145.1 uncultured Geobacter sp.
GGGGAGGTGGGGTGCTGAGGGGGGACTATTGGCGGCTGTAACGTTTCTCCAGGCTCGCGATCATCTCCAGCTCTCTCTGGATCTCCTCGCGGCAGTAATACCACCGCTGGTAGCTCTCCAGCCCCAGGATGGTGACGCCTGCCGCGAACACGGCCCAGAAGTTGGCATCCATGTCACTGCTCATGTGGTAGAAAAAGAAGAATGCTCCCAGGTATCCCAGGTGGGCAATGCCGCCGGTCTTGTCCGTGCCTTCCATCATCCGGGAGAGGGAGAGGGTCGCCGCGGAAAAGACGTAGACCGCCAGGGCGATGCTGATGTAACCCGGCGAGGGGGCTGCCCCCATGCTCTTCCTCATGGTCGCGGAGAAGCTCGGCATGAACGCAAAATCCCTGGTCGCGCCGATGCTGAGCAGGATGAACGCCGACAGGACATGGATGCCGGCGTATCCCCTCTTCTCCAGTCTGCGGACCGTCTCTTTGCAGGAGTTGATCCGCTCGGCGATCTGATCCGGCATGATATCCCCGCCCGTGCACTCACGGTTATCGGTTGAGATGGTCGGTTCCATGGCAACCCCGACGGCAGCCTGCCCCACGTGCCGGTCCGGCTGGAAGTCACTGCAGAGGCGGTCCTCCGGGCGTCCCGGGTGCAGGTGGCGAGCCACGGGACGCTAGGCCTCGTCGACTGAATCGGCTATCTCCGGTACCGCCGTGCCCAGGGAGTCCTGCAGCTGCTCTTCCATGAGCTGGAAATTGTAGCGCAGGGTCTCGATTTCGCACCCCAGGGACGGATGGCTCCGGTCGGCTTTCCTCGTCTTCGACGTATACTCTACCAGATTATTGAGGGGAAGGAAGACGGAACGGCGCAAAATGGCGGCCACCCCCCCGATGGTGAGGACCAGGATCATCAGGCAGAAGACGAGCATCCTCGAACTGATGACCGTGAGGGTCTCCTCAAGCGGGGCGGCGGAGAGCCCGATGTCGAGGGTCCCCAGCACCTTCTGCCCCTCGGGATGGACGTGGCAGGCGGCCGAGGAGCAGGCTGCCTCGTTGTAGATCGGCACGGTGATGGCGATGACCGGTACGCCGCGCCTGTTGACGAAGTGCCGGGCCTGCTCCATCTTCCCGAGCGTTGCGCGGGGTGAGGGGCTGTTGTGGCACCCCTTGCAGCCGGCGCTTTCCCGGTCCACCGCCTTGCCGAGCTCACTCCCGTCGCTGGAGTAGGAGATCACCCCCTTGCGGTTGAATATCCTGACATGTTCGACCCCGTCCTGGGAGCCGATATTGGTGACGATCCTGTGCATCCCCTCCTGGTCGGCCGTGAGCATGTTGTAGTGGGTGGCCTTGACCACCGTGTTTGCCAGGTTGGTTTCGTGGTACACGGTGTCCTTGAAGATATCCTTCTTGATGAACCCGTAGAGGAGGATGCAGCAGACGACGACGAACCCGGTAACCGCGAGGCTGACGGGGATGATGGCCCTTGCCGCCACATTTCTGAACACGGTGCACCTCCCTTGCCGGTCACACGACCTTGTGACATCTGGCACAGTTGCCCCTGACGGTGAATGCCTGCCGGTCATCGTGGCAGCTTCCGCAGGATTTACCCTTTTCCATATCGGTCATGCGGGCAGCGAGCCGCTTGCCCGGCGTGCCGTAAATGCCGCCGTGACACTCCCGGCAGCCGTACATGCCGAGGTGCAGCTGGTGGCTGAAGACGACGGTGCCGGTGCCGCTGTTCCTGTACGACACCTCGGCTGCGGGGTGGCACGCCGTGCACTTCTCCAGCCCGAAGGCGGTCGTTCTGTCATGACAGGCGCCGCAGGACTTCCCCTTCTCCATGGCAGCCATGCCGACGGGCCTGTTGGGGCCGGCCCGGAAGATCCCGGCATGGCATGTCTCGCAGCGATCCCGTTGGAAGTGGCTCTTGTGGCTGAAGATGATCGTTCCGACCCCCTTGTCCTTCAGGGTGACCTGCCGTGCCGGGTGGCACTTGTCGCAGGAGGTGAGGGAAAACGCCTTCGTGCCGTTGTGGCATGCCCCGCACGATTCCCCCCGTTCGAGTTCCGCCATCGAGTGGCGGGCAAGCCTGTTAGTCCCTTCCCGGTGACATGCCCTGCAGTTGTTCCTGATGGTTTTCTGCCTGAGATGGTCCCTGTGGCTGAACACGACCGTGCCGATGTCCCCGGTCCGATAGGTTATGCTCTTCAGCTCGTAGGCCGATGACAGGGAAGCCGTACCGGCAAGCACCACCACGCTGACGAATGTGCCGAGGCGGTTCATAGTCCCCTCCTGCCGCTTTCATCGCTGCCCAACTCCGTTATGACATAGCTGCTGACCTGAATCGGCTCTTCCCCCAGCTCCCGGTACGACGGCAGGGGGGAGAGTGGCTCTCCGTACGCCGGGACCGGGACTCCTTTCACGGGCTCGGCGACGGTTTCGCCAACCGGCTCCTCCTTCCATGCGTAGAGGATCGGGAGGCGATAGAGGATGAAGCGGTAGACGACGACGTAGATCGCGAAGACGGTGATGCAGATGATGAGCTCCCGCCAGTGGGGGATCTCCCGGTGGGGGAGTTTCCAGTTGAAGCAGATCATGGCGGTGTTGAGGCGGTTGAGGACAATGCCGAAAACCGTTATGAACGCCCCGAGGCGGACGATGGCGGGGTTGTTCCTCGGGATTGCCCAGCTGAACAGGGCGAGGGGGAGGATGACGCCGACCCCCATCTCCAGGAGGAACCACGCCCCCCAGCCCGTTGCCAGGTAGCTCCATTCGTTGTCATGGGCTATGCCGATGAGCTTGATGGTCAGGTAGGTGGCGAGCCCCATGGTCGCCCCCTTTGCGAGGGTAATGGTCAGCTTGTCGAGTGTGCTCCGGAAACGCTCGTCACAGCGCCACTCCATGGTCGTGCGGGCGATGGTGGAGACGGCGATGACCATGCAGAGCCCGCCGGGGAGGGACGAGACGAAAAAGTGGAGCCACTGGAACGACGAGGAGTACCAGAGGGGGTGGACCTTGCCCGGCGCATAGGTGAAGAGTGCCCCGAGGGCTCCCTGGTGGAGCGTGGAGAGGATGATGCCGGCGACGGTCAGGCCGAGGGTGATCTTCCTGACCCCCTGCTTGCCGACGGGCCAGCCGATCCACTCGAAGAAGCTGGTCGATACCTCGGCGACCTGGACCGACAGGTAGGTCGCAACGTGCCAGGCGACGAGGAAGAGGACCGCTGCCGGGCCGAAGGCAACCGCCATGGGGTAGGGGAGGCGCCAGGGCTGCCCCAGGTCCACCAGGAGGTAGACGACGGCGAAAAAGTATCCCAGGAGACCGTTCAGGAGGCCGACCCGCTCGATGGGCTCCAGGTCGTGCCTGCCGAAGACTTCACAGGCAGTCCCCAGCTGGAAGCCCGATGACGAGAGGGGGACCATGCCGAACAGCCCGAACCCGAGAAACAGTCCCCACGGGTAGTCGTTGGAGCTGTGGGTGACCCAGTTCAGGCCGAAGTAGAACCGCCCGGCAATCATCGGCAGCCCCACGGCGAATATGACGGCAAGGACCCAGTTGACCGGGTTCAGGAGCGCCTGCATGATGTACTGCTGGGGGGTGAGCCCCAGGAAGAGCTTTTCCAGTAATGTCCAGCGCTTCTTGCCATCCTTCCTGTAATGGGAATCGACCAGTTGGCCCATCTTCACAAACGCTCTCATGGTCTTGGCTCCTCCTTTTCGCTCCTCTTATGCCCCTCGTCGTCCCCCTCGCCGCCGTGATCCTTCCCTTTCGTGGCCAGGAGGTGGAATCCGCTGAACAGGGCCGGCCAGATTGCCAGGACCATCGGCACCGTGCTCAGGAAATCCTTCACGTTCGAGATGATCGGCTCATTCCCCAGGGTGGTGTCGAAACCCACCTGGTCGAACGGCACGGCGGAGAGGTACATCCAGCCGGTTCCGCCGACCTCCTTCTCGCCGTAGATCTGGTCGATGTATTTCCCCGGGCTGTTCCGGATCCGTTCGTGACCCAGCTTGATCAGGTCCTTGCGGTGGCCGAAGGTCAGCACCTCCTGGGGGCAGGCCTCCACGCAGGCCGGCGGGCGGCCGTTTTTCAGGCGGGTTTCATGGCAGAAGATGCATTTCTTGATCAGCGGGTTGGTGGCGCTGGAGTAACTGTAGGCCGGGATGTTGAACGGGCAGGCGACCATGCAGGTCCGGCACCCCACGCAGACCTTGTCGTTGTAGACAACCGCCCCCTCCTTGGTCTTCGTGTAGGCGTTGACGAAGCAGGAGGTAAGGCATGCCGGTTCGTTGCAGTGGTTGCACTGGATCTTCCGGTAGACGGGTCCCTCGCCGGTGGCATACCGGTTGACGACCGTGTAGTGATCCTCGTCGGTACGCCGGTCCGTATCGAAGACCGACTGGTCGGTGAAGGAGCGGTCCGGCGGCGCAAGGTTCTGTTCCTTGTTGCACGCGGCTTCGCAGGTGCGGCAGCCGATGCAGCGGGTGAGGTCCACCAGGACCCCCATCCCTTCCGGATACCCTTCGAACGAGCCGGAGGCCCAGGCTTTCCCCCCCTTGCCGCACATGCTCCCCAGGGTTGTGATCGCGCCGCCGATGACGGTGGCACAGAGGAATCTTCTCCGAGTTATTCCGCTCATATCGTCGCTCCTGTTCGCTTAATAAAATGAATCCCTTGTCACGGCAGGGGACAGCTGCCGGGTCGATGTCAGTGACCCCGTTTTGCGGCCGTGCCGGAGGCGGGGGCATGTTGTCCCGTCCTGTAGAATGCTTCGCCATGAGTGGTCAGCCCGTGGCATCCCGTGCAGGACTGGGGGCCACCCTTTTTCTTGTGGCAGCCGATGCAGCCCAGGTGGTATGACGCCATGAGACCGGGCTTGTCCTGGTGAAACTGCCGGCTGTTCTTGAATTTCTGGTTGACCACTCCCGCGGAGAACGGCGCTTTCTCATGGCACCCCGTGCACGACATGGTCTTCACTTCGTGCCCGCCACGGTGACAACCGAGGCACCGTTCGTTTGCCGCCGGAGCGCCGTTGGTGTGGTGGTGGCAGACGGCGCAGTCCCTTTCCCTCTCGATATGCCGGGCATGCTCGAAGGGGACGGGGGAGTACAGGTTCTGCAGGGTCTCTATGCTGATCCTGTCCGGAAGGTTCTCCCCCCATGCGCGGGGGGTGGTCCCGGCCATGATCGTGAGCAGCAGCCCGCAGAGTGTAATGGTGATCGTGTACATGCTCTCTCCTCCTGGGTTCATGGGTTGCCGAACTGCCTACGATTCCTGGGTGTCTTCCCGGCGCTCCCTCTTCCGGTGCAGGTGCCGGTAGAGCATGGGGAAGCCGATGAAGAACGCGACACAGATCATGTATTCGACACTCTTGATGTAGGTGTAGAAATCCACCTGGGTATAGACCTCCTTGACCGTGCCGACTGACTGGAAAAAGTGTGCGAGCGATTCCATGGTACCTGTCTCCTTTGGGCTGAGATGTGCGGATGCCGCCCCCGCGGGGCTTCGGCATCACTTCACCTGGCGGACAGTGGCTTTCTCCTTGCCGGTCAGAAGGGCCTTCAGCATGCCGGCGAGCATCAGGATGGCCGGGATGAGCTGCACGGCGATGATGGCGGCGCAGAAGCCGAAAAAGGCCAGGACCAGCCAGCCGCTGGTGTAGATCGTGTTTGTCGAGGCTGCGTGGGCAGCCGGCGCACTCCCCAGGAGTGCGGCAAGGGTCGGAAGCAGTATCCCGTTGGTTTTCATGGCGTTACCCCCTTTCGGTGTATGGCCCGGACAGTTCGTGCGCCCCTCCGTCCCGGTCGGCCCACCCCTGCTCCCGGGCAAGGCTGGCAAAGGCGCACTTGACCGCCTGGCAGAGCTCTTCCCGGTCCTCGGGGTTTACGGGTTTGAGTGCATGGTAGAAAATCCCCTGCTTGCGCAGTTTGCGTATGACCGGGAGCGAGTCGTCGGCCGATACCAGGATGATGGTCAGGTTCCTGTTGCACTGTTTCAGCAGGGGAACCAGGTCAGATGCCGTCAGGTCGTCGAACTCGCTCCCCAGGATGACGACCTGGGCGGCTTTTTTCAGGATCCCTTCCACGGCATTGGCCGTCGAGTTTGTCACGATGACGTTGTAGCCGGCGTCGATGAGCAGGTCTGCGATCTGCTTGCGGGAATTTATGTCCTGTTCTGCAATGAGAAGTCCTTGCATTGCTCAAACCTCCCTCGTCCTCGTTAACGGCGGCAGGGGGCCTCCGCTTCAGGAACCTTTTGTCCCGTCGTGTTCGACAGCGGTCGAGCTCTCCTTGGCCGCAAAAAGGCCTTTCAGCATGGAGCCGAAGAGGATCATGCTCGGCACGAGCTGGAAGACGATGATCAGTGCTCCGAAGCCGAGGAAGAGGATCCAGAGCCATCCGCTTTCTTCTCCGCCGGCGCCGGTGTCGGCAAAGGCTGAACCGGCAATCATGAGCAGTATCCCTGAACTGTTGGCAATCATCGATTTCATGGCAGCCTCCTTTGTTGTGTTGGTAACCGCGGGCCCTACACCAGACATAGCAGATGCCGTGCCATTTTATGTGAAAATATTAACTATCGTTTAAGTTGTTGAAATTTCTTGGCTATTTCTGCGTGGGGCGGGTGGCGGCATCCCCCCGGGCTGCTCTGCTGTAGCGGGAAATTATACGAATGTGCCCTGCAGCCTCGGGGGTGACGGCAGGCGTTTTGTGTAACATGCCGGTATTGCTGGTTTTGTCCGGTAATCTCCCCTGTATAAATGAATATTCACCCCCACTCCCGGCAGAGAAGCAGAAAAATTCGCCACCACTTGATTAGTCGTTATAAATTTGTATTATTTAACATGGTGTGGACCGAGTTCCGCGTGAGGAGACCTGGTGATGAAAAGCAGGGTAATGGTCGTCGATGATGAGGTGGTGGTCAGGGAAGGGGTGAAACGGGTGCTGGAGGGGAGCGGCGACTTCGAGGTCGAAACCTGCTCCAACGGCCACCTTGCCCTGGAGCGGCTCCTGGACGAGGATTTCGACCTGGTGATCACCGACCTCAAGATGCCCGGCATGAGCGGCATGGAGGTCCTGCAGACCCTCAAGTCCATCACCCCCGAGGTCCCGGTGATGATGATAACCGGCTATGCCATGGTGTCGACCGCGGTCGAGGCGATGAAGTACGGTGCGGCCGACTACCTCCCCAAGCCGTTCAAACCCCAGGAACTCATCGAGAAGGCACGTGACGCGCTGCAGAGCGCACGGAGCCGCTTCGAGGGGGGGAATTTCGGGATGCAGCCTGGCGGGGGGAACGGCTTCGGCATGTTTGTCGGGTCAAGCCGGGAGATGTGCAAGATTTATCGCCGCATCGCCCAGGTTGCTCCGACCGACAGCACGGTGATCGTCACCGGGGAGAGCGGCACCGGCAAGGAACTCGTTGCCAAGGCCCTCCACGGGAACAGTCCGCGACGAGACAGGCCGTTCGTGGCGATCGACTGCACCGCACTGGTCGAGAACCTGCTGGAGAGCGAGCTCTTCGGCCATGTCAAGGGGTCGTTCACCGGCGCGATCCAGACAAAGGCCGGCCTCTTCAAGGTGGCGGACGGCGGCACCCTCTTCCTGGACGAGATAAGCAGCCTCAGTCTCACGACCCAGGCCAAGCTCCTCCGGGTCCTGCAGCAGCGCGAGGTGACGCCGATCGGCGCGACAACGCCGGTCCCCGTTGACATACGGCTCGTGGCCGCGTCCAACCGGCCGCTGCGGGCCATGGTCCAGGAGGGGAGTTTCCGCGAGGACCTGTTCTTCCGGCTGAACATCATACCTATAGACCTTCCCCCCCTGCGGGACCGCAAGGGAGATATCCCGATTCTTGCCTGCCATTTCCTCGGCCGGTTCGCCGAAGAGGTCGGCAAGGATCTGCGGGGCCTGTCGGCCGATGCCATGGCTGCCCTCGAGCAGTACCATTTCCCCGGTAACGTCCGGGAACTGGAGAACATCATCCAGCGGGGCGTGGTGCTGGCGGAGGGGGACCAGATCGTACGGAGCGACCTGGAGCTCCTGGAGCATGAGGATGGTGCCGCCGGTGCGAGGGGGCAGTATGTCCCCCTGACCCTCGGGGAGCTCAAGGAGACGAAGAGGCTACTGTGCGACAGGGCGACCGAGCCCCTGGAAAAGGCTTTCGTGCTCCAGGCGCTGGAGAGGAACAACTGGAACATAACCAGGGCTGCCGAGGAGACCGGCATGCAGAGACCTAATTTCCAGACCCTGATGAAGAAACTGGGGATATCCTCCCGCGGTTACCTGTCCGGCTGACCTCCCCTTCCCGACAATCCCCGGAGACCTGTTCCACGGTATCCCGACCGGTCACGAATTGTACGAAATCGGCAACCGGATGGAGACCGTCGTCCCCCTGCCGACCACGCTGGTCACCTGTATCTCCCCGCCGTGATTGTTGACGATCCCGTAGGAAACGGAGAGACCGAGCCCCGTCCCCCCCTCGTCCTTGGTGGTGAAGAAGGGGTCGAAGATCCTGTCGAGCTCCTCTTCCGGTATGCCGCAGCCGTTATCGCGTATGTCGGCGAACACGGAGCGGTTCTCGTCGCACAGCCCCGTGGTTATGACGACGCTCCCCGCATCGGTGATTGCCTGGCTTGCATTGAGGATGATGTTGATGAACACCTGCTCCAGCTGCCAGGGGTCGCTGAAGATGGCGGGGAGTTCCGGTGCGAAATGCCGTTCGATGTTGATGTTCTGGAAAATGGCCTGGTGCTCGAGGAGGGAGAGGGCCGTTGCGATGATCGTGTTGAGGGAGTTCCAGCAGTTCTCCGGCTTGTTCTCCCGGGCAAAGTCCAGCAGCTGCTTCACGATGTTGGCGCACCGCTCCGTTTCACTGATGATGACATGCATGTCGTCCTTGAGTCCGGGAGAAAAGCGGGGGTCGTCCGTGATCAGGTTGGCGTACAGCAGGATGCCGGTCATGGGGTTGTTGATTTCGTGGGCGATCCCCGTGGCCATCTGCCCCAGGGAGGAGAGCTTCTCCGAACGGGCCAGCTGGGCGTGCATCTGCCGGTTTTCCCGGGTCCTCTCCTCGACCCGCTCTTCGAGGGTCCTGGTCCACTCGGCCAGTTCGTCGTGGGCCTTTTTCAGTGAGACGGTCATCCGGTTGAAGGATGCGGCCAGCTCCCCCAGTTCGTCCCGGGAGGTCAACTGCATGGTGGTGTCGAGCTTGCCGTCGGCAACCATCTGGGTATGCTGCAACAGGTCCTGAATGGGACGGTTGAGTACCTTCTGGGTGAAGACTGCCAGCAGGAGGGAGATGACGAGCAGAAGGGCCATGGCCAGAAAGATGACCCAGGTCCGGGACTTGGTGAGCTGGGTCTGCATCCCTTCGAGGGAGACGACGACATCGAGGAGCCCGAGTATCCTGACCTCCGACGGCGGGGGGTGGCAGGAGGCGGTGGCGCACTTCTCCTCGTTGAAGATCGCCTTGGAAAGGCCGAGGACCTTCTTGCCGGCATCATTAATGAAGATCCTGCTCCGCTCGACGGAATCCAGTTCCGAGAGGGGGTTGCTGCCCGAATGGCAGGTGAGGCAGATTTCCGACCGTTTCCCCAGGACCGTGCCGGTTTCCCGGGGGATGGACGAGAAGACGATCTTTCCGGTCCCGTCTATCAGCCGGATTGCCTCCACATCCTCCTGGCGGGAGGCATCACCCATCACCAGGTAGGCCTCGTTGCGGTGGTTGAGCATCATCTGCCGGTTCGTCGCCCTGATCAGGGTCTCGCTCAGCCGCTCCGCGCTGTTGATCGTGTCGCGCAGCAGGAGTTTCTTCACCTCCCGGATGTTGAGATAGGCATAGAGGAGCATGGTGGCGAGAACGACCAGGCAGGTCATGGTTATGATCTTGTAGGTCAGGCTGTTGCGCATGGGACCCTCGGGAGTATGCCAGCGCCGGCGGGAGTGGATGCTGTATTAATAAATCTTAGTTATTGTAACTTTCCGTTGCCTTTCGTCAACAGAATCTGCATCATTCGTTCATCCCATCCGTGACGGGAGCGGGGGCAATCTTTCCTCACCGGGTTCGGAGCGCGTATCATGTACAGAACCGATAGCAGGCACGCCTATTTCCCCTATGCCATCCAGATCCGCCGTAAAGCCTGGCAGCGTCTCTCCCTGTCCGAACTTCACGCCGACATCCGCAACAGCGGCAAGCCCCGGGTCATGTTTTTCCGGGAGGTGGCGGCCCGCCTCTCCGCCGAGGGGCGGCCGGTCAGCGCCGGTGAGCTGAACCTGTATGCCATGCAGCTGACGATCCAGCGGCACCTCATCGATGACTACCTCCAACGGCAGTGCCCGGAAATCCTGCCGCTGCTCCTGGCGGAAACCGGCGTGGCTACCGGTTCGGCCGGGCTTGCCGGCCTGGCCGGCACCTTCTGCCGGATTTTCCCCGGCGGACCGTTCCTCGACCACCCCGAGCTCGACCCCGTCGCCTGGATCACCGCGCCGGAAAGCGCCATGGACCGGGCCCGGCAGCTGGCAGGGGAGATCCTCCTCCTGTCGGTTGCGGCGGAAAACAGGGGGGTGGACAGCTTCCGCGACATCCTCGACTGGAAGGAGCTGCTCCTTGCCAGCGACTGCTTCGCCGTTGCGGAAGAGATGGAGGCACGCCTGTCAACGGCACCGCCGGTGGCCGGCAGGATATTCAGGCTGTGCCCCAGCACTTCCAGG
>CALMBF010000163.1 GCA_937860145.1 uncultured Geobacter sp.
TCATCTGCCAGATCATGAGGAGGAGGATTGCCAGGATGGAGAGGGCGAAGAACGCTGTCAGTCTCCGGAAATTCTTGTCCCCTGCCCGTCCCGGTGCGGCAACTGTTGCCGTGTGCGTTTGTTCACTAGTCATGGTTTTGTTCCCGAGAATCAATTCCTGCTGTTGCATGGTTGTAACACTCCGCCGGGCGAAAAAGCGCCCGGACTGAAACAGTCCGGGCGCTCGTGGTTGAATCCGTTTCCTACTTGATGGTTTTGATGGTTTTCTCCACCATCTTCACCACGTTTTCCGGCAGAGGTGCGTAGAGTAGGGCGCTGGCCATTTTCTGCCCCTTCTTCAGTTCCCAGTTCAAGAATTCCACTAGCTTCTTGCCCACAGCCTTGTCCTTCTGGTTCTCGTAGACCAGGAGCCAGGTGAAGCCGACGATGGGGTAGGCATCCTTGCCGGGCTGGTTGACCAGAGAGATCCGGTAGTCGGCCGGCATATGCTTGGCGGCTCCGGCTGCGGCGGCGCTGGTGGTTTTAATGGAGGGTACGACCCAGTGACCGCTGGTATTGCGCAGGGTTGCAAAGGGGAGTTTGTTCTCGAAGGCATAGGCAAGCTCGACGTAGCCAATGGTGTACTGGGTGGTCTTGATCTGGCCGGCAACACCCTCGTTACCCTTGCCGCCGAGACCGACCGGCCACTTGACCGATTTACCCTGGCCGACCTTGCTCTTCCACTCACCGCTCACCCCGGAGAGGAAGTCGGTGAAGATGCTGGTGGTGCCGCTGCCATCGGAGCGGTGCACGACAACGATCGGCTTGTCGGGGAGTGCCACACCCTTGTTGTCGTCGGCGATCCGCGGGTCGTTCCACTTGGTTATCTTGCCGAGGAAGATGTCGGCTACATCTTCGACCTTCAGCTTCAGGCCGGTGGGTACGCCGGGGACGTTGTAGGTGACCACGACGGCGCCCATGACCGTCGGGATGTGGAGCAGCTTGCCGGGGGCATCGGCGAGCTCCTTGTCGCTCAGGAACGCATCGCTGGCACCGAAATCCACGGTCTGGGCAGTGATCTGCTTAACGCCGCCGCCGGAACCGATGGACTGGTAGTTGAACTTGACCGATTTGTCGATCTTGGCGTACTCGCTGAACCACTTGGAGTAGAGAGGATAGGGGAAGGTGGCTCCCGCGCCGTTGATGAGGGTCTCGGCGTTCGCCAGACTCACCATGGTCAGTAACGTGGCTGCAAGTAAAACAATTTTCTTCAGCATGTCTGTTCTCCTCATTTTAATTCCGTTATGTTGGTTATATGCTAACAGAGAGATGTTACAACGTTGTTACGACTCTGCTAAAGTTCCGCCACATCTTTACAGCTCCTCACGCGCCTTACGCGGCGAGTAGCGCACCGCCACGATCCGTACCCCCGCCAGAGAGAGGACCAGGGCGATGACCATGGCGATCTGCTCCCACTCCATATCCCGGTACCAGAAGGCCATGACTTCCGTCAGCACCGTGACGATGACCGTGTCGATGATGTAGGTGACCTTCACCCTCCCCTCGGTGAAATAGGCCAGGGCGGTGCGGAGGACCTCCACCATGGCCAGGACGGTCAGGGTGTCCACCAGCATCGTCTTGAAAAAATCGTGGAATTCGAGGCGCAGCAGCAGACGGAGATCGTGGAAGGTGTACCCGATCCCTGCCAGGATGGCGGCAAAAATGGCGACGATGAGGAGGGAGAGGAGGATGCGGGCGAAGGCTTCGAAAAAACGGGTTATTTTAAGGTCAACTGCTTCGGTCTGGAACATCTGGTCTCCTTGGCCGGTTCCCGCCGGTCACCAGGCGATGCCTGAAGAAACGGGCTGGAGCAGGCCGTGCGCCGGGTAGCGGAAGGCAGTGGACGTCGTGCCGGCAGTGGCGGGATGGTGGTGGCAGGCGGCACAGGACAGGCCGTCACTCTCCAGCCGGCTCCAGAGGGTGTGATTGGTGCTGTCGCACCAGTCGCAGTGCCAGACGTAGTATTCCCCCATGGGAATGAGTTTCATGGTGTTCTCCTTTTCTCGTGTATGGTACGGCAAGGATAACCGGTGCATGTTGCAGGGGTGTTACGGGGAGGAAATTGTTTTGTAAAATCTGCAGATACCTTTGATGTTTGATAATCACGTACTTTGCCTATGTATAACCGTTGCGCTAATAAATGGTTCTGGTAATCGGGACAGCCTGGGTTGAAATCTTACAACCTCAACCTTTTTTTAAGGTGAAGCTGAAGGTAGCGCCTGGACCGTCGCTGTTATTCTCCACCCGGACAGTACCACCATGGAGTTGGACAATATGTTTTACGATAGCAAGACCAAGGCCAGTCCCCCCCTCATCCCGACTGCGGCCGGCGTCGACACGGTAAAAACGTTCAAACAGGCGAGGGATGCTGTCAGCCGGGATGCCCGGGCCGGTATCTCGCACGGCAATACGGACGTATTCACCTTCAGTTATGACGCCTACAGTTACACTGCCCCCTGGCGGAGTAAATTTTACCGCATTGTCAACTAGATTAATCAGCACCTGCTCAAGCCGCCCTAGATCTGCCATCACGCTGGGGAGATCTCCCGCTGGGGGAAGAAAGGTGATCGTTTTCCCTTCAGCTTTCCCTTCTAACAGAACAAAGGCCCTGCGGATCGTGCCCTCAAGGGTTACCAATTGCAGTTGCAGGTTGAAATCCGCCGACTCCAGTTCCGACAGGCTGAGCAGATCGGTGATCAGGTCGGTCAGTCGACCTGAATGGTTGAGAATAATCTCGACGAAACGTGTGGCACGGGCCGGGTCTTCGGCCAATACCCCCTCCAAGAGGGTCTCGGCGTACCCTTTGATGACGGTTACCGGTGTGCGCAGCTCGTGGGAAACATTAGCTACAAAGTCCTTGCGCACCTTCTCCAGACGCTTCAGATCACTTATGTCGTGGAATACGGCCACGACCCCATTTACCCCCTTGTCCCCCACCAGTGGTACCCAGTGGGTGCTGATCGTCTTCTCCTCCCCCGCCTGAATAATCATCTCCTCCTGAAGTTCACTACCATTTTCCCTCACTGCCCGGTATGACAAGTGAAGAGCCGGATGACGTGAAATGTGACTGAGAGGTCGACCGATTACGTCTTCGTTGACAGCAAAAAGTTGGCGGAATGCAGGGTTCACTAAGGTAATGGCGCCATCCATATCGGTTACCATCAGCCCTTCACCCATGCCCGTGAGTATAGCGTCCAGACGGTTACGCTCAGCGGAAAGGTTGGTCAACTGTTCTTCTAATCGGGAAGCCATATCATTCATGATCCTTGCTAAATCACCAATCTCGTCGTGCCACTTTGCAGGCAGGCGTCGGCGGAAATCCCCTTGGCCAATTTCCGTGGCTATGGTGGCAACTTGACGTAATGGGTACGAGGTGAGTCGGGCAAGAATATTGCTGAATATCAGGAAAAGCAGCAAGGAGAGCAGAAGACTGATTCCGAGAATGGTGTCCATGCCGGTCATTGCTTTATTCACGGCAGTGAGGGGGAGAGCAAGACGTATAACACCCCCTTTCAGTACATTGCTGTCGAACAGTACGGCAACATAAAGCATATCGGTGCGCAGGGTGGCCGAATAACGGATAGCCGCGCCGTGTCCGTTCTTCAGGGCTTCTTGTACCTCTGGGAGCCACAAATGATTTTCCAGTTCAATGAGACGGTCAACTGTTACCCCTGAGTCGCCGATTACCTCACCTTCAGGGGCTATGATTGTCACCCTGGCGGCAAGAGCTTGGCCTATCTCTGACGCCAGGCGGGGAGCATCAATTTTCGGGTCATGCAATTCTCGACCTACCAGCATTGTCGCCAATCTAGCCTGACTGGCAAGGTTCTCCCGCAGGGAGCCTATGATAGACTCTTGCAACGAATGATTAAGATAAATATAAATGGCGACACTCATTACAAACAGGAGTAACAGATAGGAGAGCATCAGCTTGGTGCGAAACGAGAACCTCATTCGACCTCCAGTTTATATCCGAATCCTCTTACAGTATGGATTATTTCACCGGCATCACCAAGTTTGCTGCGCAGCCGAGTAATGTGGGTGTCAACAGTCCGAGTATCAGCGTTGCTGTTGTAACCCCAGACATCGCGAAGAAGTTGTTCCCTCCCCTGCATACGGCCGGTCCGTTCCGCAAGACTCTGGAGAAGTTTAAATTCAGTAACGGTAAGATTTATCTCCTCATCCTTGATCGTAACTACGTGCCGGTCCAGATCTAAGGCAAGACTTCCTCTAATCAATGCTTTTCCCTTCTGCTGGACCGAGGTGGTGCGACGGAGGATAGCATTGATACGTAGCAGCAATTCCCGGAAAGAAAATGGCTTGACGAGGTAATCGTCCGCTCCGACTTCGAATCCGACCACCCGGTCGATCTCCTCCCCTTTAGCGGTCACTATGATGACAGGAATGGCGGTGGTCTTCTCCTGGCGACGCAGGTTGCGACAGACCTCAATCCCGTCCATCTCCGGCAGCATAAGGTCCAGAATGACCAAATCCGGGAGTTCAGTGGTCACCGCCTCCAATCCACTCTTTCCGTCAAGGGCAATAACTGTTTGCCACCCATTTTTCTCTAGGTTGAAGGCCAACAGTTCGGCCAGGTCTCGTTCGTCTTCGATGATGATTGCTTTCATTAAAAATGGGATCATCCTTGAAAATTAATATTCCTTGATAGAACCATAACATTCCAATGTTACAGACATATGACTATATGACTACGGAGATGAAAATATCAAAAGAATCAAGTCGTCAGGAGACTAACCTGCGTCAATAAGCTGATTTTGCAAATAATTTTCGCGGTCGCAATGAACATGTAACGAAGCTCTGTCATTCTTCCATTAAAAACAGGAGGAGCTATGACATCGGCATCGTTATCGTTCGTTGAAAGAAGTATTGCCTCTCACCCCGTTCTTCTCAAGGCATCCGGCAAGGCAGCGGCAATGTTCCGTCATCTGTCTCTCAAGCCATATCAGCCTCAGCGGCGCGGCCGGGAATTTTCAGCTGCCCCGGTGAGCGAAAGCATCCATGCCGTGCGCAGCAGCATATACCGGGAGCGGGGCAGCGGCGTCATGCCGACGATCGTTGTCGGTGGATTCGTGCCCGACGCCACGGAAGTTGTCGAATTCCAGCGTCCGCTCCTGAGGGAATTCGGCTCCATCTACTACATCAACTATCCCCGCAACGGCTTTTCTGAAACTCTTTTTTTTGCTCAACTGGCGGATCTTGTCGAAGATATCAATCTCCGGGGGGAGCGCCCTGTCCTCTTGGGAATCAGCTTCGGTGCGGGGCTGATCGCCAGATTCATCAGAAACAGCTCCGCGGCGATAGTTTCAGGAATCAGGGGGGTTGCCATGGTGAGCCCCGTACTCTGCACTGAAGATCTCGTCCGTCCTGCCGGGGAGCGGAGCGGCGGCGTCAGGATGCTGGAGAGCAATCTACGGCGGATTCTCAGTGCCAGAAGTTCGGACAGCGCAGATATTGAGAGGCAGATCGAGAGAGCACGGCGCTGTTTCAGCGGGCTGTTCGGCATTGGCGCGGAAAACCGGCAGTTGGGGGGGCGCCATCTGGCCATCAAGAACAAGATAATGAACACGATCGAAAAAACCCCGTTTCTGGGGGGATACGAACGGGTTCTGGCCCTGCAGTCATTCGCCCTCACCGGGGATGAATGTCTGTTCTCCGGCCCAGCCCTCGTTCTCCTCGCAGAGACCGAGGAGAACCTGCTGGTCCCGACGTCACCCACCCTGGCACTCTGCCGTGACAGCAACCGGTTTCTCGGCCTGCTCCCCAAGGGGAAATGTAGCCGAGTGTCATCCGGCAATGCCGCCGACCCGGTTGCCCATGCATCCCTTATCTTCCATCACGAGCAGTACAACAGCCATCTCGCCTCCTGGTACTCGCGACTGCTCGGGCCGAAGATGTTTGCCGCAATATAAGGGAAAGGGAGACTGCAGATGATTCATACCGTCATGCACAAGAGTGCACCGCTCATCTCGAAAGGGTCGACATTTTTCACCACCCGCTGGGAAAGGCTCAAGCCCCTGCAAGAACAGGAGAAGCTTTTCATGCAGCTGCTGGAGCGAGGGGCAGGGACGCGCTTCGGCATGGACCATGGTTTTGCCGGCCTGACGGGTCTCCCCTTCCGCCGTGCCTACGAACGCTACCGACAGCAGGTGCCGATCAGGAGCTATGCCGACTACTGGCGTGAATATTTCAACCACCACTACCACCGCCAGGAAGGACGCGGCATGCTGCAGCTTCAGGATGTCACCTGGCCGGGGACAATCCCCTTTTTCTGCGAAACCTCCGGAACAACGGCACCGACAAAATATATCCCCTTTTCACGGGAGATGTTCGCTGCCAACAAGCGGGCAGCCTTTGACCTGACGGCAGCCTACCTGGCCCGCAATCCAGGAAGCAGGCTGCTCGGGGGAAAACTCCTCTATATGTCGGGGAGCACCGAGCTCACCAGGATGGGTGAGGGGGTGCTGAGTGGCGACATGAGTGCAATCACTCTTTCCCATGCGCCAACACTTCTCAAGCCCTTCATTGCTCCGTCATTGGCTGTTGCCTCCCTCCCCTGGGAGCAGAAGCTCGACGCCATGGCACGCCTGCTGCTTTCGAATCCCGACATCAGGGGGATATCCGGCGTCCCCCCCTGGATTCTCCTCCTTCTGAACCGCTGCCGGGAGTTAGGGGGCGGCGATATGTGCGACCTTCTTCCCGAATTGGAGCTCATCATTCACGGCGGCACCAGCCTCAAGCCCTACCGGCGGGAATTCACCACTCTCTTCAGTGACCGTCCGCCCCATTTCTTGGAACTTCTGCCGTCATCAGAAGCGTTCATGGCGTTCCAACTGTTGGGAGAGAGCCATATGCGCTTCACCCCCTATTACGGGGTCTTTTTCGAATTCGTGCCGTTCGCAGAGCTGGACGAGAAAGGTTTTCCCTCCCCCTCGGCCCGGGCGATACCACTTGAAGAGGTAGTTGCCGGCGAGCGCTATGCGGTCATCCTCTCAACCTGTGCGGGTCTGTGGCGCTATCACATCGGCGACACTGTCCGCTTTGTCTCCCTGGAGCCGATGATGATCGAATTTACCGGCCGGGACAGATTCCTCGACCGCTTTGAGGAGAAGGTGACCCAAGAAGAGGTGGAAGAGGCCATTGCATCCCTGAACGAAATGGACGGCGTGGAGATCAAGGAGTTTCTCGTCGGTCCCGACATTGCCGCCCGGCGGCATGTCTGGGTGCTCGCCGTTGGCGGCGAACGGCCCATAGCTCCGGGGAGGCTCGGCCATTATCTCGACAGTCGTCTGAGGATGTTAAATGCCGACTACAGCACGTTCAGGAACCAGGAGCGGATTGAGGAGCCGAAGATCTATACGGTTGACGAAGAGCTGATCTACCAGTGGTCCCGGGAGGTGCGGGGCAAGCTGGGGGGACAGAGCAAAATACCCCATATCGATCCGACGGTTGACGGCGAGATGATCCAGAGTCTGCTCAATTTCATCGCCGATAATCATTCTGTTGCCGTCTGATCAGCGGGAGCCTCGTTACCATGGCATTACATGTCATTATCGCACTAATCCGCAAGGTTTCCCGCTGCTGCGTTCTAACAACTGCCCTGCTGTCGCTGCTGCCGCTGTTCCTCTGTTTTGCAGGAGCCCCGGCCAGAACGGTGACAACCTACAAGGTCTCCTCCCTCGGGATCTCCATCGGCGATGCGACGACCAGCCAGCATCTGAGCGAAGAGAACGGGCACACCTGGGTCAGCTTCGAGACGAAGGCGCGAGTGAATGCGTCCCTGCTCTGGTTCGGATACCATCTGACGACTAGTGAGAAGGGGGTGTTGCGCGATGGGGTGCTAGTCAGCTATTCGCGCAAGGGGGAAGAGAACGGCTCTAAGATAGAGAATGAGGGATCACTGCAGGGCGGGGTATTCCGTTTCTCCGTCAGGGAGGACGGAGTGACGCGGCATGTCAATATCCCCCGCAGCAGTTATGACTACACTACGATGGAATGTCCTGAGGCGTTCATCGATTTTCCCGGAAAGGTGCCGGTGACACTGAGGATCCTCGACGTGGAAAATCTGGCTGTGGTCAACCGAGAGTACCGTCTTGTTGCCAATACTGACTGCGTGGTGGGTGGGCGGAAATTCCCCTGCAAGGTTGTGGACTTCTCTGACCGGAACAAAAGCATTCGCCGCTGGGTCAACAGGGACGGCAATGCAATAGTGGTTTGCCGCCAGGAGAGCACTGACAGGAAACAGAACTACTCTGTCCATGCGACAGCGGTAACTAAGGAGATGTGACGTGGCAATTTCAAGCGTCAAGGGTGTTGTTTCTTCCATTCGCGAGGCCGAGAGAGCAGCGCCTTTATCGTCGCAGGACACACCCAGGGAGATGCTCGAAATGCTCGGGGTCTGCTTCACCTCGGCCGAGCGGCTCGCCGCTACGCTCCCCTTTTCTTTCTGCGATGTGACGGCCGGTTCCGAGAGCGAGCTGCAGGCCGTTGTCGAGGGGGAGAAGGGTGCTGTCGATCTGCCGTTGTTCATCGAGACCTCCAACTACTTTGCCAATATTGTGAAACGGGCCGCTTCCGGTGAGACCCCCCGCAGGGTAGTGGCCGATCTGGAACGTTTTCTGGCCGACAATCCGTCCCGGGTCTGGGAAAACAGCTGGGTACGCTTCCGCAGCAGGAATCTCTCCAGTTTTGCACGCCAGGTTTTCGATCATGACCTGCTGCTGGACAAGAAGAATCCATCGGCCGGGAAACGGGCCGACGTGGCCCGCTTCATCTTTCATGAAGATGGCGAGGAGATGCTCCGCCTGCCGATCAGTTACCTGATCAAGCTGGCACTGGCGGACCTGCTCGGCTCACAGCAGCAACTGCATCCGGCCATCAGGAAAACCGGTATCCGCCTGATGGGGCATTTCCTCAACGACAATACGTCGCCGGAGACCTTTTCCTTCAATGTTGTTCCCCTTACGCCGGCAGAGGGGATGGGGGCGGCGATTGCCCGTGAGACTGCGATCCGCTTCCTCATGACCCAGCTACTGATACTCTATGCTAACCAGGCCTTCGGACTCGACGAGTTGGGGCAGAAGGCGATGGTTTACTTCGCACCCCACCCGCCGGTTCGTCAGAAGGAACTGAATGACCATGTTGCCGACAGCTTCTACCGGGAACTGTTCATGAGCCCCTGCCTTTCAGGGTGGGACCGGGGTGAAGACAAGTTCCGCTACATGCAGCTCTGCCACCAAGTCCTATCCCGCAGCCAACTCAACGCCGTTGCCAAATTGCGCGATTCCGGCATCATCGTCAACAACCTCGTGACCCTCCCCAATGTCTCCAACGTCAGTCTCGCCAACAACGGAACCCATCTTAGCATCGGCAGCCGGCGACTTACTGGAGCGCTTGCTGCCGGCGGAACCGGCTTTACCCCACGCCACGAGAAACATCTCGGTGACCTGGCCATCAAGATCACGGAGCACTTCCTGCCCCTCTTTGTCGGCAGCTACACCGCCGCCCCATTCCGTCTGGCGTTCACCGATTTCCACCCGGAAAAGGCGCTTGGTTTCCTTCCCCATGAGCTGGATTACACCCATCTGCGCATGATCTGGCGCCGGTGGCGGAAAAAGGCCGCCCTCTCCGTCTTCGGTCAGCCGGTCACCCCCTTCGGACCCCAGCCTCTGGACCGACTGATCTCCACGCTGTTCGGGCTCAAGGGGGACTATGTTCCCGATTACCGCCTGGTGGATTACCTGGTCTGCCTCCTCTCCACCGACAGGAGCCCTGCGCTGGATGGCGTTACGGGCAATACCGACCGGCTACGGCGGGACCTGGCGGACATGGGGGTCTTTGATGAACAGATGTCGGTTTACCTTCTCTACAAGCAGCGCGAGTTCGCCAAAATGGGTTTTTCCGGATTCGAGGGGCGGCACTACAGCTTGTTTGCCGAGTTCGAGGAGGACTTGGGGCGGGCTGCCGACCTGCAGACCCTGATCACGGCCCTGGCCTTCAAGTTCATGGCTAACGGTCTGGACCACGGCGCTATTCCCGACAGCCCCCAGGTAGAGAGCGAACGGCGGCAGATCTTTTTTGCCGCAGCCATCGGTATTCCTACTTTTTTTGTCCGCAAGGGTACGGGCAATATGGTGCTCGACAGAATTGTGAAAAAAACCGGCGGTGTTCGTGCCAGCAAACGTTACCCGGGATATCTGCGGGTACCGGTCCATGAGTACCGTCGGGCATTGTTGCAGGTGATTCGCGAGGACGGGGCGGACCTGGTCGAAATGATGTCCCTGGAGGAGACCCTGCGCAACCTGGAACTTCGGCTGGTTGAACCGCGGCTCTTCTCCGTCGCAGGGCGCCTTCAGGAGGGGATTATGACCGGAACGGGAGGCGCCTCTCCACTCGGGCTGAGTGCCAGGGAGTTCAACACCGAGGCGGAACGATACTACCGGAATACCCTGAGAAGGAACCACCTGGAAGAGTCGCTGGACATCCTGGCCGGAGAATACTCTCGGCTGGAGCGGGCGGCGAGACAGGATGACCAAATGCGCCAGGCGTTGCGCCACACCCTCAGGGGGATGGATACCGCAAGTTTTCTGTCCGGGATAAGCGAGGACATCATGCAGGAACGGGCTAATGTCCCTGACCTGCAAACGGTGATGAATCTGATCCTGTTGAAGGTTCACCATGAAGAGTCGGAATCGGGCCGGGAGAGCCACACCCACTCTGAACCCGACATCAAAAGCTGCCTGTAGAAAAGGAGTCATGGGCGTGATGCAGCATCAATACATCGAACGGGACAGCGGTCGGATTGTTACCGAACGGCTGTTCGGGGACCGGATGGTCAGGCTTCTGTACCATGGGGTGAGGGAAAACAGCCCGATTCTCTTCCGGCTGCTGACCAGCAGCTGGTCCACATACGTTCTCGGGCTGGTCAACTTCGACCGTCCCCTCCTGGCTAAGAGGAAGTTCTTGTCCGGTTGTGGCATCGATCTCGCCGAGTGTCTCGACCCGCCGGAAAGCCTGGATACGGCGCGAAAGGTCTTTGAACGACGGATACGCTACCTCGACTGCCGGCCAATGCCTGCAGAATCCGATGCAGTAGTGTCGCCTGCCGATGCCAGGGTACTGGTCGGTTCCTTCAAGGAGTCGTCAATGATCTTCCTGAAGGAGAAATTCTTTTCCTTCGAGGAGTTGCTCGGTGGCTGGAGCGTGTGGCACAAGGACTTCAATGGCGGGGATTTCGCCGTGTTCCGACTTACGCCCGACAAGTACCACTACAACCATACTCCGGTCGCCGGGAAGGTGATCGATTTCTATGCGATCGACGGCGATTTCCACTCCTGCAACCCCGGGGCCGTGGTCAGCATTGCTACCCCCTATTCCAAGAACAGGCGGGTAGTGACGGTCATAGATACCGATGTCCCCGGAGGAACCGGCGTCGGCCTGGTTGCGATGGTCGAGGTGGTAGCCCTGATGATCGGCGATATTGTCCAGGCATACAGCGATGTCGGCTATGACGAGCCGCGACCGCTGGAGAAGGGAATTTTCCTGGCCAAAGGGCAGCCGAAGAGCCTCTTCCGCCCCGGCAGCAGTACAGACATTCTCATATTCCAAAAGGGGCGGGTACGTTTTGCCGCAGACATCCTGGCGAACATGGACCGGAGCGGCGTTGAGAGCCGCTTTACCGAAGGATTCAAACGGCCGCTGGTGGAGACGGACGTCAGGGTGCGGTCGCTGATCGCAATGGCGGCCTGCTGAATGGGTTATTGGCAAGTAGTGGACTCTGCATGCAGGAGGGATGAACGTGGATCTTATTTTTCTCGCGACATTTGCACTGGTGCTACTTCTCTACCTGTCCTGGGGGGTCATCTTCCTTCCCGCGGAGAGGTGGCAAATCCTGGCCACCGTACCGGCAATGAAAAGGGGGGCGGGCGACTGGCATGGGGTCAACTTTACCTGGTACGGGCTTCTGACCGCCAATGCCTATCTGGTCGCGGTTGCCGTGCTTCTGGTACTGTTGGGGGCATTGGGAGTTTCATCCCTCGGGACGGCCATGCTGGTCACGTCACTGCTCTGCTGTTGCGTGCCGGCCTCGCGGCTGGTGGCCAAGCTGGTGGAAAAGAAGACGGATACGTTCACGGTGGGTGGAGCTGTGTTTGTCGGCATCCTTGTTACCCCTCCCGTCACAATGCTCCTGAACCGTACCGCCGGCTTCCTGTTCAACTTCCATATTACGGTGATGGGCGCCTACACTGCCATTGCCATTGCCTATGCTTTCGGGGAGGGGTTGGGACGGCTAGCCTGCATAAGTTTTGGCTGCTGTTACGGCAAGCCCCTCCATTCTTGCTCAGCCATGGTTAGGCGTCTTTTTGCCGGGCACTGTTTCGTTTTCCACGGGCAGACCAAGAAGATCACCTATGCCGGGGGGATGGAGGCGACCGAAGTCATTCCGATACAGGCGATCACGGCGCTTGTCTGCAGCAGCAGTGGCCTGGTGGCCACCTGGCTTTTTCTCTCTTCCCACCAGACCGCCGCTTTTCTCCTTGCCACCGTCTCTACCCAGGTATGGCGCATTCTTTCCGAAACCATGCGGGCTGACCACCGTGGCGGGGGAAATTTTTCGACGTATCAGTTCATGGGCATAGTCGGACTTCTCTATGCCTTGTGCGCGGCCTGGTTTTTCAGGGGGGAGTCGCAGACTATTCCTGACCTGGCTGCCGGCTTGGAGAGCATCTGGAGGCCGGAACTGCTGCTTTTTCTGCAGGCGATCTGGCTGGTGATTTTCCTGTATACCGGCAGAAGCACGGTGACCGGCGCCATCCTCAGTTTTCACGTCCATCGGGACCGAATATGACTCGGACAGAGCTACTCCAACGGTGTCATGTCACACCGTTCCCGAGGCGAGTTGCAGCACTCGCTCGTCGCCTGCGATCTGTCGCCTGTTCCGGGATGGATCCCCACAGCCTTGCCCTGACCCTCTCCGTCGGTGTAGCCATGGGGGTCATGCCGCTTCTCTGGGGGACAACCGTGCTCTGTGCCATCACGGCCCGCAGGCTGAGACTTAATCAATTCGCACTGCAGGCAGTCAACTATCTCTGCTATCCACTCCAGATCATCCTGCTTCTGCCGTTCTGCAAACTGGGAATCTGGCTCTTTCCCTGGGGGACAAAGATTCCCAGCAACGTCCTTCATAATCTGTCTCATGGCGAGATGGCCGGCGCGGTCAACCTGATTGTCTTAGTCACGTTCAAGGCGCTTTTGGCATGGCTTATCGTCGCTCCGGCAGCAGGAATAATCGGCTACCAGCTCATCAGGTGTCATTTTGACGGATATGTAATAAAGCTGGACATCTGACCGTTATAGGGAAATGTTCCTCTCGGCAAGGAGAGTGATAACCTGTCAATGTGGTACGTCAATCTGCCTCAATTTCGGCGACGATTTTTTTGTACAGTTCGTCACCATCATCGGCTTTTACAACCTTCCCCTGAACTTGGGCAAAGGGGGCCTTTTTACAAATACTGCAATCATTCAGACAATCTTTTCTCTTGATGTTCAGCTCCGGATAGTCTGTTTTCAGTTTTTTTGCAACCTTTCCCGTCCCTTTGTTGTGTTCACAAAATCGTATCTTCATGCGCCCCTCCCGGCAGTGTAATGGTTGAATTCTGTTACAGTTATATCCCAGAGCTCATCCTGCCGTTAAATGTGAATTAAAATCTCGTTACAACTCTGTAACATCTTGCATTAAAAGGTTGTTTTCCCGTTTTTTACATTGCGGAAACAAAGGTTGTGGGCTAATTTTTTACTATCCCGGTTCCATGAGGATGACCTTGAAGGTATATTTTATCAGACATGCCCAGGCTATGGAGCGTTCAGCGGAACTGACAGACGAGCACCGCAATCTTACCTGCCGGGGACGAAAAAGATTTCGTCAGGTCGCCGCCTGCCTGAAGAAACAGGGAATTGACCCTGATGTCATCGTGACAAGTCCCAAGGTCCGCGCCGTGCAGACGGCGGAAATCCTTGCCGAGACTCTTCATTTCAATGGCGAAGTCCGAATATCTCCCGATCTGGCAACCGGTCCGGATCCCGGCGTTCTCGAAAACCTCCTCAGGGCAAACGGGGTGGCACGGGAACTGGTTATCATTGGCCATGAACCGGCTCTTGGCAAGGTGATCGGCACGCTGCTCCATCTTCCCACTCCCTGCAATCTTACCAAGGGGTGTGTGGTTTCGCTGAAAATATCGCTTAGACATTCTGATATCAGGGGTGAATTGACCGGCCTTATCACCGGAGGCGGCAAGGCGATCTCCAGAACCAGTGCTGCTTTGGAGCGGTTACTGACTACGAAACATACCGTCAAGGAGGAGGTTACCATATGAGTCTCACTGCGAAAGAGCTGCAGCAGATCAGGGGAATCGGCGAAGTACTTTCAGTGCGCATAATTGAATTGGGCCATGATTCCTTCCAGAAGATAGTAAAGCTTGGCGAGAGCGGACTGAAGACGATCAAGGGGATCAATCCCAAGGCAATCCCGGATATCCTCGAACAGGCACGTCGGCTCAGCGCCAACGATACCGAAGCCCGGGAACGAAAAGTGGCCGCTCTGCGTGAGTCGCTTCAAGGATTGCGCCACAGCGTGCAGGAACTGACCACAAGTGCCAAGGACCGTTTCAGCGAGAAACTGTCCGGCAAGACCGGCCGCAAGCTGACGGAATCTTTGGTCCGTTTCATTGAGGCCCTGGAGGATGTAGAAGGGAAAGCCGGCAAGAAAGTCAAGCGGACAGGCAAGGTAGTGCATAAGGCTGAGCAGCATCTGGAGGGGCTTGCCGAGGCTGGCCTGAAGGATCTGCGCAAGGGATTGAAAAAAGCTAGGAAAGCTCTGCAGCGGGTTAATGCATGATACTATGCCAGAATCGCGGACAGTACCCGGGTAGGCTGATTGCCGTCGAAGGACTTGATGGTTCTGGAAAATCCACCCAGATCTATCTGCTCAAACGCTGGCTGGAGATGAAGGGGCTCAAGGTTTTCTTCACTGAGTGGAACTCGTCACTGCTTGTCAAAAAGGCGACCAGCAAGGGGAAAAAACGACAACTGCTAACCCCCACGACCTTCAGTCTTATCCACTGTACCGATTTTGCCGATCGCTATGAACGGCAAATCCTTCCCCTCATCAAGGCCGGCTATCTGGTTCTTTGCGACCGTTACATCTACACGGCCTTTGCCCGCGATGCCGTCCGGGGCTGCTCACGGACGTGGCTGGAATACCTTTACGGCTTTGCTTGCCACCCTGATATCACACTTTTTTTCAATACTCCGCTTCAGGTTGCCCTGGAGCGGATACTTGGGGGCAGACCGCAGCTCAAATACCATGAAGCAGGGATGGATCTGGGACTGTCAGCCGACCCCTACGAAAGTTTTCGTATTTTCCAGGGGAAGATTTACGATGAATACCTTGCCCTGCAGAAACGGTACGGGTTCATAGAGATCGATGGCACCGCTTCCATAGAGGCCCAGCAGCAGAGGGTCCGGGAACTCATTGCCGCTGAAATAGATTTGCCGCGCTATCGCTCACGGACAATAGGGATAGGGTAACAGCATGCAATTTTACGGGGAAGGGATTCCGGGGGTAAATCCGGGGGAGCTGACCGGTCGACTGATAGTCATGGAGGGGGCGGATGGCTCCGGTCGTTCGGTCCAGATGGAGATACTGCGTGACTACCTGGAGAACAAGGGGCATGCCACGGTTAATGTGGGATTGCGCCGGTCGACCCTGGTCTCGGAGGAGTTGCGGGAAGCCAAAGAGGGAAATGTCCTCGGAGAGATAACCCGAAGCCTCTTCTATGCGACCGACTTTGCGGATCAACTCGAAAACCAGATTATCCCTGCGCTGAAGGCCGGTTTCATCGTCCTGGCGGACCGTTACATCTACACTCTCATGGCCAGGGATATCGTCCGGGGCGCAGACCGGGGGTGGGAGCGTTCCCTTTACGGCATGGCACTCGTCCCGGATTTGGTCATTTATCTGAAGGTGAGTCCGGCCCAGTTGGTAGAGCGTAATCTGCGCAAAAATGCCATGCTGGACTACTGGGAATCGGGGATGGATCTCGGTTTGTCCCGCGATAGCTTCGACAGCTTCATCCGCTATCAGCGCCTCATCCAGAAGGAGTTCGCCCTGATGCAGGCCGAGTACGGGTTCTCTACGGTCAACGGCAATCTCTCAATCGGCGTGGTGGCCAGGGAGATAAGCAATCGCGTGACGGATATTCTGGGGGTCTAGGCGTGGGAATGGGGAAGGAAACGCGGCACGTAGAACTGCAACAGGAAATCGTTGCCGAACTCAAGTCACTGCGAGCACAGGTCAGGGAAACTGCAGAAGGATTCATCCTCCGCAAGGAGGGGGAGATTGAGGCGCTGCTGGAATATCTGCTCGCAATGCGCCCGGGAAGACTGAAGTCCGTGGCCCGCCCATGGATCCTGGAATCACGCGGATTAAAATTGAAGCCCGCCAAGGGTAGGATCAAGGATCTGAAAAAAATAGACAGCCTGTTGCACGACCTGCTCAACAACGTTATCGAGGGCGATGTCGAGGAAGAAAAGCCGAAAGTCCGTTGCAAACGAGCCGGCACCGGCAGGGTGAAAACGCCGGCTATCTATGAGGAGATTCGTGAGCCATGAGGGGAGTGACGACCGACACACAGACCTGGCTCGCGGCACGGGATTACCTGCGTGCTCGCAGCGATGATTTTTTCCTGCGGCTGACCCGTGCCCGGGAAACGTTCGATGCGGAAGCCATCCATGACCTGAGGGTCTCAAGCCGCCGCCTGCGGGAGGGGATTACCCTCTTTTCCCACTGTTTCAGGAAACGGCAGTTCTCCCCCATCAGCAAGGAGCTGAAGAGCCTGACCTCCATGCTCGGAGCAATCCGAAATACGGACGAAGCGCTTCTCTTCTTTATGCCGCTGGCACGAGAAGGCGGTACTGAAACGGCTGCTGCTGTCATGAATGTTGTTGCTGTTCTGCAGGAGACTCGGGGTGAAGAGCAGCGAAAGCTCAAACGTGAGCTGAAAAAAATTGATCCGGGAGCACTGCTCGGCCGGATAGATGAGATCTGCAGCAATCCTCGCATTTTCAATCCCAGTGCCAACAATCTTTTCCAACCTGTTGCTGACTTCCTGCTGGAATCCGTTTCGGTAAGGGAGAGTGCATTGCTTGAGCTTCTCCCCGAGGCTCTGGTGGAGGAGAATATCGCTGCCCAGCATCGGCTGCGTATTGCGGTCAAGCGCTTCAGATACCGGTTGGAGTTCCTCGCTCCGCTTGCCCGCGATGATTACAAGGGGGTCTACGGAACGGTAAAGGAGTATCAAGATGTTCTGGGTCAGATGCATGATCTTGATGTCTTCAGCGGATTGAGCGGGGATATGACACGCGCTGGGGGAGGAGCGGACCTGGTCCAGAAAATCATCCGTGAGCGTCGCCGGGCGCTTTTTGCCGATTTTGCCCGGCTTCAGGGAACACATCCGCTGGACGAACTGGGCAACCGGGTACGAGGGCTGCTGTGACCACCAATCGCCTGGCGGCCATCGATATCGGCACCAACTCCATCCGCAGTATTGTCGTGGAGGCCGAAGCCTCCGGCAAGTTCAGGGTGCTCGACGATGAAAAGGCAACGGTTCGCCTCGGCGAAGGGTTGAACAAGACCGGCAATTTGTCCGCCGAAGCATGTCAACGCGCCATCGAAGCGCTGCTTCGCCAGAAAAAGATCATCGACGGGTACAGTGTCCTGGCAATCGAGGTGGTTGCCACCAGTGCGGTTCGCAAGGCCGCCAACGGCAGGGAATTTGTCGCCGAAATCAGCAAGCAAACGGGGCTCGATGTCTCAGTAATCAGTGGTGACGAGGAAGCCGAACTCGCCTCCCTGAGTGCCTTCAACAATTTCGACGTTGAGGGGGGGAGGCATCTGCTGGTCGATATCGGTGGCGGCAGCCTGGAGCTGGTGACCACAGTCGGAAGGCATGTGGAGGAAATCTACTCCCTGGAACTGGGGGCCGTATACCTGTCGGAGACCTTTCTTAAGGGAGATGCCCCGGGAGCAGAGGCATATAACCGTCTTCGCCGCCGCATCAGGAAAACCTTCAAGGAGACTTTCCTGCAGGATAAACCGGTTGTCAATGCCGTCATCGGCTCGGGGGGGACGGTCACTTCGATTGCCGCCATGATCCTGGCTGGGCGCAAGGAGGCGTACGGCTCGGCCCATGGCTACGAGATCCTCCGCAGTGATGTGGTGCACCTGCTGGCAATGCTGCAGCGAAAAAATCTCAAGGAGCTTCGGGCCGTTCCCGGGTTGAATCCTGATCGTGCCGATATCATCGTTGCCGGGGTGACGGTAATTGATGAGCTTCTGGAGTTCTGCCAGGCCAATCTCCTCAGGGTTAATGAGCGTGGGATCAGGGAAGGGCTGATACTGCGAGGACTGAAGAAGCACGGCATGCTGCAGGAGGAGCATGCTCCCCGCTCCTGGCGGGCTTCCGTCATCGGCTTTGCCGAATCATGCCAGTTCGACAGGCACCACGCTCTACAGGTTGCTAAGCTCTCCCGGGAAATTTTCTCGGCAGTTTCCCGGCCATACAAGCTGGGGGAACGTGAGTGCCGCATTCTGGAGGCTGCGGCCATCCTTCACGATGTGGGCTACTTCATCAACTACTCCAGCCACCATAAACATTCATACCACCTCATCCGCCATGCCGACCTGTTCGGTTTCACCCCTCGCGAGCGGGAGCTAATTGCACATGTTGCCCGCTACCATCGCAAGTCACTTCCAAAGAAGAAGCACGAGCTGTTCATGCGCCTCTCATCAGCCGACAGGCAGCTCGTCTGCCGGTTGGGAGGAATCCTCCGCCTGGCCGACGGTCTCGACCGCAGCCGTACCGGCTTGGTGACCATTGCAGAGCCGATCCTCTCCCCGTCCCGCCTTGTTCTTCGTCTGCAGGGGAGCGGCGATCTCAGTGTCGAGATCTACGGTGCAACGTCTAAGAGCGATCTGTTCCGTGAAGCATTCGATCTGAAGCTGGTTCTTGAACAGGTTTCCGAGTAACGGCCTGCATTCACGATAAGTGTTCCCCCTCTGAAAACAGCAGAGCCGCGTGTCCGGTCAGGTACGGCACGCGGCTCTGTCATGTCGTGGTTCAATGTTCAGCTGTTATACGGTCGTTCTCCCCACCAGACTCCTTTAGAAATCGTAGGACTTGACAGTTTCCAGCACGTTCCGGGAGTGGTCAGTTGGCGCCCCCTTGGTAATGGCAATCACCTTCGACGAGACGAAAGGGGTTTTCGGATTGTGTGTTCGCGCACTCTTGTATGCATGGGAAGCAATGCCGATTCCCCCCGGGGTGTTGACGATCCGCTCGATGATTTCCTGGGGGTCCGTTGCCTTGACAGCCGTCTTGACAATCGGCCTGTTCCCGATGACATACCGTGAAAACAGCTGGTTCTGTTCCGGGGTTTCATTGCTCCAGACAACGACGATCTTCTGGTTCGCACCCCCCACCTGTTTCCAGTTGGTGATTTTGCCGGTGAAAATACCGCGCAGCTGCTCCTGGGAGAGGGCCGGTACCTTGTTGGCCTTGTTGAGATAGACCAGAATCGAATTCGTGCCGATTCCCTGGGCCTGGAAGTTTTCCGAAACAATCAGATACCCCTTTTTCTCCAGGTCAGTCACGATGTTCTCCAGTGCCAGGTCGGTGGCGGCAATGTCGATGATGCCGCTGTCCAGGTCCAGCAGCGCCTGGGAGGAGGAACTGGGTGTTATGACGAGGTTGATCCCCGCGTCGTCCCGGACGGCATCCCTGACAACAGCAAAAAAACCGTTGCAGGCAGAGACGTCGCCGCCGACCCGTATCTCTGCTGTCGCAGCATTGGCCGCCGGAGAGGCAAACGCCGCTAGCACGACAAGTCCGACAGCTATTCCCATTCCGGACAGTGCCTTCATAACGCGCTTCATAGTTTTCATCATGGTAAAATCTCCTTTCGAAAACGACTATACCCCTGTAACGGCACGGTATAGACACAAACAGGAAAACATTTTGTTACAATCCGAGCCCTCTCCCCATTGTCACCAGATCTTAACTTTAATGAGACCTCCATGTAGCATGTTGGTGCTAGGTTGGCTTCCGTCAGACTCTTCTGATCAATACTGATCAGAGTTTTTTCTGTTATGACAGACCATGAGGACAGAATGAATCATCTGCATCATGTCATCCCGACGCTGCGCGATATAATGCGCCCTACCACGGCAATAGATTCCACCACCCCGGTGAAGGAGGTGATGGAGTTATTTCAGAGAGAACAGAACCTGCTTACATTGCCGGTAAATGATTGCGGCAGGTATCTTGGCGCAATCAACCGCAAATCGCTCTTTTTCGAGCACTTGGGTCGTCCCTTTGCCGTCGACCTTTACGGCAGAAAACCAATCAGAGTACTTTTGTCAGAGAATCAGTTGACCATAGAGCCGGGACTTGACATCAATTCCTCTCTGGTTCGCTTGCTCGAGGTAGACCCGGGGTTAGCAATGGATTCTTTTCCCGTTGTGGATGGTGACAACTGCCAGGGAATCGTGGCTGTCTCCGATCTGATGATGAACATTTCACAAAATCAATCGAGACTGCTTGAGACCTTGCAACTGCTCAGTGCCAGAATCACCGAAGAGGTGGACCGGGCAAGCAAGATCCAGAGGGATCTCCTTCCTCCGTCCGAATTCGCTGCCGGCGATATAAGCATTAGTGCCGGGGTAATCACTTCTTCCGAAATCGGTGGCGATTTTTACGATCACTTCATCCTTGGCGATGGTCGCCTGGGCCTCGTCGTTGCGGACGTCAGCGGTCATGGTGTCCAGGCGGGAATGGTGACAACCGCCGCCAAGGCCAGCCTGCATTCGCTCATAGGGAAAGGGGTGACGACTCCGGCAGAGCTGCTGTACGGGATGAACAACGCCATTCTGGCCACTGCCCGCCAGACCCTGCTGATGACCTGCCTGATCGTCATTATCGACCCTGCCAATGACAGGATGGTTCTGGCAAATGCCGGGCACAATTTCCCCTATGTGATCCATCGGCGGGGGGGAGAACCGGACATGATCCAGGATGTGGCCGGATACCCTCTCGGGTTCGAGGCAAACTGCTCCTATCCTGAACTGGACTGCCCGTTCAATCCCGGCGATACGCTGTGCCTGTATAGCGACGGCATCGTGGAGTGCACCGGCCCGGAGGGGGAGGAGTTCGGCTATGGGCGGATGGAGGGGGTTCTGGCCAAGGCTGGCGACTACTCGCCGTCGGAACTGCGGGAATTTCTCAGGCGGTCGGCCGAGCTGTTCACCGGGAGCGATTCGTTCGAAGACGATGTAACCATTCTGGTTGCCGCCAGGGCACCAAGAAGCTGATACAAAGGAGATGTACATGAGTGTCGCTGCGGATCGCGGTGTTATTCTCGCACTGTTTGACAGCATGGCCGACGAGGACGCCTATCAGCCCTTGCTCGAGGGGCTTCCCCGATTGCTCTGTCTCAATACCCTCCCTGACAAAACTCACTTCGAAGGGAAAATGGCTTCGCTACAGTTGACTCCGCCCCTGGTGATTATCTCAAGCAGGCTTTATCCTAGATCCCGGCCGGAATTGGTTGCACACCTGAGAAAATTATATCCCGGCGCAGATATCCTGCTGATTACCCTGGCGGCGGATTCGTTGCCGCCGCTTCAGCAGCTTGCGGCAGACCGGGTCAGACACCTGCTGGTTACCCCGTCAGGAGCCGATCTGAAGGATGTATCGTCCCAACGGGAGGCCATTAACAGGCTTCTGGCGAAATCTCCTTGGGACTTGGTGGAGTGTGTGAGGCCAGGCACCCGGATCCATGAGGTCCCCCTGAACTCTTCCCGGCAAAAAGAGGCGCTGATCGCGGCGGTGGAACGTACCGTTACCGGCGAATCCCTCGAGATGGAGTTGCTCAGGCAGAGGGCGGCGCTCCTGGCGGACGAAATGGTCGAAAACGCACTCTACGGTGCCCCCAGGGGCGATGACGGCACCAAGCTGTATCGCAAAGGCGAGGAGAGGGCCATAGCCCCCAGTGAGAAGATACTCTTCCGCTTCGCCTTTGACGGGGAAACCCTTGCCATGGAGATTGCCGACGGCTGGGGAACACTGGCGCCGGAAATGGTGATCGACTTCCTCTCCCGCAACCAAGAGGGAGCGTTTCCGGATGAGGGGGAAGCCGGGGGGCGAGGGCTGTTCATCATCTGGAAATTCCTCGATCACCTCCATGTGAATATTCACCCCGGCCAGAAGACCGTTATGGGTGGACATCTCAAAGCCACTTCGACCTTCGATTACGAAGGACCCAGGAGTTTTTCAATTTCAACCGATTCCGCTTGTTTCTAAGGAGATGATATGAAAGAAAGCGGTCGTTGACCGCTCCAGGGGTATATAGTTG